>JAFLBB010000294.1 GCA_017304135.1 Acidobacteriota bacterium | reverse complement strand
GGCGGGGTTGTATTGGTGGGCGCTGCGGTCGGGCAGTGCGGGGCTGGTGACGAGCGGGGCGTTCGCGGTGGTGCGGCATCCGATGTACCTGGGGTTCTTCCTGCTGGTGATGGCGACGGCGCTGCTGGCGTCGGCGCGATGGACGATGCTGGCGGCGTTGGCGGTGTATGCGCTGGGGACGGAGATGCGGGTGGCGAAGGAAGAGGCGGAGTTGGAGCAGCGGTTTGGGGGGGAGCATGTGCGCTACCGGGCGCGTACGCGGTGGCGGTGGCTGCCTGGCTTGCGGTGACGGGGAGACAGCGGCGTATGATGGGGCGTTATGCTCCCCATTCTTACTGACGCATTATGTGGCGGGATTGCCGGACTTATTGGGTACTTAGTCGCGTACAAGGGATTGCCGGGAAGTCTGTCAGCGCGCACGCGGCAGCTCGTCATGATTGTGGTCGTCGTATTGGGCGTTCAGGTAGGGCGGCTTGCAGTCTCGCCTCGAGTGGATGAGTGGCAGAAGGGACGGGAACTGGACGAGGCCATAGCGAAGGAGCCGGTGTTCAGCATCCTCCTGGCGGACAAGCCGGAACTCCGGGCACCGCTGCGGGCGGCGATGTTGAAGGCATATTTGAGCGGCAACCGGGTGCAGGCAGTGTCGGCGGGCAGCGACTTGCTGGCACGTCATTTCTCCGGTTATCTCTCACGCGGCTCCGATGAAAGTGTGGTGAGGTTCATAGAGAGAATCGTCTTCACGCTCCGATCGTTGGAGGCATCGAATTCTGACAACTGTTACTACTACCTAAGGCCCGATGCACAACACCCAGTCGTGCTGGGCAAGGAGCAAGGCAAGGAGGAGATGTTCGCAGCGATGCGGGAGGTGGTGGTGAGTACGAAAAAGGGCACGCCGGTTGAAGATGCGGCGCGCGTGGACGAGTCGTTGAAGGGGGTGATCGCGCATCTGCGCGAGGGCTTCGGAGACGACCTGCAGGTACTGCAGGAGATGAGGAACCCGGAGGTGGACCGCGCGAAGTTTTGCCGGATCAGCATCGCGATGTACGAGCAGATCCTGAAGCTGCCGCAACAGGAAGCGGGGCCGCTGCTGCGGTCGCTGTTGGGCCAGTGAGCGGTTAGCCTAGCCTGCGTTTGCGGAGTTCGTCGACGGCGACGGCGAGGATGATGACGGCGCCGATGATGGCTTGTTGTAAGTAGGGGGAGATTCCCAATAGGTCAGAGCCGTTGGCGAGGAGGCCCATGATGAAGGCCCCGACGAGGGTGCCGATGACTGTGCCTTCGCCGCCCCGGAGGCTGCCTCCACCGATGACGACGGCGGCGATGGCTTGGAGTTCGTAGCCTTGGCCGGCGGTGGGCTGGCCGGTCATGAGGCGCGAGGCTTCGATCATGCCGGCGAGTCCGGTGAGGGCGCCGCCGATGGTATAGACCGTGACGGTGTGGAACGAGGTGGAGATGCCGGCGTAGAGGGCGGCGTCGGGGTTGGAGCCGATGGCGAAGACGAAGCGGCCGTGCTTGGTGTGTTCGAGGAGGATGTGGACGGCGACGGCGCAGACGACTAGGAGGAACCAGACGAAGGGGATGCCGTAGATGGTGCCTTCGCCGAGGTAAGAGAAGGCGGGCGGGAGGCTGTGGACGGGGAGTCCGTTGGAGATCATGAGGGCGACGCCGCGGTAGATGCCGAGGGTGCCGAGGGTGACGATGAAGGGGTTGATGCGGAGGCGGGTGGTCATGAGGCCATTGAGGAAGCCGCAGACGAGTCCGGTGCAGATGCCGATGAAGATGGCGGGGACGATGGGGACGCCCTTTTCCATGGCCATGGAGCCGATGAGGCCGCCCATGGCGAGGATGGAGCCGACGGAGAGGTCGATGCCGCCGCCGATGATGATGAGCGTCATGCCGAGGGCCATGATGTTGATGACGGCGGTTTGGCGGACGACGCTGGAGAGGTTGGTGGAAGTGAGGAAGTGGGGCGAGGCGATGGAGAGGCCGACGAACAGAGCGATCAGGGTGAGGAACGGAAGCAGGCGTTGGATCATGCGGCGGGCTCCTTGTCGAATGCGGCCAGGCGCATGATGGCTTCCTGGGAGGCGCGGCCGGGGAGTTCGCCGGTGAGCGTGCCCTGGCGCATGACGAGGATGCGGTCGGGGACTTGGAGGAGTTCAGGCAGTTCGGAGCTGACCATGAGAATGGCTGCGCCGGCGCGGGCCAAAGCGTCCATAGTTTCGAAGACCTCTACTTTCGCGCCGACGTCGATGCCGCGTGTGGGCTCATCGAAGAGGAAGACGCGAGCCTGTTTGACGAGCCACTTGGCGATGGCGACCTTTTGCTGGTTGCCGCCGCTGAGGCGTCCGGCGCGCTGGCGCGGGGATTCGCATTTGATGCGGAGTTGTTGAATGAACTTCTGGGATACCGATTGCTCGGCGGCGCGGTTGAGGAAGCCGTAGCGGGAGACCTCGTCGAAGTGGGCGAGGGTGATGTTGTGGGAGATGGGGAGGGCGGTGGTGAGGCCGGTGCGCTGGCGGTCTTCGGGGATGAGGGCGAGTCCGGCGGCGACGGCCTGGCGGGGGGAGCGGATGGAGACGGGGCGTCCGGCGACATGGACGGAGCCTGAGGTGATGCGGTCGAGTCCGAAGAGGGCGCGGCAGAGCTCGGTGCGGCCGGCGCCGACGAGTCCGGCGAGGCCGACGATTTCGCCGGCGCGGAGGGAGAAGCTGATGTCCTTGAGAAGAGGGGCGACGGAGAGATGGTCAACGCGGAGGAGTTCTTCGCCGATGGGGAGGGATTCGCGCGTGTAGATGGCGGTGACGGGGCGGCCGACCATGTGCTGAATGATCGCTTCGGTGGTGCATTCGGCGAGCGGGGCGGTGTGGACGGTTTCGCCATCGCGGAGGACGGTGACGCGGTCGCCGAGGGAGCGGAGTTCTTCGAGGCGGTGGGTGATGTAGATGACGCCGGTGCCGCGTTCGCGGAGGGTGCGGACGATGCGGAAGACCTCGTGGGTTTCGGCTTCGGAGAGGGAGCTGGTGGGCTCGTCAAAGATGAGGAGCGAGGAGCCGCGGTGGATGGCGCGGCAGATTTCGACGAGCTGTTTGCCGGCGGGGGAGAGGCGGTCGACGCGCCAGCCGGCCTGGAGGGGGAAGTTGTGAGCCTCGATGAGGCGGGCGGCTTCGGCGTGGATGCGGCGGCGGTCGACGAAGCCGGGACCTCGGGAGGGGAGTTTGCCTAAGAAAATGTTTTCGGCGACGGTGAGGTGGGGGGCCAGGAGGGATTCCTGGTGGACCATGGCGATGCCGAGGGCGGAGGCGTCAGCGGGGCAGGTGAGGCGGACGGGCTGGCCTTGCCAGAGGAAGGCGCCGCCGTCGGGCTGGTACATGCCGGCGACGATTTTCATGAGCGTCGATTTGCCGGCGCCGTTTTCGCCCATGAGGAGATGGACTTCGCCGGACTGGACGGTGAGGGTGCCGGAGCGGAGCGCGGTGACGCCGCCGAACCGCTTTTCCATTTGCTGGAGTTGGAGCAACATCCAAAACTGAACAGTGTATCGGATTCCGGGGGCTAGCCGCCCGCTCACCGCGGGGCATTCGCGGGGGCTAACCGCCCCGGGCCTTGCGGCCTCCGGCCGAGAGGCATTGCGGGGCTGGCGCCTTGAGGTGGCCGGCTCGCTTAGGCTCGCGGCTACATTTCGGGGATTGTTGGTGTGGTGTGAGTGATTAGAGGGTTGAGCTGAGGAGGGCCTCCAGGTCGGACATGACGTCGGGTGGGGTGCGTTTGGCGGCGGGGGTGTTTTTGACTGGGGTGTGGTCCTTGGGGGAGCGGAGTTTGCCGTTGAGGATGGGGTGGAGGGCGCGGATTTTGGGGGCGTCTCCGACAAAGGGGGTGTGGTCGGCGAGGGGGAGGCAGTCCTTGGTTTGGGCGGGGAAGCGCTCGATGAGGTTGCGGCGGTCCTGGAGGGCCTTCAATTCCTTGAGGGCGGTGGTTTGGTTGCGGAGGACGCGGGATTGGGCGCGGGTGAGGCGGTCGCGGGTTCGGGCGTCGGGGTCGGTTTCGTCGGTGAGGGTGTTGATGGAGTTTTGCAGGGAGTTGTAGGTGATCTCGGCGGAGGCGATTTTGCGGCAGAAGTAGAGTTCGATACTGCCTTTGGCGCAGTATTCGGCGGCGAGGAGTTGGGCGGCGGCTTCGATGGGGTCGGCGGGGTTGGGAGGAGCGGGTTGTGCCGGGGGAGCGGAGGTTTGGGCGGCGGGAGTGGTGGCGGGTTGCGAGGTGCTGCGCTGGGCCTGCTGCTGGGCCTGTTGTTGGGCGGCGCGGCGGGCGGCGCGGTTGGAGAGGCGGTTCTTTGCCATGGTGAATCCTCGGGGCGGGCGCGGTTGGGCGAAGCCGTGTGTGCGCTCGCGATTCGAGGGTGGCATGGGGGCCGGCGGGGTGGGCCGGCGAG
>JAFLBB010000293.1 GCA_017304135.1 Acidobacteriota bacterium | reverse complement strand
GGGCCACGATCACCAGGTCCGCGATCGCCAGGCCGGCGGTCACGGTTGTCGCGGTCCGGGCGCCGCGCGCGGCGCGGTTCCGGATCGCGGCCGAGACCTGCGCGCAGCTGGCCGTCGAGAATTTCACCCTTGTACACCCAGCACTTGACGCCGATCACGCCATAGGTCGTGTTGGCTTCGGCAAACCCGTAGTCGATGTCGGCGCGCAGAGTGTGCAGCGGCAACTGGCCCTGCAGGTACCATTCCGTGCGGGCGATTTCAGCGCCGTTCAGTCGGCCCGACACACGCACCTTGATCCCACGGCAGCCAAAACGAAGCGCCGAATCGACAGCCTTGCGCATCGCGCGGCGAAAGGCCACGCGTTTTTCCAACTGCAGCGCGATCGACTCGGTCACCAGTTGGGCATCCAGCTCCGGCTTGTGCACTTCCTGAATGTCGATGAACACTTCGCGGCCGGTCTTCTTGGCCAGTTCGCTCTTCAGCTTTTCAATTTCGGCGCCCTTGCGGCCAATGATGATGCCGGGCCGCGAGGTGTGGATCGTGATGCGCAGCTTGTTGCCAGGGCGGTCCATCTCCACCGAACTCACGCCGGCCGACTTCAGCCGCTTCAGCAACTCTTCCTTCAGCTCGAGGTCCTCGCGCAGCAACTTGGCGTAGTCCTGCTTGGCGAACCACCTCGACCGCCAGGTCTTGGTGACCCCCAGCCGGAATCCGTACGGATGAACTTTCTGACCCATGAGTTCCCTATTCCTTCTCGGACACTTTCACAATGATGTGCGAGGTGCGGCGCTGGTAGCGGTAGGCGCGGCCCATCGGCGCGGGGCGGATGCGCTTCTGGCGCGGCCCTTCGTTGACGTAGGCTTCGCTCACGATCAGCTTGTCCACGTCGACATCGCTCGAGCGGTTCTCGGCGTTGGCGACGGCGCTGCGCAGGAGCTTTTCCACGGACGGGGCGATGCGCTTGTTGATGGCCTGCAGCAGCACCAGGGCGTGGTCCACCTTCTGGCCGCGGATGAGGTCGATGACCAGGCGCGCTTTTTGCGGGGAGATGCTGACGTATCGGGCTTCGGCTTTGGCAACCATGTCGATCACTCCTCTTACTTGCCGCCCTTGTCGGACGCCTTGGCCGCGTGGCCCTTGAACGTGCGCGTGGGGGAAAACTCACCCAGCTTGTGGCCCACCATATTCTCGGTGACATACACCGGAATGAACTTCTTGCCGTTGTGCACGGCGATGGTGTGCCCGATGAAGTCCGGCAGAATCGTGCTGCGCCGCGACCAGGTGCGGGTCACCTTCTTGTCGTTGGCCGCGTTCAGCGCCTCGATCTTCTTGGCCAGATGATCGTCGACGAACGGCCCTTTGCTCAGTGAACGGCCCATGGCTTCTCGTCCCTATCCCTTCTTCTTCCGCGTCACGATGAACTTGTCGGTGCGCTTGTTGTTGCGCGTCTTGAAGCCGCGTGTCGGCTGGCCCCACGGCGTCACCGGGTGGCGTCCGCCCGAGGTGCGGCCTTCGCCGCCGCCATGCGGGTGGTCCACCGGGTTCATCGAAACGCCGCGGTTGTGCGGTCGCTTGCCCAACCAGCGCGTGCGTCCGGCCTTGCCCAGGCTGACGTTCTCGTGGTCGAGATTGCCCACCTGGCCAATGGTGGCCATGCAGGTTGCCAAGACCCGCCGAACTTCACCAGAGGGCAGCTTCAGCAGGACGTAATCGCCCTCCTTGGAAACCAGCTGCACCTGCGCGCCGGCCGAACGTGCCATCTGGCCGCCCTTGCCGGGCCTCAACTCCACGTTGTGGACAATCGTACCGGCGGGGATGTTCTTCAGCGGCAGTGAGTTGCCGATGAGAATATCGGCTTCCGGACCCGAGTTCAACGTCTGGCCCACCTGAATCCCGACAGGCGCCAGGATGTAGCGCTTTTCCCCGTCCACATAGTGCAGCAGGGCAAGCCGGGCCGAGCGGTTCGGATCGTATTCGATGGCCGCGACCTTGGCGGGAACGCCGTGTTTCTCGCGCTTGAAATCGACCTCGCGCAGCAACTGGCGGTGGCCGCCGCCGATGAAACGCATGGCCACGCGGCCCGTGCTTGTGCGGCCGCCTGATTTGCGCTTGCCTTTGGTGAGAGCCTTTTCCGGCGCCTTGCCCTTGGTCAGGTCGTCGCGCTTCAGCACCGTCGTGAAGCGCCGCGTGGGAGTGACCGGTTTAAATGTTTTTACTGGCATCTTCGTCTTCCTCCCGCGCCTAGACTTCGGCGAACTCCGGCATCTTCTCGCCGGCCTTCAGCTTCACGTAGGCCTTCTTCCAATCCGAACGGTAGCCGGAGAAGCGGCCGCGGCGGCGCAGCTTGCCTTCAAACGTCGCCGTGCGGACCTCTTCCACCTTCACCGAAAACAGCTTTTCGACGGCCTGGCGGATGTGCGTCTTGTTGGCCTCAACGTGCACTTCCAGGGTGAGCGTGCGATCGCTCTCCTTCTTGTCGACACCCTTTTCCGTAATGATCGGGCGGCGGATTACATCAAACTGGTTCATGCCAATGCCTCCGACAACTTCTTGGCCGCGGCTTCGCTCAGCAGCACATGTTTGGCCCCGAGCAGGTCGTACGTGGTCACGTCCTTGGTGACAACCATCTTCACGCCGGGCAGGTTGCGCGCTCCCAGTTCGAGGTTGCGGTTGCCGACGACATCCACCACCAGCGAACGCTTCACGGCTTCCAATTTGGAGAGCGCGGCAGCCACCTGCTTGGTCTTGGGTTCGGTGAACGAGAACTCGCGGATCACCCTCAGTTCGCCGTCGCGCAGCTTTGCGCTCAACGCCGAGCGGAGGGCACCCAATTGCATCTTCCGCGGCAGGCGGTAGCTGTAATCACGCGGTTGCGGACCATGCACTGTGCCGCCATGCCGCCACAGCGGCGACCGGATGGAACCCACGCGGGCGCGGCCGGTACCCTTCTGCCTCCACAGCTTCTTGCCCGAGCCGCGAACCGAGCCACGCTCCTTGGTGGCATGCGTGCCGCGGCGCTGGCAGGCCATGTAGTGGCGCACCGCTTCATAGAGCAGCGCCTCGTTCACTTCGGCGCCGAACACGGCGTCGGCCAGTTCCACCGAGCCGACTTTCGCGTTATTGAGATCGAACACGTCAACGATAGGCATGTGTGTCGTTCCTTTCCTACCGCTTGGTCCGCCGCACCATGACGTAGCTGCCGTTGGGTCCGGGCACGGCGCCCTTCACCATCAGCGTATTGTCTTCGGGATTGACGTCGATGATTTCCAGGTTCCGCACGGTCACCTGCTCGTTACCCATGTGACCGGCCATGCGCATTCCGGGGAAGACGCGGCTGGGGTAGCTCGAGGCGCCGATCGAACCGGCGGCGCGGTGAAACATCGAACCGTGGCTGGAGGGACCGCCGCGGAAGTGATGACGCTTCACCAGGCCGGCGAAACCGCGGCCCTTGCTGGTGCCAATCACGTCCACCACCTCGGCCGGGCGGAAGTCGCCCACCAGAACCCGGTCCCCCGGCTTCAGGTCGTCGTCTCCGGCGCGCAGCCGCAGTTCCTTCTTATAGCGGATGCCGTCCGCGCCGGCCTTCTTCAGGTGGCCGGTCTCGGGCTTGTTCAACCGCTGCGGCTTGACGCCTTCCACCAGCCCCAGCTGCACGGCGTCGTAGCCGTCCGTGGTCGGCGTCTTGCGTTGCACAACCACGCACGGGCCCGCCTTCAGCAGGGTCACCGGCACCACTTCGCCATTCGGCCGGAAGACTTGTGTCATTCCGATTTTTTTGCCAAGAATTCCTGGGCTCATGTTCCTTGCCTGAGCGCGGCTTCCCGCGCCTACTCCCTAGGAGAAATTCTCTTCTCGCCCCCTGCTGAGGACCGGGGATGATCCTCGAAGCCGTCCGGGCGTCTACTGCCAATCTCTACGCCGCTCCGACGTTTCCGGCGGAGGCGGCCAAAACCTTACTTCTTGCCGAACGCCTTGATTTCCACATCGACCCCGGCGGGGAGGTCGAGCTTCATCAATGCGTCGACGGTGTCCTGCGTTGGCTCGAGAATATCCAGCAACCGCTTGTGCGTCCGGATCTCAAACTGCTCGCGGGATTTTTTGTCCACGTGCGGCGAACGCAGCACGGTGTACCGGTTGCGCAGCGTGGGCAGCGGAATCGGTCCGGCGATCTGCGCCCCGGTGCGTTTGGCCGTCGTCACGATTTCCGTGGTCGACTGGTCCAGCACGCGGTGATCGTACGCCTTCAGGCGGATGCGGATTCTGTCTCGAATTGCCATATTCGTTCACGTCCCGGGGTCAGCCGCCCGCCCGGAGACGGGCGGCCTCTGCCGTTGAATTTGCCTAGCTCAAAACCTCGGTCACGGTGCCGGCGCCGACGGTACGGCCGCCTTCGCGGATGGCAAACCGCAGCCCCTTGTCCATGGCCACCGGTGTAATCAGTTCCACCGTCAGGGTCACGTTGTCGCC
>JAFLBB010000292.1 GCA_017304135.1 Acidobacteriota bacterium | reverse complement strand
GGTCCATCGGGCCGGGGGGCAGCGTCTTCTGCCAGGCCAGCGCCTGTTCGCTCATCTTCTTGACGAGGTCGGGATGCGCCGGGGAGAGGTTGTTCGCTTCGCCGGGGTCGGCGGGAATGTTGTAGAGCTCAACGCGGCTGCGGTCGGGATTCATGAGCAGCTTCCACTCGCCGTCGCGGAGCGAAAGGATGGGGCTGCGGTTCACCGCATAGCCGGCGACGTTGAAGCGCCACTCCCAGTGCAGGGGTTTACGGCGCGCGCGCGAGGAGCCGCGGCAGATGTCGGCGATGTCTTCGCCGTCGATGTTCGCCGGAGCCTTGGCGCCGACGACGCGGGCCAGCGTGGGCAGGATGTCGACGGCGGAGACGACGGCCTTGGTTTCCACGCGGCCGGCGGGAATGCGTTCCGGCCAGCGCACGATGCCGGGCACGCGCACGCCGCCTTCATAGAGGCTGCGCTTGCGGCCGCGAAACGGGCCGGGCGTGCCGAAGGCCGAGTGCGAGGCGTTGCCGATGTGGATGTCCTCAGGCCCGTTGTCGGAGGAGAAGATGACGATGGTGTCTTGGGCGAGGCCGTCCTTTTCGAGTTCCGTGAACAGGCGGCCGAGCTGTGTATCGAGATCGTGCAGCGAAGCGTTGTAGACCTGCTGCGCCCCCGGCCACGGCACATGCGGGCCGGGCTGTAGGCGCGCGAAGGGCTCCATTTGTTCCGGCGTGGGGGCGAGCGGGGCGTGTGGCAGCAGCATCCAGCATTGCGCATAGAACGGCGTATCGCGCGGGCCCTGGCGGATGAACTCAAGCGCGTTGTCGACGATCCACCGCGACGACTTGGCGCGGAAGCCGGGCCCCATCTCATCCCAGCGCGTTTCGTTGGACGAGACCGACATGTGATGGTCAAAGCCATAGGCGTCGGGCAGCGGCGCGCCGCTCCAACGGCCGAGGTGCCACTTGCCGAAGTGGCCCGTGCGGTAGCCCGCCGCCTTGAGCATGCGGGGCACGTTGGGCACTCGCGGGTCAAGGAAGTTCGGCATGTTGCGCTGGCGGTTCATCTCTTCGGTCGCCAGGTGGCCGTGGAGGCGGTTGCGGGCGGGGAACATGCCGGTCATGAAGGCCGAGCGTGTCGGGCTGCAGACGGAGCCGTTGACGTAGAACTGGGTGAAGAGCGTGCCCTCGGCGGCGAGCTTGTCGAGGTTGGGTGTCTTTATGCGCGGGTTGCCGTAGCAACTCAGGTCGCCCCAGCCCATGTCGTCGGCGAGGATGAAGAGGACGTTGGGATGGCGGCGCTGGGCGGGGGCGAGCGCGGCCGAAGCGAGCGCGCCGGCGGCGGTGCGGAGTGCGGATCGGCGGGTGAGCATCTGGGCCACTATCGTATCGCGCCGCGCCGGGGCCGATGCCCGCGCGAAGGGCTATCCCCCTTGACACCCACCATTTGCGGTTTCATACTGCGCACAACTCCCGGTCGCGCGGGAGAGGGGAAAGCCTATGTGTGCCAGGAAGCACATCCATTTACTCTTGCTCGTCTCCGTCCGCCTTGTTGCCGCCGACAAGCCCGCCTCGCAAGCCAAGCCTGACATCTCCGAGATGCCGGCGTCGATCCATGCGCCGCTGTTCCAGGGGCAGAAGCCGCCACAAGCCGGTGCGCTCACCGAGCGCGTCACCGCGGGCATGGCCAAACCGGCCGTGGCTGCAGTCGCGCACCGCAATTTCATTGACCAGTACATCTTCGGGCGCATGCAGCGCGACGGCATTCCACACGCGCCGGCGGCCACCGACCGCGAGTTCATCCGCCGCGTCACGCTTGACCTCACCGGGCGCATCCCCTCGTCCGCCGATCTCACCGCGTTTTTGAACGACGCCGCGCCCAACCGCCGCGAACGGCTGGTGGCGCGGCTCATCGAGAGCCCCGAGTTCGCCGACAAGTGGGCCTATTTTTTGATGGATACCTTCCGCGCCAACGGCAAGATGATGCGCGGGGTGTCGCTGTTCCACTCCATGCTCAAGGACAGCCTGGCGGCTGACCGTCCCTATGACGACCTGGCGCGCTCGGTGATCGCCGCCTCGGCCAAGAGCAACTACGTGGTGGCCGCGGCCAACCCCATCGTGCGCGAACACGTGGAAGGCAAGCCGGGCGAGGCCGACCACGCCGACGACCTGCGCAAGATCCACCAGATGGACACGCACGACGAACTGGCGATCCTGTTCGGCAAGGTCTTCCTCGGCATGAACCTCTCCTGCATCGCCTGCCACGACGGCAAGGGGCACCTGGAGAAGGTGAACGTCTATCTCACGACGAAGAAGCGCACGGACTTTTTCCGCATGGCCGCCTTCATGGGCAACACGCGCTACATTCCGCACGTGGAGGGGCGCGAAGCGAAGATGGGCCACTTCACGGTGGACGACCTCGCCCCGGGCTACGACACCAAGGGCGACTCGATGCTGCGCATCAAGCGCTTCGGCGGGCCGAACGGGCCCAAGTTCGTGCTCACCGACGAGGCGCCGAAGCCCGGGGCGCACGCCCGCGAAGAGCTGGCGCGGATGCTCACGGCCGATCCGCAGTTTGCACGGGCAACGGTGAATATGTTTTGGGCGAAGTTGATGGGCGTGGGCATTGTCGATCCCTATGACGAGTTCGACCTGGCGCGGCAGGACCCCAACAATGTCCCCGCCGGTTGGGAGCTGCAGCCCTCGCATCCGGAATTATTGAACGCCCTGGCCGCGGACTTCCGCAAGAACGGCCATAGCCTGCACCGCCTCTTTTCGCTCATCTGCAACTCCAGCGCCTATCAGCTTTCGGCGCGTTTTCCCGGCGAGTGGAAGGAGAGCTACACGAAATACTACGCGCGCAAGTTTGTGCGCATGTTGAGCGCCGAGGAGTTGCATGACGCCATCGCCACGGCCACCGGACGCCCTGGTAACTTCGGCGGCGGGAAGCGGCCGCAAGCGGGTGAAGAGGCTCCGGCAACGGTGGGCATGTCGATGCAGGTGGCCGTGCCGCGCAACTCCGGAGAGTTGAAGAGCTTTATGCAAGCCTTCGGGCAGGCCAATCGCGGCACGCCGGCACGGCCGTCGCAGCCCTCGCCGCTGCAACCGATCATGCTGATGCGCTCACCGGTGGTGACCGAGCGCGTGCTGGCGGCCAAGGACAGCCGCGTGCAGCGGTTGCTCGACTCCTACCAGGACGACGGCAAGGTGGTGGACGAACTGTTCCTGGCTACGCTGGCCCGCCCGCCGCTGGCCGAAGAGCGCGCGCTGGCTACCACGGTGATGGCCCGCAATCGCATGGAAGGCGCGCAGAACGTGCAGTGGGCGCTGCTCAATCTCGTCGAGTTTCTCTATAACTTCTGAGGACCGCCATGAAGCCGATCCGCACGATCCGTGACCTGCTCCCCACGCGGCGCGACCTGCTGCGCTTCGGCGGCCTCGGGCTTGCCGCCGCTTCGGCCGAGACCTTCGGGCCGCTGCGCTTCCGCGCCTCAGCGGCGTCGAAGAAGGTAACCCCTCGCGGCACGGCGAAGAACGTCGTCTTCTACGAAATTTCGGGCGCGATCAGCCATCTCGAATCGTTCGACTTCAAAGAGAGCCCGGGCAACCCGAAGGACATTCAGGTCACGAAGCTGTCCACCGGCATCCACTTTCCGACGAACTTCTTCCCCAACCTGACGCGCGTGATGGACCGCGTGGCTATTGTTCGTTCGCTGGTGAGCCACGAAGAGGTGCACTTACGCGGGCAATACTACGTGCAGGCGGGGCGCCCGTTGAACGTGGCGTTTGCCAAGGAGATTCCGTCGCTCGGCTCGGTGGTCGCTTCCGAACTGGAAGCGCGCCGCCGCGAGAGCGACACGTTTCCCACTTACGTCTCATTCAATCTGGAGACGAACCAGGTGGGCGCGCTCTCCACAGGTTTCCTGCCGCCGCAGTACTCGGTGTTCGATCTCAATCCGCAGCAGGCGCTGAAGGGTATGTCGCTGGACCAGAAAGCGACGGAGCTGCTCGAAGAGCGCTGGCGCGTGCTGGAAGGCCTGCGGGCCATCAACCGCGAACGTATGAACGGCTTTGGGCGCGGTGTAGATGCCTATGAGGACTTCAGCGTCACCGGCAAGAAACTGCTCACCGACGCGCGGTGGCCGGCGGCGTTTCAACTCTCCGAGGAGGACCGCACGCGCTACGGCAACTCCGCGCCTGGCATCTCGTGCGCGCTGGCGCGCAACCTGCTGCGGCAGGACGCCGGCACGCGCTACATTCACATCTGCCAGCACGGTTGGGATCACCACCGCCGCATCTGGGATCGCACTTCGGATGACAACCACTACAACCTGATCCGCGATTTCGATCCGGCGCTGGCGGCGCTCATCGAAGACCTTGCGGCTTCGCCCGCCAAGGGTGCGCCGCGCAAGACGCTGCTCGATGAAACGCTGGTTGTCTTCATGAGCGAGTTCGGGCGCACACCGGGGCCGCTCAATTTCATCGCCGGGCGCG
>JAFLBB010000030.1 GCA_017304135.1 Acidobacteriota bacterium | reverse complement strand
CGGGCAAGACACTGCTCGATGAAACGCTGGTTGTCTTCATGAGCGAGTTTGGGCGCACGCCGGGGCCGCTCAATTTCATCGCCGGGCGCGACCATCACAAATACGTCTTCCCGGCCATGTTTGCCGGAGCGGGCGTGAGGGGCGGCACGGTGCGTGGGGCGAGCGACTCGGAGGGCCGGTTGTGCGTCGACACCGGCTGGAATCACAAAGAGCAGCCGCGCATCGAAAACGTCGTCGCCACGATTTACTCGGCGCTGGGCATCGATTGGACCAAGGAGGTGCACAACACGCCCTCCGGCCGAGCCTATCCGTATGTCGATTCGCTGGGCGCCAACGGCATCATTCCCATCGACGAGTTGTCGGGGATTTACGGCTGATGCGGCAGGCGCTGGTCCTCGTGATGGTGGCTGGCGGTGCGCTCATGGGCGCCGAACCGGGCATGGTGTTCATCCCCGGCGGCGAGTTCCAACAAGGCCGCGCGGCGCGTCTGCCGGATACGGAAGTGAAGTGGTATCCGACGGCGCATAAAGATGATCAACCCGCGCGCCGCGTGACGCTCGACCCGTTTTATCTCGACGAAGCTGAGGTCACCAACGAAGCCTACGCCGCGTTCGCCAAGGCCGCGCGCCATCGCACGCCTTACCACTGGCGCAAGGGTGTGCTGCCCGAGGGCAAAGAGCGTCATCCGGTGGTGAATGTGAGTTGGGAGGATGCGGCGGCCTATTGCGAATGGCGCGGGCGGCGCTTGCCTACCGAGGCCGAATGGGAGCGCGCCGCGCGCGGCAATGCCGAAGGGGCGCTCTATGCCTGGGGCGATCGCGAGCCGAAGCCCACCGACGCGCGCTACAACTCCGAGGCGCCGCTGGCGGTGTGTTCGAAGACGAAGAACTATTTCGGCCTATGCGATATGACCGGCAACGTATGGGAGTGGACGGCCGACTGGTATGGCCGCGCTTATTATGCCGAAGGCGCGGCGCGGAATCCCGGTGGTCCTGACAGCGGCCTGTATCGTGTGCTGCGCGGCGGCTCGTGGTTCGATCAGCCGGGCCTGTTTCTGATGGTGAGCTACCGCAGTTGGGCGCGGCCTGGCGAACGCAGCGCCACGATTGGCTTCCGCTGCGCCAAGGATTTCGGCGACAGGACTAAGCGGCCGCGGTATCCGATGCGTGCGGCCCCGCTTTCCGCGCGCGGCAAATGAAGCCGAGCGTGAAGTTGCGGCGGCGGTCGAAGGCATCGAGCAGCGGCAGCACGAACACAGGCACGACGACGGCCAGCAGCATGAGTAGAGCCAGCGGCGCGGGCAACATGCGCGGCGCATGGGCCAGACGCCGCGCGAGCAAACGGAAGAAACCGCCCACGGGCTCGACCTCGACATGCGCGAAGCCGGCCCGTTGCAGCAGCAGCCGCAGGCCGTAGCGGGTGAAGCGCCAATAGTCGTGCGGCGTCTGGTGTTCTTCCCATTCGTGCGGGGCCACCAGCAGCAACTCGCCGCCGGGTTTCAGCACGCGCCCCAGTTCCTTGAGCACGCGCGGCGGGTCCATCACATGTTCGAGGGTGACGATGTTCAGGCAGGCGTCGAACTGGCCGTCGGGGAAGGGAAGTTGTTCGAGGTTGCCGACGCAGTCAAGGCCGGCGTAGTTCCAGGCTGCGTCGCCGATGCCGAGGTCGATGCCGGTGTAGCGGTGCCGCGTGAAGTGGTGCGCATACTGCCCTTCACCGGCGCCGGCGTCGAGCACGCGCGCGTGTTGGGGCAGGGCGCCAGAAAATCGGATCAGCTCGTCCTCAATAGCCGATTCAAAGTGCAGAATGAAGCGCCGCAGCGGGGCGGGCAGCCAGCGCGCGGGCGAGGGGCTGTTCATCGCTCACGCTTTCTTGCGCGCTTCCACCATGACGGTGGAGCCGGCGTGGCAAGCCGCTTCGAGCAGGGTGAACGGCACGCTGGCCGCGACGAGGGCGAGGTAGAGCAGGTCCTTGGCCATGCGCGCGCGGGGCGATTCCCGGGCTGCCCGGATGCGCCGCGCCATGGGGTCGAGCGACGGAGCGAGGCTGGAGGCGAGGCCGGCAGGATTGTCGCGCAGGGAGAAGTACTTGGTGCGTGTCACCTCGAAGCCGCAGCGGTCCAGCAGGATCTCCAGGTCGCGGGCGCGGTAGTTGATCAGGTGGCGCGGGATGTCGACGCCGTTCCAGCCTTCGCCGAGCAGGAGAAACTGCCAGCAGGCGGCGTTGGGCACCTGCACGATGAGCCGCCCGCCGGGCTTGAGCAGATACTGCGCGGCTTCGAGGTAGCCCACCGGATCGTAAAGATGCTCGATGACATGAAACATCGTCACGGCGGCGAAGCTCTCCGGCGCAAAGGGCGGGCGTGTGAGCGAGCCGCACACGGCGGGCACGCCGTTCTGGTTCCAGGCCGCATCGGCCGCGCCGAGGGCGAAGTCGAGGCCGACCACGGGGCGTCCGCGTTCGGCCAGCATGCGCAGGAACAAGCCGCCGCCGCAGCCGACGTCGAGCACGGGGCCATCCACGGCGGCGTTTTGCAGGGCCTTGGAGACGAAGCCGACATGGTCGCGCAGGACGAAGCGGCGGTAGGTCTCTTCGAGCCGCGAGACGGTGTCCTGTTCGGGCACGAACCAGTAGTCGCTGGGATAGTAGTGGCGCAGTTCGTCGGGGGTGGGCCAGGGATGGAGGCGGATCAACTGGCAGGCCTGGCATTCGACCACATGGAAGACGCGATCCGTAGTGCCATACAGCCGGTCGCTGCCCTCCATGAGGATGAGTGCGGTGTCGCAGCCGCAGGCCGGGCAGGGGTCGCGGACCGAGTCGTAGGAGGGCTCGGCTTCCACGCGTGCCGACGGGGCGGGCGGCTCGAGTGCGGCCGGCGCCGTCCGCGGCGGCTCTAGTTCGACTGTTCGCTCAGCTCGCGCAACGGGATGCGGTGTTTCCACAGGAGGCGCGTAATCTGGCTCCCGTTCAATTTGCGGAGGCGGCTCAGGTGTCTCCTCTTGGCCAGCATGCGCGGGGTCATCCACAAGGCCTGGCAATCGGCCTTGCACATCGTCCACAACACCCGCAGCTTCCCGCTTAGCCCAGGAAACCGGTTGATCTCCCCCCGGTTGCGGGCCGCCGCCAGGGCTCCGGCGGCGAGCCTTGCGAGATAGAGTGCGCCGTTTAGCCACACCAATCTCCACGGGAAGAGTTTAGCCACGAGCAGGACACGGTTGCGTTCAATGAGTTCCAGCCGCCGGAGATTGGCCAGTCCGAGTGTGGCGCCGCGATGGTGCCGGACAATAGCCGTGGGGACATAGACGCAGCCCCATCCCGCTATTCTAGCGCGCAGGCCGAGTTCGGCGTCATCGGCGTAGGCAAAGAAGTCTTCGTCGAAGCCGCCGATCTCGTCGATCATGCGGCGGCGGTAGAGGCAGGCGCAGCCGTCGGGCCAGAGGGCCTCTTCTTCGTGGTCGTACTGTCCCCGGTCGATCTCGCCTGTGCCGCGGCCGCGGTTCTGGCCGTCGAGGTAGATGAGGTGGCCGGCTTTGTCGATGCGCTCCGGTGATTCCCACACGAGGATCTTCGACGCCGCCATGCCCGCATTGGGGTGGCGATCGAGCGCCGCGCACAGCGCCGCCAGCCAGCCCGGCTCGGCCTCGGCGTCGTTGTTGAGCAGGGCGATGTAAGGTGTCTCGGCGACGGCCATGCCCTGGTTGTTGGCGGCGCAGAAGCCGCGGTTATGGCTGTTCTCGATCACCCGCAGCGTAAAGACGGGCGAGCGGCCAAACTCGCGCCGGGCCATCTCCACGCTCTGGTCGGCGCTGCCGTTATCCACCAGCACGACATCGAAGCGGGCACTCAGACCTGTCTGGCGTTCGAGCGAAGCCAGGCAGGCGCGCAACAGTTCCCGGCGGTTCCAGTTGACGACAACGACCGTGACGGGGGATTGCGGGGAGGGGAGGGGCGCGGGGCGCTCCGGTGAGGACACTCGCCTCGCATTATACCGTTGCGGTACAATCATGTGGCTATGTCCGGAATCGGCGAGCAGCTCCGTCAGGCGCGTCTGGCCCGGGGGATTGACCTCCAGGAAATCGCCAGCGAGACGCGTATTAGTTCACGCTATCTAGAAGCCCTTGAAAAGGAAGACTTTAAGACGCTTCCTGGGGCTCTCTTCGCGCGCAATTTCGCGCGCCAGTACGCGGCCCAAGTCGGCCTCGACCCCACTCAAATCGAGAAGAACCTGGAACAGGCCTTCCCCAAGGAACCCGATCCGGTCCTCGAGCAGCAGAGCACCCAGCACGGCCACATTGATTTTCAGCCTCTGAAGGACTCCTTTTCATTCGACAGCAGCACCTGGCGCCGTGCCCGCTGGTCAACGCTTGCCCTGGTTGCCGTGCTTGGCGCCAGTTCGGCTATTTACATGGGCTGGCAGGAGCTGGGCGGCATCTTCGCCGAAGCCCGTCTGGCCGCCCGTACGCAGCAGCCGGCGCCCACCGCCGCAACCGAATCAAACACGGCGCCCGCCGCGCCTGGCCCGGCATCGGGGCAGGACGTTACGCTCACCGGAGCGCAGCCCAGTTCCGGCAGCGAGTCGACCATCACCATTTCGGCCGATGGCATGGCCGTTCAGGTTGTGGCCAGCGAAGCGACCTGGGTTTCGATGACGGCCAACGGGAAGCAGATCTTCTCGGGGATACTGGAGCCCAATCAGCGCAAGCTGATCAGCGGCGTGGCCCGCGCGAAGCTGGTGGTGGGCAACGCGGGAGGCATTGAGATTCTCACCGACGGCAAGTCCATTGGGCCGATCGGGCCGTCAGGACAGGTTCGTGTGGTGATCCTTTCGCCGGATGGTCCGCAGATTCTGCGCAAGGCCAAGACGCCGGGCGAATCCGGTTCGAACACGACCTCATCCACTGACTGAGCGCTTGCCGCGGGGCGCGGGCGCTTAGTTCATCGTGGCGCGCTTCATGGCGGCCTGTTTTTCCAGCGCCTGCCTGGCGTGTTCCTTCATGGCCAGCATTTCGGCCCGCTTCTGGCGCCGCTCCATGCGCAACAGGTCGCGGCGGCTGCGCAGCTTCACGTTGACATCCACCTTGCGCCAAAACTTGAGGAAGTACATGACGGCGGAGACGACGCTGAAGAAGACGACGACCCACATGCCGATGAGCGAATAGGGGGCCAGAGCGGGGTTGCGGACGCTGAGCATGACGAGCGACACCGAGACCACCTGGGCCACCATTTTCGTTTTGCCCAGGTCGCTCGCCTTGATCGTGTAGCCGGCGGCGGCGGCGATGGAGCGCAGTCCGGTGACGGCGAACTCACGGCCGATGATGAGAATGGCCATCCAACCAGGCAGCGCGCGCACCTGCACGAGTGAGATGAGGGCCGCTGAGATGAGCAGCTTGTCGGCGATGGGGTCAAGCAGGGTGCCGACGGTGGTCACCTGTTTCCAGCGCCGGGCGAGGTAGCCGTCCAACAGGTCAGTGGCCGCGGCAAACAGGAAGATGGCCAGGGCGACAATCTCATTGTTCACCGTCTGGCGGCCCCACTCGATGCCCCAGCTTTCCTGCACCAGCGCGGCAACGAGAAGCGGCACGAAGAAGATGCGCAGCAACGTGAGTAGGTTGGGCAGGTTCATCGGCTCTCCAACTATATCAACGCTTGGGATGGTTCTTCCACGGGCTGCGCGCGGCGTAAGTAACGCTTCAGCCGGAGCTGCACCGATTGCGGCAGATCGGCGATGATCCAGACGCCGGAGTCGTCGTAGCGGATCTCGCGCGGGCGGCCATATTCGTGAATCATGTGCAGCGCGGCGCCGTCGCTGGCGGGCAGGTGGAGGCGCACTTCGGAGACGCGGTCGAGGTCGAGCATGGAGTCCATGAGGTCGAGCAGCCTGTCAAGCCCCTCGCCGGTGCGGGCCGAGGCCGAGGCCACCTGGTGCAACTCCAGCGCCGGACCGCTGCCGCCGCGTTGGGCCGCGAGGCGGTTTCCCAGCGAGGCGGCCATCTCCGCCGCCGCTTCACCGGGCAACAGATCCGTTTTGTTCAGCACAACCAGTTGTGGCGTTCCGGCGGCGCCAATCTCATCGAGAACTTCCAGCACATGGGCGAAATGCGCTTCGGCATGGGGCGAGGCCGCGTCGACGACGTGCAGCAGGAGGGCCGCCTCGGTCACCTCTTCGAGCGTGGCGCGGAAGGCTTTAACGAGTGTCGTCGGCAGGTTGCGAATGAAGCCGACCGTATCGGAGAGCAGGGCGCGGCGGCGCGAGGGCAGCACGATGTGGCGCACGGTGGGGTCGAGCGTGGCGAACATTTTGGCGTCGGCTAGTACGCCGGCGCCGGTGAGGCGGTTGAACAGCGACGACTTGCCTGCGTTCGTGTAGCCCACCAGGGCCACCGTGGCCAGCGGCACGCTCTCGCGCTTCTTGCGCTGGATGGTGCGTGTGGAGCGCACGGTTTTCAACTGCTGTTCGATTTTGCTGATGCGCGTCCAGATGCGCCGGCGGTCGGTTTCGAGCTTGGTTTCGCCGGGGCCGCGGGTACCGATGCCGCCGCCCAGCCGCGACATGGCCAGGCCCTTGCCGGTGAGCCGCGGCAGCAGGTAGTTCAACTGCGCCAGCTCCACCTGCAACTGGCCCTCGCGGGTGCGGGCGCGGTGGGCGAAGATGTCGAGGATGAGCTGGGTGCGGTCGAGCACCTTGCACTTGAGTTCGCGTTCGAGGTTGCGCGTTTGGGGGCCGGCGAGGTCGCGGTCAAACAGCACGACGTCGGCTTGCGAGGCGGCCACCAGTTCAGCCAGTTCGGCCACCTTGCCCGCGCCGATGAGGGTAGCCGCATCGGGGGCGGGGCGCGTTTGCAGGATGCTTTGCAACACCTCGGCTCCGGCGCTGCTGGCGAGCACGGCCAGCTCTTCCAGGGATTCAGCGGCGTCGTAGGGAGGGGAACCGGGCGCGCCGCTCTTGGGAGCGGCTTTGTGCGTGGCTTTGTGTGTAGCCAGCCCGACGAGAATGGCCCGTTCGGGGGCGTTCTGTGTAACGGCCAGATCAGTTCTCTGAGGCGTCGCCCGCCGACACGCCCACCACCTGCCCGGGCACGCCCGGCGCCGAGGAGGAATGATGCGGTGCGGAGGTATGATGCGCCGGCTTGGCCACCACCACCGTGGAGATGGCGTGTTTGAAAATGAGCTGCTCCTGGTTGTTGGATTCCAGAACCACGCTGTATTTGTCGAAACTACGGATCCGGCCCGAGAGTTTGACTCCGCTCATGAGGTAGATGGTGAGGAAGGTCCGCTCTTTCCGGGCGGCGTTGAGAAACGCCTCTTGGATGTTTTGGGGAAGTTTCTCCATCTGACTTTCCTTTGGCCCGCCTGGGCTATTTGTTTCCGTGGAGGGAACTTGGGGCACCCTGTTCACCCGATTGTACATCACTTCCCCGTCGTGGCCGCCCGCGCCGGCGGTGGCCGGAGGCTCGGGATGGGCGGGTTGGGCAGGGACCCGGGCCGCCAGCGGCTCAGTCCGTCCGTAGTCGGCGCCGTTGGAGCCATCGGCGGGGCGGCGGGGGGCCGCCGGACGTCCTGGAATGGGAGCAGGTGAGGAGGCGTTATTCATCGTGATCCTGGCCGGCGGCTGCATGGGCCGCCAACTCTTTCCTTTCGCACAGCTTCTCAAACTCGACGCGCGAGAGCCGCCGCG
Source organism: Acidobacteriota bacterium (assembly GCA_017304135.1). Classification (GTDB taxonomy): domain Bacteria; phylum Acidobacteriota; class Terriglobia; order Bryobacterales; family Bryobacteraceae; genus JAFLBB01. The sequence goes on along the minus strand of JAFLBB010000030.1, from coordinate 47,586 downwards.
AAGGCAGGGGCTTGCCGGCCTTGCCGCGGGCGGTGGGCTCCAGCTCAAATTCCCCGGCCGAGGCAAAGGCCTCTTCGAGCGTCCACTCCGGGGCCGCGCGCAACGACGCAACCCGGGCGACGCCGTGTTCGTCGATGGTGCACTCCGCCCCGCCCGCAATCGCAAACCGGATGCGGGCATCCTGTTCTATGGCCACGCGGCGGGCGTCGACTAGTTTCATGAGTAAACACGCCACTGTAACAGGTTGGAAAACGAGGTTCAAGCGGGGCGGCTGGCGGCAGGGCCGCCGCTAGCGCCCTTCGAGAACCGTGACCACGCAGGTTGCTCCTGATCCGCCGAGGTTCTCCGCCAACGCAAGGGAAGCGCCGGCGACCTGGCGCTGGCCGGCTTCGCCGCGCAATTGGTTAACAAGTTCGCACAGTTGTGCGACGCCTGTCGCGCCCACCGGGTGTCCTTTTGACTTCAAGCCGCCCGAGGGGTTGACCGGGATCGCCCCGCCCAGCGCTGTGGCGCCGGAGGCCGAAAACGGACCGCCAGCCCCTTTCTCGCAGAAGCCAAGATCCTCCAGGGCGATGATTTCGGCGATGGTGAAGCAATCGTGCAACTCCGCCGCGTGGATGTCCCTGGGCCCTACGCCGGCCATGCGCATGGCCTGGCGGCCCGCCGCCGCCACGGCGGGAAAGGTCGTGATGTCCGTTTTCCGGTCCAACGCCAGATGATCGGAGGTTTGGGCCACGCCGCGCACGCGCACCGGTTTGGTGGTGTGGCGGGCGGCATCCTCCAGGGGGGCGAGCAACACGGCGGCCGCGCCATCGGAGACCAGCGAGCAGTCATAGAGAGTGAGCGGATCGCACACCGGGCGCCCGTTCAACGCCTGCTCGAGTGTGATGCGCTTGCGCAGGTGGGCTTCAGGGTTGAGGGCGCCGTGGGCGTGGTTTTTCACGGCGACGTGGGCCATGTGTTCGCGCGTGGTGGCGAAGTCGTGCATGTGGCGTTTGGCGATCATGGCGAAGAGGGCAGGGAAGGTGGCCCCGGCGCGGACCTCGCCGTTGAGGTCGCCTGCGCCGGCGAGGATTTCGGCCACGCGCGCGGTGGTTTGGCTGGTCATTTTCTCCACGCCGCACACCAGCACGAGGTCATAGACGCCGGCCGCCACGGCTGACCAGGCATGGAAGAAGGCGCTGCCGGAACTGGCGCAGGCGGCCTCAAAGCGCGTTGCCGGAATGCCGGGCGCGCCGAGCGAGGAGGCGATGAGCGGGGCCAGGTGGTTCTGCCCGGTGAAGCCGGGCGAGGCGAAATTGCCTACATAGAGCGCCTCGACGGCCCCGGTTTCGAGTGAAGCGTCGGCCAGAGCGCCGCGGCAGGCGGCCAGGGCGAGGGTAAGGAGGTCCTGGTCAGGAAATGCCCCGAAGGGCGTCTTGCCGGCTCCGATGATGGCGACTGGGCGCATGTGATTCCTTCCTGATTATGAACCCGGCGGGGCTGCTCCGCCTGCCGCGTTTACAAGCGCGTATTGAATATGCCGCGGACTGCCGATAGTCTGGTTAGGCCCGCGCGGCAAACAAACAGAGAAAGTGACGGGTGAAAAAACACCTGCACGTTTGGGGGAGAGGCGCCGTCAAGCAGAACAGGAAGAGTATCCTGTTCATGGCGGCATACGTCCAAGAGGTAATGGCAGACATGAGCGATGCGCGGGGGCCCGTGGCCGCGGAGACGCAAGAGGCGCGCGACCGCTTTGTGGAGCAGAACCTGCGCCGCATTTATCTGCAGATTTACCGCATGGTGGGCGACCCGGATCACGCCCAGGATCTGACCCAGGAAGTCTTCATTAAGGTGTTGCAGCGCGGCGACCAGATTCGCGACGCCGAGCGGGCGGCCCACTGGTTGAGCCGGGTGGCGACCAACACGGCCATCGATTTTCTCCGCCGCCATGGGCGCGTCAACCTCACGGCGATGGAAGACCTCAGCGAGCCGCTGGCCACGCAGGATGAGGAGAGCCCGGAGCACCATGCGATTCGCACCGAGCAGCGCACGCGCCTGGAGGCCGGTCTGCGCCGGTTGAGCCCGCGCGAGCGCATGGCCCTGCTGCTGCGCGACGTGGAAGGGCTGCCGGCCGAAGAGGTGGCGCGGCAATTGAAGTGTTCCAAGGCCACCGTGCGATCGCACATTGCCAACGCCCGGGTGAAGTTCCGCAGGTTTCTGGAAAGGACCGGAGTATGACCCGCCGCCGCGGACATCCCAGCGCGCGCAAACTGGCCCTGCTGGCCGGTGGCGAGCTGAGCTGGTGGGAGCGCTTCCGGCTGAACCACCATGTGGGCGGCTGCCGCGACTGCCGGCTGGAACTGGCATCGCTGCTCGATACTCGTCTGGCCTTGACCGACCTGGCCCAGGAGATGCCGTCGCATCTGAACTGGGACCGCATGGCCGCTGAGATGAAAGCCAACATCCGTCTGGGCCTGGAAGCGGGCGAAATCGTCGCGCCGGCGGGCGGCGGGCGCGAGCGCGCCGTTGAGGACGATCTGCAGCCGGAGGGCTACTGGTCGTTTTTCAAGCCCGTGGTGGCGCTGGCCTCGGTGGCCGTCGTTCTCTATGGCGCCACGTGGATGTTGAGCAACCGCACGCAGAAGCCCGCGCCGCAAGCCGGGGTGCTGGTGGGGACGACGGGGGAAGGCATAGAACTCAAGAACGGCGCCACGGCGATGACTCTTTACCACCAGGGCGGCAAGCCCATGGCGGTTGAGGTCTCCAGCGGCGCCACGGTGCAGGCAACCTCCCTCCGCGCGCAATATGTGGATGAGGACACCGGCGAGGTGACAATTCATCATGTCTACGCCGAGTAAAGTCCTCCTCCTGGCGCTTGCACTGTGCGCGCCGGCGGCGCTGGCGCAGGTGAAGATCGCGCTGCCCGACGATTCGCCGGTGACGCTGGTTTCGGCCGATTGGGGCGGCACGACGACGAGCGAACGCGGCGGCGCGCTGGTGGTGGATCTCCATTCCGTGATGAGCCTGCGCAACTCCTCGCCGCGGCGTGTGCGCGGACTGACGCTGCTGGTGGCCTCGCAGGAGGTGACTCCAGGCGGGCGGGCCAGCGTGACCAAGGTTTCGCTCGATGTCGCGCCGGGCGAGAATTTCCCGGTGAAGATCGACCTGCTGCTGCTGCGTCCGCTGCAAAAAGGCGCCGGGCCGCTGGTGGAGGTGACGCTCGACGGCGTGCTGTTTGACGACCTGAGCTTCTACGGCCCGAACCGGTTTGCCTCGCGGCGGGCGCTCACGGCCTGGGAGATGGAAGCGCAGCGCGACCGCCTGTGGTTCCGCCAGGTGCTGGAGAAAGAAGGTCCTGACGGGCTGCGCAAGGAATGCGTGGCGAGCCTTGCCCGCCAGGCCGAGACGCAGCGCCTCGATGTGCAACTGGCTCGCGGCCAGCGCGTGACGGCACAACCGGCGCGCAAGCTGGAACTGGCCTTCCTGCGCCTGCCCGATTCGCCCGTGGAAGCCGTGAGCGGGGCCGCCACGGCCGCCATCGGCATGGCCTCGGTGGGTCACGTCGACATCCGCAACCACAGTGACCGCGCGGTGCGCTCGGTGGAAATCGGCTGGATGCTGCGCGATACCCGCGGCCGCGAATACTCGGCCGGGTCGATGCCCCTGCGGGCCGACCTGGCTCCCGGCGCCAGCGCCCAGGTGAAACAGGACGGCGTGCTCAAATTCACCGAAGCGGCCGGCGTGCCCGTCACCATCGATTCGCTCACCGCTTTCGTGAGCCAGGTGGAGTTCGGCGACGGCGGCTTGTGGGTGCCCGCCCGCGCCGCCTTGCAGGATGCCGTAATGCGCAAAGCGATGGCCCCTTCGGGCGAGGAACAGCGCCTTACCTCGATTTACCGCAAGCGCGGCCTGCAGGCGCTGGTGGAAGAGCTGAAGCGCTTCTAGGGTTCCCCCCTTAAACCTCCTACTCCCACTGCTTCTGCTCAATCCTGACCTCAGGTCAGCCTCATGCCACTCCCAAGTCAAACGATGACTTGTTTATTTTACAATTGCGGCGCACACTGGATACGATGTCGCGTGGGGATGCCCTCGCTCCGGCGTTAGGGGTCTGCCCGGCTTCGACTGTGGTCGCTGGGGAGCAGAAACCAGCACTCTGGAGGCTGCCTTGAAACATAGGACTAAATTCACATTTATTCTCATCGTTATCTTAGTTGTCGGCTCGCTTGCCCATGCGTCTCCGATCTACGTAGTTCACGGTGGCGGGAATGTTGGCGCTGCTCAAGGGGGCGTTATTGGCGTGATTGATTCCAACACTTACGCATATACACCGCTGACCTCATCGTTGGGTAGCCTGACAGGGCTTGTCTACGATGGAACTGCACTCTACACGTATGAAGCCAACAGTGATAGCTTCCTTCAGGTAGATCCGATTACTGGGAACGTTCTGTCAGCCGTGGCCCGTTCCGGCGGAGCAGATCTGACTGACCTAGCCATCTTGCTCCCTGGAGGTAACGCGCCCGTTTTCGGAGTGGACATCAACTACGATTTATTCGCTATCGACTTGAACACCGGAAGCATGACGCAAATCGGTACGCTGCCGCACTCCGTAGGCGGATTTCAGTCCATCGCAATCGATCCGAATCAGGGCGAATTCTATGCGCACAACGCGAACTCGCCGGGTCAGTTCTACACGATTAGTCTTACTGACGGCAGCATCCTGACAACCGTCCAAGGAGGCGTTCCGGGTGGCACACTTGGGCTCGGCTATCTCCCAATGACCAGATTGTTGATTGCGAGCGAATGCTGCGATTCACCGGATGGCTCACTGGGTGAACGACTTTTCTCAATCAACCCGACCACTGGTGTTGCGACCCTACTTGTCGACTTTAACGACGGACGACGCATGCAGGACTTTGCCATCCCGGGCATGTTCGTGGTCCCCGAGCCATCCACGATGTTGCTATTCACTGCAGGTCTGAGCCTGATCTGCGCAGTGCGCTTCCGGGGCCAGTGACACCTTAGAACGCCAGATCTACTTCGATGCCAGTACGGCCAGGGGCGTTCGGCTCACGCAGTTGGCGCAGGCGGTTTGGTATGCTATCGCTTCCTATGGCAACCGCCTCACTTCTTCCCAACGACCTCCTCGGCAAGCCGCCTGAATCGCTCTCGCTCAAGGAGCGCATGGCGCTGGCGGGCAAGTGGATCGCGCTCGAACTGTACACGCCCGAGACGCTGCCCCTGAAGGTGATTGACGCCATCGGCGATTCGGCCGCCGAGTGCATTCGCCACCTCGAAGCGCGCGGGCAGGATCCGCGCGGCTACGAATTCTCGGTGTTCCCCCAGGCGTTCTAGCCCGGAGCGGCGCCCGGCCGCCCCCCGCCGGTCCTCGGCCCGGCTCATCCTCATCCCGCCTTCCAGACTGGAAACCGCACGCCAGGGTTACAATTCATGTGTGCCCTTCGTCGAAACCACTATGCGCCGATTGTGTCTGCTGACCCTGCTCGCCGCGACCGCCCTGTTGCAGGCCGCGGATTGGACCGACTACCGTGGACCCAACCGTGACGGCAAGTCCCCGGAAAAGAACCTTGTCAACGACTGGTCGCTGGATGGCCGCAACCTGCTGTGGAAGGCCCCCTACGGCGGCCGCTCCGCGCCGGTAACTTTCGGCAACCGCGTCTACCTCTTTAACGCCGCGGGCAAAGAGGACACCGTGCAGGAACGCCTGATGTGCTTTGACGCGACCACGGGCAAGGTGGTCTGGGAGTACTTCAACACGGTCTTTCATTCCGACGTTCCGGGCCATCGCGTGGCCTGGGCCTCGCCTTCGGTGGATTCCGAAACGGGCAACATCTATATCTTCGGCGTCGATGGCCATCTGATCGCGGTTGACAAGAACGGCAAGAAGGTGTGGGACCGCTCGCTGAACGAAGAGCTTGGCTACGTCTCGACTCATGGCGGACGCACAGTGAGCCCGATCATCGATGGCGAACTGGTGATTGTCAGCGCCATCACCAGCGCCTGGGGCGAGAACGCCCGCGCCGGCCACCGCTATGCGGCCTTCGACAAGAAGACCGGGGCCATGGTGTGGCTGGTGCAGCCCGGCCAGCGCCCGTATGACACTACCTATTCGCCGCCCACCATCGCCGAGATCGGCGGCCAGCGGTTGCTCATTGCCGGCGGAGGCGATGGCGCCGTGCACGCCATGCAGGTGAGCACGGGCAGGAAGGTGTGGAGCCTGCCGGTCTCCAAGCGCGGCATGAACACCGGCGTCGCCGTCGATGGCACGACGGTCTTCCTGAGCCACTCCGAAGAGAACCTGGAAGACAACGAGATGGGCCTGGTGGCCGCCCTCGATGGCACGAAGGCCGGCGAGCTGAAAATCGCCGACCTGAAGTGGAAAGACTACGGTCCGCAGATGGGCTACTCCAATCCCGTCTTTGCCGAGGGCGTCCTCTATCAGATCGACAACTCATCGAACCTCTTCGCCTACGACCCGGCTACGGGCAAGGAGCTGTGGAAGCAGAACCTGGGCAACCTGCAGAAAGGTTCGCCCGTGTGGGCCGACGGCAAGATGTACATTGCCACCGAAAGCGGCGTGGTCTACATCGTCAAAGTGAGCCGTGAGAAGGCTGAGGTGCTGAGCAAAGTCACCCTCGGCGATGGCAAGGAGCCGGAACCGGTGGTGGCTTCGGTGGCGATCAGCGAAGGGCGCATCTTCGTGGTGAGTGATCGCGCGATGTATGTGTTCGGCAAGGCCTCGCGGATGGGAACGGCGCGCACCACGACGAGCCGCGGCGTGGCCAAGGCGACGCCCATCGCCACGCGCGTGGCCGGGCTGGCGCGCTCGGTGGTGGATAAGCCCGCGCAGTTGCAGGTGGTCCCCGTCGAGGTCATCCTGCGCGCCGGGCAAAGCGCCAGCTTCACCGTGCGCGCCTTTGATGAGAAGGGCAACTTTCTGAAGAACGAGAAGGCCGAGTGGTCAACCACGATGAAGGGCTCGATCAGCGGCGACGGGAAGTTCACCGCCGATGCCGAGACGCGCGTGCAGGCGGGCAAGATCACGGCGAAGGTCGGCGACCAGTCTGTCGAGGCCCGCGTGCGCGTGCTGCCCATCGCCCCGCTGGGCGTCGATTTCGAAATGAGCAAGGTCGACGGCCCGCCGCCGCCGTTCTGGGTGAACGCGCTGGGCAAGTACACCATCCGCGAGATGGACGGCAGCAAGGTGCTGGCCAAACTCGCCGACAACGCCTTCACCAAGCGCGCCCGCACCTTCTTCGGCCACGCCGACGAGCATGACTACACGGTGGAAGCCGACGTCCGCGCCATTGACCGCCGCCGCAACATGGGCGACGCGGGCGTGGTGGCGCAGCGCTACGCGCTCACGCTGTATGGCAACCACCAGCGCCTGGAGATCCAGCCCTGGCAGGCCGAGCCTAAGCGCACCGCCAGCGTCGACTTCGCCTGGAAGAAGGACACCTGGTATCGCCTCAAGCTGCGTGTGGAGAACCTCTCGAACGGCACTGTGCGCGCGCAAGGCAAGGCATGGCCCGTGGGCGAACCGGAGCCCGACAAGTGGACCATCGAAAAGATCGACCCCGTCGGAAGCCGCGAAGGCGCTCCGGGCATCTATGCCGATGCGCCCAATGAAGTCTTCTTTGACAACATCAAGGTGGTGAAGAACTGATGCGAGCCAAGAATATTTCCATGATGGCTGCGGCCGCCTTGCTGGCCGCGGGCTCAGTGGCCCTGAACGCGGGCGACCCCGGCACGGCCGACTGGCCGATGTGGGGCGGTTCGCCCGAGCGCAACATGACCCGCACGATGAAGGGCCTTCCGAAGACCTGGGACGTCACCAAGGGGACCAATGTCGCCTGGGTCTCCGCCGTTGGGTCGCAAACCTACGGCAACCCGACCATCGCCGGGGGAAAGGTTTTTGTCGGCACTAATAACGAGGGTCTGCGCGAGAAGGCGCTTACGGGCGACCGCGGTGTGCTGATGGCCTTCAAGGAGAGCGACGGGACGTTCCTCTGGCAGCACGCCACCGAGAAGCTCGCCGCCGGACGCGTGAACGATTGGCCGTTCCAGGGCGTGGCCAGTTCGCCGCTCATCGAAGGCGACCGACTGTACTACGTGAACAACCGCGCCGAGCTGCTTTGCCTCGACGTGGAGGGCTTTCACGACGACGAAAACGACGGCCCGTATAAGGACGAGAAGCTCACCGCCAAAACCAGCGCCGACATCGTGTGGAAGCTCGACATGATGGAAGAACTCGCCGTCTTTCCGCATAACCTCGCCAACTCGTCGCCGGTGCCCTATGGCGATTTGATCCTGCTCATGACCGCCAACGGCCATGACGAAAGCCACGTCCACATTCCCTCGCCGCGCGCTCCGGCGCTGATCGCCGTCAACAAGAAGACCGGCCAGGTGGTGTGGGAAGACAACCGCGTCGGCGAGAAGATCCTGCACGGCCAGTGGTCGTCGCCTTCGGTCGGCAAAGTGGGCGGCGTCGACATGGTCGTATCGGCGCAGGGCGATGGTTGGGTTCGCGGCTACCAGGTGGCCGACGGCAAGCTGCTGTGGGAGTTCGATACGAACCCGAAGGACACGGTGTGGCCGAAGAACCGCAATGAGGTGATTTCGACGCCGGTGATTCTGAACGACAAGGTCTACATCGCCAACGGGCAGGACCCCGAACATGGCGAAGGCGTGGGCCACCTCTATTGCATCGACGCCACCAAGCGTGGCGACATCACCAAGGAAGGGCTCGTCTGGCATTACGACAAGATCCGCCGCAGCATCTCCACCGGGGCGTTGGTCGATGGCATTCTGTACTACGCCGACTTCTCCGGTTTCCTGCATGCGCTGGATGCGGAGACAGGCAAGCCGTATTGGGTGCACGACATGCTCGCCGCTGTGTGGGCCTCGCCGTTCGTTGTGGACGGCAAGGTGTACCTGGGCGATGAAGACGGCGATGTGGTGGTGATGCAGCATGGCAAGACGAAGGAGGTGATCTCGGAAGTGAACATGGGATCGAGCGTCTATGGCACCTTCATCGCCGCCAACGGCAAGCTGTATGTGACCAACCGCAACCAGTTGATCGCCATCCAGGAAGGCGCCAAGTGGGACGGCAAGGTGAAGTAGCACGATGAGAGCGGCCTTCGTCGCGCTCACGCTCGCCACGGCACTCTCCGCGCAAACCGCACCGACGCACGCGCAGCGCCCGGCGCGGATGGCCATCCGCGATGCGATGGTCGTTGAAGGCCCCGGCATGCCCGCGCGCGGACCGCTCGATGTGGTCGTAGAAGGAAACCGCATCACGCAGGTGGGCCGGTTGCCTGCATCATGGCAAGGCGTGGAGATCGATGGCCGAGGCACGTACGTCCTGCCCGGCCTCATCAACATGCATGGCCACGTGCAGGAGAACCGCGGGCGCATAGCGATGGATGCCGACTACTGCCTCAAGCTGTGGCTCGCCTCCGGCATCACCACCGTGCGCGATGTGGGCTCGACGTTTGAGCTCTCCAAGCGCCTGCGTGAGGAGAGCGCCGCCGGCACTCGCACTGCTCCGCGCCTGCTGCTGTACGCCTGGTTCGGGCGCCCCGATACACCGGAGAAGGCCCGCGAGCGTGTGCGCGAGATCAAAGGCACGGGCGGCGACGGTATCAAGTTCCACCAAACCTACCGCGACATCCTGAACGCCGCGCTGGAAGAGGCTCACGCGCAGGGTCTGCGCACCGCCATTCACATGGGCGTCGAGGACTCGCACGCCGTGCACGCCGCCGATGCCGGCATCAGCACGATCGAGCACTGGTACGGCATCCCCGACGCCGCGCTGCGCGAAGGCGTGCAGGCGTTCCCGCCGGAGTTCAACTACAACGACGAGACGCACCGCTTCCGTTATGCCGGCCGCTTGTGGCGCGAGGCCGATCCCGGGAAGCTTGGCCGCGTGCTGCAGCGGATGGTGGACAAAGGCGTCGCCTGGAACCCCACGTTGAGCATCTACGAAGCCGCGCGCGACCTGCAGCGATATGAGAACCAGCCGCAATTCGCCGCGCTGCTCCATCCCGCGCTGGCGGCCTTTTTCGCGCCCTCGCGCGACAACCACGGCAGCTTCTTCTTCGGCTGGACGACCGAAGACGAGGTGTATTGGAAAGAGAACTACCGCCTCTGGATGGCTGCCGTGAAGGACTTCGCGCGGCGCGGCGGCACGGTCACCACGGGCGAGGACGCGGGCTTCATCTACCAGATGCAGGGCTTCGGTTACGCGCGCGAACTCGAGTTGCATCAGGAGGCCGGCTTCGCGCCGCTCGAAGTGATCCAGCATGCCACCACCAACGGCGCGCGCGTGCTGGGCAAAGAAAGCGAACTTGGCCGCGTGCGTGCCGGCTGGCTTGCTGACCTCGTCGTCGTGAAAGGCAATCCGCTCGCCAATCTCAAGGTTATGCGCCCCGACTCCGGCGCCATCCAATGGGTGATCAAGGACGGCATCCCCTATCACGCCCCGCGCTTGATGAGCGAGGTGAAGGAGATCGTTGATCGCGCCCGCGCCCGGGAGAACAAGCCGCGATGACGCCCTTCCACTCGCACGCGCGCACCAGCGTCGTGTGCGAAGCCGGTGCCCTCGGCCGCCTCGGCGAATTCGCTCGCGGGCACAACTTCACGCACACGCTTCTGGTCGCCGACGAAGGCATTGTGAAGGCGGGCTTCGTCGCGCGCGCCGTGCGTTTGCTTGAAGAGGCGGGTGTGGCCGTCGCGCCGTGGCATGGCTTTGGCGAGAACCCCGACACCGATGCCGCCGAAGCGGGCCGCGCCTTTGCCGCGCCACTGCATGTGGATTCCATCATCGGGCTCGGTGGCGGCTCTTCGCTCGATGCGGCCAAGGCCGTCAACTTCCTCGTCACCAATGGCGGCACGATGCGCGACTACTGGGGCTACGGCAAAGCGCGCCGCCCGCTGCTGCCCATGATCGCCATTCCCACCACCACCGGCACGGGCAGCGAAGCGCAAAGCTACGCCGTCATCTCCGACGCCCGCACGCATCGCAAGATGGCCTGCGGCGATCCTTCGGCAGCCGCGAAACTCGCCTTGCTCGATCCCGAGCTTGCCATGATGCAGCCGCGCGGTGTGCTGGCCGCGTCGGGCTTCGATGCCCTCGCTCATGCGGTGGAAACCTGGGTGTGCACGCGGGCCAACGCCATGTCGGATTGCTTTGCCCGCGAGGCCTGGCGACTCATTCATGAGAACTTCGAGCGCGCACTCGGCGGCGCGAGCGTGGAGATCGCCGGCCGCATGCAGGTGGCCTCTTACCTTGCCGGCGCGGCCATTGAACATTCCATGCTCGGCGCAGCCCACGCCTGCGCCAACCCGCTTACGCAGCGCTACGGCATCACGCATGGCCATGCACTGGCGATGCTGCTGCCGCGCGTTGTGCGCTGGAACACACCCGCCGTACAAGGACGCTATTCCGACCTCCATCCCGAGCTCGCCCTGCGCATCGAAGAGTTGCGCGATGCCGCCGGCCTGCCCCGCTCCCTCAGCGCCGCGGGCGTGGAGATGGATGCCCTCGCTGAGTTGAGCGAGCGGGCCGCTGAGCAGTGGACCGGCACATTCAACCCGCGCAAGCTCGACGCCGCCGCGGCCCAGGAGTTGTACCTATGCGCTTTCTGATGGCATCACTTTCAGCCGCGCTCGCCCTGGCGCAGTCCCCTTCCAACGGCGACTGGCCGCAGTTCCGCGGCAATCCCCAACTCACCGGCGTCGCCGCCTCCCCGCTGCCCGCCAATCCGCGCCCCGTGTGGACCTACGATATGGGCGAGTCCATCGAATCGAGCGCCGCCATCGTGAATGGCACCGTCTACGCCGCGGCCATGTCGGGCGATCTCGTCGCCCTCGATCTCAACACCGGCAAGCTGAAGTGGCGCTACAAGACCGGCGCGGAAGTAGGCGAATCCTCGCCCGCTGTCTCCGGCGGCGCCGTCTACGTCGGCGACCTGGCGGGCACGGTGCACGCCGTCAGCGCCGCCGACGGCAAACTGATCTGGACCCACAAGACAGGCAGTGAAATCAAATCGTCGCCCGTGGTCAGCGGCGACAAGGTCCTCATCGGAAGCTACGATTCTCGCCTCTACGCGCTTTCCGTGAAAACCGGCAAGCCCGTCTGGACCTTCCACACCACCGCCCAGGTTCACTCCACGCCGGGTCTCGCCAACGGCGTCACCTTCGTGGCCGGTTGCGATGAGATCTTCCATGCCATCCGCGTCAGCGACGGCAAGGAGGTCTATCAGATCGCCTCGCAAGCCTACACGGGCGCATCGCCGGCGCTCACGGCCACCATGGCTTTCTTCGGCACCTTCGACAACCAGGTGCTCGGTGCCAGCCTCGCGCAGAAGAAAGTGCTGTGGCGCTACGAGCACCCGCAGCGCAAGTTTCCCTTCTACGCCTCGCCAGCCGTCTTTGCCGATCGCGTCTACGTGGGCGGCCGCGACAAGATGCTCCACTGCCTGAACGCCAAGAACGGCAAAGCGCTGTGGACCTTCATGACGAAGGCACGCATCGAATCCTCGCCTGTGTACGTGAAGGGCGCAGCTGGCCAGGCTGATCGCGTCTTCTTTGGTTCGAACGATGGCCGCATCTACGCGCTCGATGCCGTGAGTGGCAAGAAGGTGTGGGAGTACGAAGCGGGCGCCGGCTTGAGCGCTTCGCCCGCTGTCGCCGCAGGCAAACTCGTCATCGGCAGCCAGGACGGCAAGCTGTTCGCGTTTGGGGAATGAGCGGCGTACAATACGCCACATGAAACGGCGCACCCTCCTCCAAGCGGCGCTCGGCCTGACCGCCACACTCCCAGTTCTTGAGCGCGCGGCCGCCCAGCACGCGGGCAAGGTGAAGATCACCGGATTCCAGATCCGACCCGTCTCCCGACTCGCCCATACCTACATCAAAATCGAAACCGACGCCGGGCTCACCGGCTATGGGGAATCGGGTGTGAGCGGACCCATGATGCACGCCTGGCGTGAACGCTACAAGCCCGTGCTCATGGGCAAGGACCCGCTCGCCATCGAAGCGCTCCACATGCGAATGGCCACGCAGATTCACCCTTACATGGCGAACATCCCCGCGCTCAGCGGCGTCGATATGGCGCTGTGGGATCTCGCCGGCAAGATCACCGGCCGCCCCGTCTATTCGCTGCTCGGCGGGCCGTATCGCGAGCGGGTCCCCGTCTTCGTGAACTCCGCCCCGCGCGACATGCTCGATAAAGCCGTCGTGAACGAGTGGGCGGCGAAGTTCAAGGCCAGCCCGATGGGCTTCACGCAGGTGAAGATGAACACCACCGCGCCCATCGGCAAGCCCAGCGGCGTATACTCCACGGCGCTTGATGCGCGCGACTTCGCCAAAATCCGCACCGCCTTTGAGAATGTGCGCGCCGCCCTCGGCCCCAACTACGACATCATGGCCCACTGCCACAACGAATACGACCTGCCGAGCGCCGTCGGCGTGGCCAAGGCCGTCGAAGGCATTCAACCCAAGTGGCTCGAAGATCCGCTGCCGGTTGAGTTCAGTGAAAGCTGGGTCTCACTGCGCCAGCAGGCGCGCGTGCCGCTGCTCACCGGCGAGAAACTCGAATTGCCTAAGGGCTTCTGGCCCTTCCTGCAACACCAGGTGCTGGATTTTGTCTACCCTGACCTCGCCTTCTGCGGCGGCATCACGGGCGCGCGCAAAATCGGGACGCTCGCCTCGCTCTATCGCGTCCCCCTGGCCACGCACAACGTTGGGGGCGTGCTGCTTACCATGGCCAGCGCCCATCTTGGCCATGCCCACTTCGACTTTCTCACGAGCGAGACGCGTCTCGGCTCGGACAACGTGCTCGACATGGCCACCAACGCGCCGCAGGTGAAGGAGGGCTTTATTACCGCCCCGGACCGCCCCGGCCTCGGCGTCGAGATCAACGAAGAGGGCCTGCGCAAGTTCCAGCGCGATGGCGACGGCGGTTGGGTGTAGCGCGGCTCAGAGCCACTTGGCTTCCGGCTTGGGCGCGGCCAGCGCGAGATGATCGAGCAGGGCGTTCATGTCGTGGCCCGGCTGCACCAGGGCACGGTGTTCACGCTTGAGGAAGCCCTCGCGTACGGCCAGATCAAGCTGCGCGAGAAAGGGATCGAAGAAGCCGTTGATGTTCCATAGACCCACCGGCTTTGCATGGATGCGTAACTGAGCCCAACTCAACGCCTCACATAGCTCGTCGAACGTGCCGAAGCCGCCGGGCATGGTGAGAAACGCATCGCATAGTTCGGTCATCAGCGCTTTGCGCTCGTGCATCGATCCCACCACGCGCAGGTCAGCCAATCCGCGATGCGCGGCTTCGTTTTCGAGATAGCCCGAGGGAATGATGCCCGTCACGCGGCCGCCCGCACTGAGCACGGCATCGGCCAGCGCGCCCATCGTGCCGCGGTCAGAACCGCCATATACCAGCCGGATGCCGCGCCGCGCCAACTCGCGCCCAAGCGCCGCGGCGGACTCGACGTAGACTGACGACGCGCCGCTGTTGGAGCCGCAGTAGACACACAATGCCGTGAGCATATTCGTAGGGTAGCTGCCCGCGCCGCGCGGATGTAGCATGTGGGCATGAATCGACGTGAGGCAGTATCCCTCCTGGCCGCAACTCCCGCGGCCGCACAATCCCTGGTGGAGCAGAAGTCCAATCGCAAAGGCCGTCTCAAACAAGGTGTCACGCGAGGCTGCTTCCGCGGGACGAAGTTCACCCTCGACGACATGGCGCGCCACGCCGCCCGCCTCGGCGCCACCGGGTTTGACCTGATCGGTGAAGCCGACTGGCCCACGCTCAAGAAGCACGGCCTTGTGCCCACCATGGCCCCCGGCGCGGGGTCGATCAAGGACGGGCTCAATCGCAAGGAGAACCATGCCGCGCTGGAAACGACCATGCGTGCCAATCTCGACAAGGCGGCCGCCAATGGCGTGCCCAACGTGATCACCTTCAGCGGCAACCGCGCCGGCATGGGCGATCCCGAGGCCATCGAGAACTGCGTGTTGTTCCTGAACAAGGTGAAGGCGCACGCCGAGGACAAAGGCGTCACCATCTGCATGGAGTATTTGAACTCAAAGGTGAACCACCCCGACTACCAGTTCGACAACATCGCCTTCGCGGCCGAGATGTGCAAGCGCGTGAACTCACCGCGCGTGAAGATTCTCTACGACATCTATCACGCGCAGATCATGGAAGGCGACATTATCCGCACCATCCGCCAGCACATCGGCATCATGGCCCACTTCCACACCGCCGGCAACCCCGGCCGCCACGAGTTCGACGAGACGCAAGAGCTCAGCTACCGCGGCATCGCCCAGGCCATCGTCGACCTCGGCTTCACCGGTTGGCTCTCCCACGAATACTCGCCGCTGAAAGACGCCCTAACCTCGCTCGATACCGCAATGACGATTTGCGACGTCTAGCGGCTACTCCTGGTTCGAGCCCAGCGGCGCTTCGCTCAACAGTCGCCGTGGCCCCGGCGGGCACGAGTATTCGCGGCGCGTGCCGGTGATGCCCTGGGGTGTCCAGGAGAGGGATAACTGGCTCTGGGTCTCAGAGCCGTGGTCACCGCACGTCCACTCGGTCGTCTCAACGGGGCCTGGCGCTTCGCGAATGGTCTCCCAGAGCGGGTAACGCAAGCGCAGCGGAGTGGCCGGGTTGCCCCCGGCTGTGAAGACATGCAATCGCGAATTCGCGCGCGACACGCCAATCACAACACCGAACTGCCAGCCACACGCGATGGCGCTGGTTTGGAGGTAGAATTCCGTCGCGCGGCCATCATGGTCGTAGTCGGCGAACTCCATAATGCGGACCGCCGGGCGTCGCTCAATCTCTTCCCATCCACCCTTCCTGGAGACGCTCTTCTCTGAGTCCGTTTTCCAGTTGAAAGGCCGTCGGGGAATTGTGGGGACGCCCTCAGTGGGTGAATCCTCGTCAAAAAGTGGGCCAAGAGGCATCCGCTCGACTTCGACTCCACCGAGATACCTGAGCAGGCTGGCATGTCCAGTCTCGCCAAAGGCAAAGCCGTGGCACGGGCAGGTGGTGAACCAATCGCTAGCCGACGCGCACATCGGCCGCGGCGGCGCCGTCCACACCAACCGCCACGTCTCCTCCACGCCATCGATCACGATCTTCCGTTCCTCCCGCACACGCGCGAACGGCGTCTGCGCGGGCATGACGCCCGCGAGGAGCATCAGAATGGCGATCTCACGCACGCAGTTCCGCCTTCACCTTCGCAAACGTGCGCTTGCCGGCCTTCACTGTGTAGGTGCCCGCCGCCCACACGCGCAGCCGGTCAGCCGGCGCGGGCAGCCGCCATGAGAGCACCGGCGCCGCCTGTCCCTCGGCAAATACCTCCACAACGCCCTCTACCTTTGCCGGCAGCGCGAGTTCGAATTTCGCACCATTCAATCCGTTATCGGACTCCGCAATCGTAATCGGCCATCCCGGATACGGCTTCGCGCCCGCCTGCGCCAAATCGGTCCACCGCGCATAGTTCGTCATCGTGATCGTGCGCGCCGTCTTATCGAACTCGACCACGCCGAAGCCCGGCGCGCGCTCATTCACCGCCGCCGGAGCCACGCCGAACCGTGCCGGATTGGCCACCGCATACACCGTCATCTTGTTGCCGAAGCCATCCACGAACTCGCCCATGTTGCGCTGCTGTCCCTGCTTGCGGTTCTTGCCTTCTTCAGGCGGGAACCAGCGGCGCGGGAACACGTTCGAAATCGCCGGCGTGCAGATCGCGTAGGAGCCGTCGTTCCACTCATCGATGCCATACTGCACCGTGCTTCCCAAGTGCTGGTCACCGGCGATGTGCACAGCCTGGCATGTCCGCATCAGCCGCAGCGCGCGATTGCGCGGCGTTTGCGGCCAGCCGTTGGAGTCGTGATCGGCCACCTTCTTCTCGTTGCGCGCGTAGCCGCCGATGGGTTCCACGGGAATGCGCGGTGTGCCCGCGTCGCTCATCATCTCGCGCGGCAGCGTCGCCAGGTTGCAGAAGATCGTGCCCGACATCACCGCCTTCATCGTGATGCCGTCCCAATCGCGCACCCAGCGCTCGAGGAACTTCTCCTGCCGCTCGCCCAACAACTGCGCCCCCTTCACGTCGCCCATCGTCGCCGCGTCCCACATCGGGTTCTGCGCCCATCCGTTCCAGATGCGCGCCTCCGTCAGGAAGTCCTTTGGCGCCGATTTCCACTTGCGATCCTCGATGATGGCGAAGCTCACGCCGCCCCACACCAGTTGCCCGAAGTGCACCGGAATGCCCTGTTCGATGGGCTTCGAATCCGGATCATCGGGCAGATGCGACGACTGCGTGCGCTCGACGATGGTCACCCACTCGGGCGGCATCAGGTAACCGCCTGAATCCTGCCCCATCTGATGCGGCGTGCCCGGCGAGCCAGGCGGCGGATCGCTCAACACTGCCTTGCGCCCGCCCGCGCCCCAGATGTTGCCGTGATACACGTCGTGATCGTCGGGATGGCTCACCGTGGGGATCTCGCGCGTCAGCTCGCCCCACGCCCAGCCGTACATGAACCACTTGCGCAGATAGTCGAGCCGCGCCGCTTCCGCAGGCCCGCGCTGGATGCCATAGCCGCCGTTGGCCTCATACAACTGGTCGCCGGTGAAGAAGAGAATGTCCGGCTTGATGCGATGCAGATTTGCCGCCATCAATTGATGTGGGAATCCGAACTCGCCCTGGCAGGTGAGGGCGCCCACCACCAGCTTCTGCTTCTCTTTCGGATCGCGCTTCACCACGCCGCCATAGGTGGCCCCGCGCCAGTGGAGCGTGAACTTCGTGTCGCGCGTGTCATCCCACTTGGCAATGCGGAACAGCGCCGTCGACGAATAGGGCTCCACCTGCGCCTTGGCGATGGTCTTGCCATTCACGCGCAACTCTACCGGCGGATACTGCTGCTCCACTTCCACGGGAGCCAGTTGCGCCGTGAGCTTCAACGTCCGCCGCGACAGCGTGTACTGCAGGAAGAGAATCGGTCCCCACGCCCGCACCGGTAACTCGCGCACGCCCGCGCCGGCCAGCTTCCAATCGCTGAACCAGAAGCGCGTATCGCCGCCTCGCTCCTGCGGCTGCTTGCCCGCGTTTGGCGCGGCCGGTTCGCGCAGTACCGGCAGCCCTTTCGGCGTCGCACCATGATGCGCCACCAGCGCTACGCCGCCACCGGTCCACGCCTCGGGCACAGTCGCCTTGATCGTTACGCCGCCAGCCTCGAGCGTCGCTTCCGTTCGGTCCACCGTCAGCGTGAGCGTCACGTCGTCGAGTGAGTTGATCACCGGGCTGTTGCCCAGCGTGCCGATGAAGAGCTTGCCCCGCGTCGTAATGCCCGCGTCGATGCCCAACCCCCGCAGCGCCGTGTCGCGATAGTCGTTGAAGTGGCCGCGCATGCCGAAGCGAAAACCCGCGTAGCCTTCGCTCTTGCCTGCGTCGGAAGCCAGTTTGCCCAGCCGCACGGACATCGTGAACGGCGCACCGGGTGCAGTCTCGCGCGTCAGCCAGTAGACGTTGCGGTCGCCTCCGGAGACGTGGCACTCGATGCGGTCGCCCACGCGCCGCCAGTCCTGCAGCGGGTTGGCCCAATAGTCGGGGCCCAGCCAGGCTTGCTTGCCCTGTGCGCGGAGTTGCGCCGCCAAAGGCGCGGCGGCGACGGTCTTCAAAAGGGATCGGCGTTTCATGATGACGGTCCTAGCGTATCAAGACGGGCGCGGACGGCGGCTCTGGAACCGCTACACTGAAGGGATATGAAACAGTATGCGGCCCCGCCGCCGATGTCGATTGATACGAGCAAGAAGTATACGGCCACGTTTGAAACGTCACGCGGAACGATCGTCTGCGATCTCTTCGCCGCCGACGCGCCGAACACCGTGAGCAACTTCGTCTTCCTCGCCCGCGACAAGTTCTACGACGGCACCATCTTTCACCGCGTCATCGCCGACTTCATGATCCAGGGCGGCGATCCCGAGGGCAGCGGCCGCGGCGGCCCCGGTTACCGCTTCGCCGACGAGTGCAAGGGCAACCCGCATCGCCATAAGGTCGGCTCGCTCTCCATGGCCAACGCTGGACCGAACACCAACGGCAGCCAGTTCTTCATCACCCATATCGTCACCGACTGGCTCGACGGCAAGCACACCGTCTTCGGCCAGGTCACTTCGGGTCAGGATATTGTCAACGCGACGCAACAGGGCGACACGCTCAAGTCGGTGACCATCACCGAGGCCTAGCCATCTCGTTCGCGCCGTGCCCGCGCCGCGCTCACAGGGTGAGGATCCCGATGTTGCGGAACTTCACCGTGTGGTCGTGTGGCTGCTGGCCGTGAATCTGGAATCCAATCGCGCCTTCGGCGGTTTCGATGCCGTCGAAGGCGTTTGCCTGTTCGCCGTTCACCCAGATCTCCACGCGCTTGCCGCGGCACACGATGCGGTAGCGGTTCCAGCGCTCCTCGCCGCCCAACACACGGCCTGGCTTCTTCAAGTCGTATACGGAGCCGGTGAGGTTCTTCTGGTCGTTGTAGTCGATCTGGATCTCGTAACCGCGCGACTTGCCATGCCCTGGACGCAGGTCGCCTTTCGAGCCCCAGGCGCGGTGTGGTTCGCGAATGTAGACGCCGCTGTTGCCGCCGCGTGAAATCCAGAATTCCAACCTGAGGTCGAAGTCGCGAAAGGCGCGTTGGGTCATGAGGTAGCCCGGCCCTGGCAGCGTGTGGTCCGACGTTCCGGCCAGCTCCCCGTTCTCAATCCGCCAGATGCCGAACGCGGCGCGAAACCAGCCATCGAGGTTCTTGCCGTTGAACAGCGGCTCCGGGCGCGTTTGCGCCAGGGCCGCCGGGGCAATCGCGAGCAGGCCGCGGCGCGTGAGCGTAGTCATAGCGTGAGTCCTCCATCCACGGTGAGCACCTGTCCGGTGATGAAATTGTCCGGTTCGAGAAAGAACCGCACGGTGCGCGCAATGTCCTCGGCGCGGCCATAGCGCGCAATGATTCCCTCATCGAGATAGCGCTGATACTTGCCCGCCGCGATCGACGCTTCGGCCATGCCCGCCTGTGTGACGCCGGGCGCGATCACGTTGACGCGGATGTTCGCCGGTCCGCGCATCTCTTTGGCCAGAATGCGCGCGCCCTGGATGAGCGCCGCCTTTTCCACCGCGTAGGCCGTTGAACCAGGAAACAACGCCACGGCCTGCATCGTGGAGAAGAGCACGATCGCTCCAGGCGTTCCGGCGTCCTTCATGCGCGCCGCCGCCTCGCGGGCTAGCAAGAGCGGGCCGAGGCAGTTCACCTCGTGCGACAGGCGCAGCGCTTCGTCCAACTCATCGGGCGAGGCCACGCGCGACGGATTGCCCGCGAACACGACAAGCCCATACAAGTCGCCCGCCGCATCAAGCAGCCGTGCGCGATCGTCCTTGCGTGCCAGGTCAGCCTGCACCAACGTGGCGATTCCGTTGAGCGGCTCAGCGCGCGCGGCGTTGGCGCGATAGCTCACCACCAATCGCGCACCTTCGGCCGCCAGCGCTCGAGCCGCCGCCGAGCCCAGTCCGCCCGCGCCTCCGGCGAGCACGATCGTGCGGTTATGCAGCGTGCTCATGCGGCGCCTCCTCGCGCCGCAGCGCCACGTGGCCCAAGGCCAGCAGGGTCCAGAATAATGTCAGCACCTCGCTGTCGCCGAGGTTGCGCTCCAGCAGTCCGCCGACGAGAATCGCGATTACGCCCGCAATCGCCGCGTGCAGAAGCATGCGCCGTGTGTGCTCTTCGGGCGCCAGCGTGAGCACGCGCCGCAGATAGTCGCGCAACGCCCAGCCGATCATGGCGAGAAACGCCAGCAGCGCCGGAATGCCGCGCTCGGCCGCGAAGTCGAGATAGATGTTGTGCAGGTGGCCGTACCACCACTCCTTGGGAATCGGCTTGTATTGCTCCGGCACATACCTCGGAAACTCGCGCTGCGTGTGTTCGGGACCAATGCCAAACAGAGGATGCGCGGCAATCATACGGTATCCCGCCGCACGCAGCGCCTCGCGGTGTTCGTTGGAATCGAGTTTCTTGTCGGGGTTCCAGATGGACCGCACCCGTTCGCTCACCGGGGGCGGAGCCAGCAGCAGTCCCGCAACCATCACCACCGGCGCCACCACCACCAGCCAGCGCCGCCAGAACCACATGAGATACAGCCCCGCCACCGCCGTCGCCGGCCAGATGCTGCGCGTGAAGCCGAGCAGAATGGCAGCGAACACGAGCGCGGCGGCCACCCACCAGATCACAATGCGCTGCCGGTCGCCGGAGAAAAAGATCCACGCGGCGATGACCACCAGGACGATCATCATCTCGCCGCCGAAGGTCATCCAGTGGCTCATGAAGCCGGTGATGCGGTCGCCGACATAGCTCTGGTAGAAGGGTTGTCCGCCCGCGCGCGCGGCCTCCCACTTTTGCCAGAACTGCACCAGTCCCTTGGCCGCGCTGAACGTCCCGGCCGCCGCCAGCGCGATCATCAAGCGCCGCGCCCATTCGAGCGTGAGCGTGGAACACAGGGTGAGCAGCGTGAGCAGGCAGTAGAACTTACGCAGCGCCGGCCGCGCCTCCCACGGCGATTCCGACAGCAGCGCGGCCAGCACCGTCCAAGCCACCAGCACCGCCAGAACCGGCCAGAAGCGCGGCAACCGCATCGGCGTGCCGCTCAGCAGCAGCGCGGCAAAGGCCAGCGCCAGCAGCGAGTGGCACACGGCGATGGAGACAAGCGAGCCCACGGCCGAGCCGAGGGCGAGATAGAGGGCGATCCGGTTGAGGTTCACGTTGGGGTCCGCCGGCGGGCGAGCGCCGTACAACAACAATTCTATGTGAGAATGTTCATGGAGGCACCCGGGGATGGTTCCCGGGGGTGACGGAGCAGAGCCATGGATGTGTTTCTATTGCGTCATGGTGTCGCGGAAAACGGCCGGCCCGGCATGCCCGACGCCGAGCGGGAGTTGACCGTGGAGGGGCGCAAAAAAACGCGTGAAGTGATGAAACTGGCGCAGTGGGCGGGTGTCAAGCCTGACTACATACTCACCAGTCCCTACGCCCGCGCGCTGCAAACCGCCGAGATCGCCGCCGAGGTCCTCGGCTACAAAGGCGAGCTGCTCCGGACGCAAGCCCTTGTGCCGGACTCACGGCCTGAACTGGCTTGGGACGAACTGCGCGTCCATCGCGACGGCGGCCAACTGCTGCTGGTGGGCCACGAGCCGCTGTTCAGCCACCTCTCCAGCTTCCTGCTCGACGCCCCCTCGCTGCGAGTCGATTTCAAGAAAGGTGCGCTCATGCGCATTGAGGTGGACCAGTTCGGCGCCCGGCCTCGCGGCGTGCTGCGCTGGTTCATCGCGCCCAAAATGGCCGGGGCCAAGGGCTGAAGGCTGGTTGCAGGCGCAAGGGCCTACTTCTTGGCTTTCTGCGCCCGCGCCGTCGTTGGAGGCACAATGTGGTTCGAGCGCAGGTAGCCCACCAGGTTGCCGTAGTGCTCGTTCCAGTTCACCACCAGGCCGACCATGACATTCACCGGCGACACCGGGCGTCCGGCCACTTGCAGCGTCTTCACCGCCGACTCCTCGGTCTGCGCCTTGAAAGCCTGCTCGCAGTAGTCGAAGCTCTCCTTGAGCGCGGCCACCAGTTCGTCCTTGCCGGCGTTGTCGAGCTTGGGCGCGGGTTTGCGTTCAGCCGCGATCATCCCGCACGAGCCGTAGTTCATCTGGATGTTGTGCTCCATCCAGGCGCCGAAGGTGCGCTGCGGCGGTGTCAGCCGGAAGCTGTACTTCTCGGCCGGCATGAACTCGGCGGTCTCGATCAGATTCAATTTCGCCGCCTGGAAACGCGGCAGAATTGACTGCATCACCGGCCCGTCCTGGGCCAGCACGGGCAGCGCAACAAGGGTGAGCAGAAGCGGAATTCGCATCGCTCCATCATAGTGGCAGACGGGCCCTCGCGGTGGGAGCCGTGCCCGCTCGCCTACCGCAGCGAATTGTCGATCTCGTCCATCCAGTCCGGCCGCTTCAGCACCTCGCGCGGACGGCTGCCGTCGGGCGGCCCAATGATGCCTTCCTTCTGCATCATGTCGAGCAGGCGCGCCGCGCGGCCATAGCCCAAGCGCAGCCGACGCTGCAGAATCGAAGTCGATGCCTTGCCCACTTCGAGCACGACGCGCACGGCGTCCTGGTAGGCCGGATCCTCGGCGCCGGAGAACTCCTCGTCGCCTTCGGCCACGGTGGCGTCATCGGCCGGAGGAGCCATCAGGTAACTCTCGTCGTACTCCGGCTGCGCCTGGTCCTTCCAGAAGTCCACCACGCCGCAGATCTCGTTTTCGGTCACGTAGGCAGCGTGCACGCGCGTTAACCGCGCCGAGCCGGGCGGCAGGTGCAACATGTCGCCCTTGCCCAGCAAGTGCTCGGCGCCCATGACGTCGAGAATCGTACGCGAGTCCACGCGCGTGGCCACGCGGAACGAGATGCGCGCCGGGAAGTTGGCCTTGATCAAACCGGTGATGACGTCCACGCTCGGCCGCTGCGTGGCCACCACCAGGTGCATGCCCACGGCGCGGGCCATTTGCGCCAGCCGCGTCACCGACTCCTCGACGTTGCCTT
This sequence comes from Acidobacteriota bacterium, assembly GCA_017304135.1. Taxonomy (GTDB): domain Bacteria; phylum Acidobacteriota; class Terriglobia; order Bryobacterales; family Bryobacteraceae; genus JAFLBB01. The sequence continues at coordinate 23,956 of JAFLBB010000030.1, read as the reverse complement.
TTTCGAGCATCATCAGGTCGGCCAGCTCGTCGATGACGATGAGAATGTAGGGCAGCGGCTGCAGCTCCTCCACGTAGCTCGGCGACTCCTCCTCAAACAAGCTCCGCGGCTGGCTCAGCTTCTGCTTGATCTTCTTGTTGAACTGGTCGATGTTGCGCACGCCCTGCGAGGCCAGCAGCTTCAACCGCCGCTCCATCTCGGCCACGGCGTTGCGCAGCGCGTTGGTGGCCTTGCGCGGGTCGGTGATCACCGGCGTGAGCAGGTGCGGCACGCCTTCATACATACCCATTTCGACGCGCTTGGGGTCGATGAGCACCATTCGCACCTCGTGCGGCGTCGACTTGTAGAGCACGCTCATGATGAGCGAGTTCAGCATCACCGATTTGCCCGAACCGGTGGAGCCGGCGATGAGCAGGTGAGGCATCTGTTCGAGCTGCGTCACGCGGATGCGGCCGGAGATGTCCTTGCCGAGCGCGATGGTCAGCTTCGACGGCGCATTGCGGAACTCGTCGCTTTCGAGAACCTGCCGCAGCGCGATCACCTCGCGCTTGGAGTTCGGCACTTCGATGCCCACGGTCGGCTTGCCCGGAATGCGCTCAATCAGGATCGACTCGGCCTGCAGGCCCAGGCAGAGGTCCTCGGTGAGCGTGGTGATGCGCGAATACTTGATGCCCGCCTCGGGCTTGAACTCAAAGGTCGTCACCACGGGGCCGGGATTGATCTGCGTCACCGAGCCGAGCACGTTGAACTCTTCAAACTTCGATTTGATGCGCCCGGCGATCGTCTTCAGCTCCTCGGTGTCGAAGGCCGAGCGCGCCTCGGGTTCGTTCAGCAGTTCGGTGGAGGGCAGCAGGAAGTGCGCCAGCGACTTGGAATGCGCGCCCGGGACCGCCGCGGCCACGGGGCGCGCCGGAAGGGGTTCGGCGGCCGGAGGCGGCGGGACGTACTCCACCACGGCCGGCTCCAGCATCGCCGGTTCGGGTGCGGCGTGGCGGGCGTAGGCCGGCGCCGAAGTCGGTTCAAACGGAGGCGTGTCCAGGGTTCCCGTTCGCGCCGCCGGCGCCAGTTGCTCCTCCTCGGTTTCCTGGTCGAGCGTGCGGATGGGGATCTGGTCGTCGAGCGTCGAGACGACGGTGTAGAGTTCGGTTCTGCGGCGTGCCGCGGTGGCCGTGCCCGCGCCTGAAGGGGCCGGAGCGAGCGGTGAAACACGCGGCTCCACTGGATGCAGGTCGTCGTTCACATCGCTGCGGCGGCGGCGCGGACGCAGCGAGAGGTCGTCGTCCTCATCACCGGAGGCCGCGCGGCGCCGGGCTTCCTGGCGGGCCGCGGCGCGCTGTTCGCTCTTGCGGCGCATCGATTCGCGCCAGGCCTCAAAGCCCGCGCGGAACTCACGCCAGGCCCGCAGCGGTGTCAGGGCCCACTCGGGAAAGCGCTGGAGCGAGAAGGTGGAGATCAGGTAAAGCGACATCAGCAGCAGCGTTGAGCACAGCAACACCGCGCCGGTCAGGTTGAAGGCGTTCAGCAGCCAGCCGGCGAGGATGCCGCCCACCACGCCGCCCGCCGACACGCTCACCGGTTGCACGCCCCAATCGCCGCTCAGGCTGAGCATGGAGCAACTGGCCAGGCCGAGCGTGAGCGCGCCGGCGACCTTGGCCCACTGCGTCTCAATGGGCGACGAGCGGATCCATTTCCAGGACAGGGCCAACAGGAAGAGCGGCAGGAGGTAAGCCGACAGACCGAACGTCTGCAGCAAAACATCGGCAAGCCAGGCGCCGGTATTGCCGATAAGATTCTGGGCACGTGCCGCGCCACTGGCCGTATTCCAGCTGGGATCGAGCGGGTTATAGGAAACGAGAGAGAGGGTGAGCGCGAGCGAAGCGGATAGGCACACTAAGCCTCCTGCTTCGTTCAGGCGATCGAACGGTGTGGGTCCAAGAATCTTCATCCTCCGGGTTTGCGGAGGAAAACTGCCAGAGCGATTACTAGTATGCCAAAAATGATGCGGTAGTAAATGAAGAACTTCAGGGTGCGGTGGCGGAGGAACTCAAGAAAGAAAGCAATGGTGGCCAAACCGGTGAGCGCGGAAAAGAAGACGCCGAGGACGACCGGCAGCACCATTCCCGGCGGAATGCCGCCGGCTTTGTGCAGGTCGTAGTAGGCTTTGCCGGCGGCGGCGACGATGGCGGGAGTGGACAGAAGGAACGAGAAACGGGCCGCGGCGGCGCGCTCAAAGTTGCGGAACAGGCCGGCTGTGATGGTGATGCCGGAGCGCGAGGTGCCGGGCACGATGGCCAGCGCCTGGGCCAGGCCGATCAGCAGCGCGTCAAACAAGTTTACGTGCTCGATTGTCTTCTGGTGGCGGCCGGCACGGTCGGCAATGGCCATCACAATGCCGATGAGAATCAGCATGGAGCCGATGATGACGGGGTTGCGCAGAGTCGTTTCGGCGTGCTCTTTTAGGAGGAGACCAAAGAAACCGATGGGCAGCGAGCCCGCGGCGAGAAACCACAACAGCGCCCGGTTGCGCTTCAATTCCGGATCATGGCCCCCGCGTAGGCCGAACCCCTGCAGGATGATCTGGACCCAATCACGAAAAAAGTAGACCAGCACGGCGAGCAGTGTGCCGAAATGCAGGGCGATGTCAAAGGCCAACCCCTGATCCTCCCAACCGAGAAGCCACGGGGCCAGCGCCAGATGGGCACTGCTACTGATCGGTAAAAATTCGGTGACTCCTTGAACAAACGCAAGAATGATCACATGTATCAACGACATAATGGGCAGTAGGCCATCGTAGCGCACTTCCGACATGCGAAATACCAAAATCGTAGCCACTCTCGGTCCGTCATCGACCGAACAATCCACGCTGGAAGCGCTGTTGCGCGCCGGCGCCGACGTCTTCCGCATCAACGCCAGCCACGGGTCGGCGCCCGAGCACGCGGCGCGCATCGATGCGGTGCGCACGGCGGCCCACGCCGCGGGCAAACCGTGCGGCGTTTTGCTTGACCTGCAGGGCCCCAAGATCCGGCTCGGCCGCTTCGAGGGTGGCGGCTGCGTGCTGGAAACCGGGCAGGCGTTCACCATCACCACCGAACAGGTGACCGGCAACTGCCAGGTGGCCGCCACCAGTTACGCCGATTTTGCCCGCGATGTGCGCACAGGTGACCGCGTCCTGCTCGCCGACGGGGCCATTGAGCTGAAAGCGCTGTCGAGCGATGGCGTGGCCGTGAAGTGCACCGTCGTCAACGGCGGCCGGATCAGTGACCGTAAGGGCATCAACCTGCCCGGCGTGAAGGTGTCCACGCCATCGCTCACGCGCAAGGACATGGCCGATTTGCGCCAGGCCCTGGAATGCGGCATCGACATGGTGGCCCTGTCGTTTGTGCGCAAGCGCGACGATGTGCTCCGCCTGCGCCACCTGCTCGAAGAGCACGAGGCCAAGATCCCGATCATCTCCAAGATCGAAAAGCCCGAGGCCTGGGACAATCTCGACGAGATTCTCGAAGCCTCCGACGGCGTGATGGTGGCCCGCGGCGACCTTGGCGTGGAGATGGCGCTCGAACAGGTGCCCTACATTCAGAAGTCGATCATCCACCGCGCGCGTGTGATGGGCCGCTTCGTCATCACGGCCACGCAGATGCTCGAATCGATGATCGAGAATCCCTTCCCGACGCGAGCCGAAGTGAGCGACGTGGCCAACGCCATTCACGACGGCACCGACGCCGTGATGCTTTCGGCCGAAACCTCGGCCGGCAAGTATCCGGTGGAAAGCGTGCGCATGATGGAGCGCGTGGCCACCGAGACGGACCTCAAGCTGGGCGAGTTCGGCGGGCATGACCTGGGCCGCCCCGAACATCGCACCAGTCCGGAGATGATCGCTTATCTCTCCTACCGCGCCGCCGTGCTCATGGGCGCCGCCGCTATTGTCGTCTTCACCGCTACCGGAACGAGCGCCCGCCTGGTGGCCCGCTACCGGCCCTCGGTGCCGATCTATGCGTTCACGCCTTCGGTGGAACGGGCGCGCCAGTTGAGCGTGCTTTTCGGCGTTCACGGGCAGGTGGCTCCAGAACTGGCCTCCACCGACGAGATGATGGCCATGATGGACCGCCATCTGCTCGAACAGGGACTGGTGAAGCCGGGCGACACGGTGGCCTTCGTCGCCGGACAGCCCATCGGGCGGCCCGGCACGACGAACATGATGAAGCTGCACCAGGTATTCTAGGCCCGCCCCGCGCCGGCTTAGCGGATCAATGTCCGCGCCAGACCCGCGTTGTTGCCCGAATCGTAGGCCCGCACCACCACCAGATGCTCGCCCGCGGGCAGGTTGGTCAGCCGCAGTTGGAATTTTTCCTCCGGGGAGTCGATCACACCATCGTCGGCATCGATGGTGCGCCAGGGGCCGGCGTTGATCGAATACTCACAACGCGTCAACGGCGAGGCTGCGTCGCGCGCCTCCACCGCGATGTCGAGGGTCTGGTTGTTTGCCCCCGCGCGCCTGGGAGCCGAAAGCGTCACCACGGGCGGGGTGCGGTCAATCAGAATGGGTGCGCTCTCCAGGTCCGTCTCACGCGCCGTGGCCACTGAGTTTGAGGCCGCATCGGTCGCCGTCACGCGGAACTGGTAGCGGCCATCGGCAAACGCCTCGGCATCGACGAGGTGAGTCGTCTCGGTGAGGTTGCCCTTCAGAAACGTCCACGACGACTGGCCCTCGGCGCGGAACTCGATCTTGTAGGCGAGCTTGTCGGCATCGGAATCCTCACCCGACCAGGCAATCTGAATCTGCTCCACCGTGGAGCGCGTCACCGGCTGCGTCGGCGTGCCCGAACTGCTTGATGCACCCTCTTCGCCGCTTTCGGTCACGGTGATGCTGTAGGCAGGCTGCGCCGCGGCGGTGGGCTTGGCGGCGGGCACCGCGACCGCTGACGACAACGCGCTCACCGTGAGCGCGGTCAATGTTGGCGCGGTGTTCTGCGGCAGATAAGCGAGGCGCACCGAATCGAGCACGGGCGACTTGCCGGCAGATCCATTGAGGGTGGCCTTCCATTGCACGTAGCGCGCGTTGGGAGTGGGAATCGCCGAGCCCTCGGCGCTGGTGAGAGGCGCGCTCCACTCGGACCACGTCTTATCCGGGCGCGGCGAATTGCCGGTACGCACGCGCAGCGCGATCCTGCAGTTGGCGCACGGCTCGGCACGCCACGAGAGGCGGCCCCAACGCGCCACCGTGGTCGCATCGTGAATGGGCGATTCAAACTCACCCTCCGCTGCCGCTTCGGCATAGCGCAGCAGCCGCGCCGCGGGCGATGTGGCCACCAGCAGAGACTGCCCGTCTGCGAGCAACCGCACGGCCTCGCCTTCGCGTGTTTCGGCGATGAGCCGCGTCTTCCTGTCGCGCGCCAGTTCATAGATGCGGGCGTTGTGGTCGGTGGCCAGGAAGAGGCGCGTGCCCTGCTGTGCCACATCGTAAAGGTTCTCCTCCTTTGACGACCACAGCGTCTCGGCCGTGTTGTCGGCGGCGATGCGATAGAGCGCCGCCTTCTCCACGCCCGGGTACTCCACGATGGGCGAAGCGGCGGCCATGGCCGACTGCGCATCCGGTTGCGGCATGGGCGGCGGCTTGGGCGCGGGCGGCTGGCCGCGTTGCACGCCTTCCTCGGTCACGGTCACCGTGACGGTGGGGGTTGTGGCTTGCGGCGTGGCGGGGGGGGCGCCGCCTCCAGCGCCGGGCGCGGACAGCGAGCGCACCAGCGAACCACCGAGCGCGGCGACATACACGCTGCCGTCAGCATTGGGCAGGATGGCGCGGATCTCCGGCAGCTCGGAGTCGTAGAGCGCGAAGGCGCGGTCCTTGGCTTCCACGCGATAGAGGATGCCGTTGGGCTCGGTGCCGGCCAGCAGGCGGCCCTTGGCATCGAGCGCGAGCGCGGTGACATGCAACTGTTCGGTGTCGAAGTAAATTTCGCCCTGGCCCGGCCCGGTGATGCGATAGATGCGGCCCTGATCGCCCGTGCCGGCGTAGAGCGTGCCGTCGGGCGCGGCGGCGAGGCTCCAGATGTAGCGTGTCCATGGCTTGAAGTACTCGCTCGCGCGGCCGTTCTCAATGCGGTAGATCTTTCCGTTGGGCGACGTGGCCGCATAGACGCGCCCCTGCGCGTCGAGGGCGAGCGCGAAGATCTCCGGCTCCGGCGCCGTAAAGATCACCTCGCCCTGACCGCCCGGCGCGATACGGAACAGCTTGCCCGCATGACCCGTGGCCAGGTAGAGAGTCCCATCGGCGGCGCGGGCCATGGCATAAATCGCGCCTTGCGAGGATGCGAACACCTCCGCCGGCTTGGGCGCGAGCGCGAGACGCCCGTTGCGTCCGATCGACAGGCCGCTCGGCGTGCCCTTGAGAAAGTCGTCGTAGGAGGAGAGTTCCCAGGCTTGCGGCGTGGCGGCCAGCGCCGGGAGGGCCACGGCGGCCAGCGCCAAAATGGCGGAGCGAAGAAGCGGGGCGATGCGCATTAGTCTTGGATCTCGATGTTGATGTACTTGGAGCCGTTCACGGCCCCGCCGGCAGGGGCGAAGGAGAACTCGGCGGCGGCTGACTGCATGAGCAGGTTGGCGCCGATGGCCGGCTGCCAGTCCTTCATGAGCAAGGCGAGCGAAGCCGGAGGCGTATTCATCGGCCGTCCGTTGAGCGTAAAGCCGGGGCGCGTGAGCAGCACGCGCAGGTAGGCGCGCTGGTTGGTGCGCATGGCGTTCAGATAGTCCAATGTTGCCTCGGGCGTCGATTGTTGCTGGCCGATGGTGGTGGCGAACTCAGAGAGGTTGGCCGTGACGGCATCGGTGAGCTGAATCTGCGCCGCGCCGGCGGGCGTGCCGGCCGGAATGCGCCAGGTGAACTCGCGCGCCAGGTCTTCACCCGCCGGGCCGCGCAGGATGGCAGTGAGGCGCAGCGTGTCGCCTGGCTTGGCCTTGGCCGGCGAAGCGTGGATGGCGGCGATCGTCCATTGCTGCTTGCGCTCGCTGGCGCGCAGGTTCACGCGGATGGCGCGCGGCGTGAGTTCGTCGAAGTCCGATTGCACGGCGTAGGTGAGCGGCAGCGCGGTGCCGAGCGCGGCGATGAGGCCGGCGGCGGTGTCGGCTGAATAGATGTTGTCGATTTTGAGCGGCGTGGCCGAGCCCTCGAAGTCGATCTGCGCGTTCACGGCGATGGTGGCCGCGCCGGAGAGCCGCTCGGTGGCGTCGAGCACGGAAAAGGTGGCGATCTGCGCCAGGAAGGGCGTGAGCAGGCGGTCGCGCGCGATCTCAATGCGGTATTCGTGCTTCCCGCCGGGGCCCTCGACGGTGGCTGTGAGCGGCACCATGCGCGCCGCGCGGCCGAGCGTGCCGGTGACGCCGGCCGTCGCATCGCGCGTGATGACGCCCATCGGTTCGCGGGCCGAGGAGAGCTTGAAGCTGGTGGAGAGGTTGGGCAGCAGCGTGAGCACCTCGGCGCGGGCAAACGGCAGCTCCGTGCCGCCGGTGGAGAGGAAGCGATGGCCGAAGGCGTAGATGCGGTTGCCGTCAACGTGGGTTACCGTACCGTCGGCCCCCATCGTGAGGTCGCCGCGCATCAGTTGAACGCTGATCATCGAGCCGGGGCGGATGCGTGTGGGGTCGCCCATCGGCGCGCGCGCAGAGCCTGAAGAGGAGCCCTGGCGCGGTTCCCATCCCAGAGTGCGGAACTGCGGCGCGAAGTGATCGATAGCGGTCTGCGTGAAGCCCGCCAGCGACAGCGGCGACGAGAGTTCCACCAGGCGCGTGTCGCCGAAGCGGTGTTCGGCGCGCGTCGAGGCGGGCAGCAGGTCAGTGGGTGTAAGCGTAGGCGAGAGGCCGCGGGCGATGGCGCGCGGTGCGGCGGGCGGCGTGTTGGGGATGGCCAGCATCTGCTCGATGGGTTGAATGCCGGCGATCGGTTCCTTGGCGAAGGGGAAGGCGCTGGAGATCGCGCCCACGAGCCGCCCTTGGATGTAGACCGGGCTGCCGCTCATGCCCTGCATCACGCCGGTGCGCTCCACCGGACCGCCCGAGAGCCGCGCCAGGATGATCGATTGCTTCGGTCCCGTGTTTTCGAGCACGCCGAGGATTTCGACGTTGAACTCTTCAATGCGGTCGCCTGCGAAGACCGTGCGGCCGTTGCCCTTCATGCCCGCGCGCACTTCGGCCAGCGGCATGAGGCGCGTCTGCCCCCACGCGGCCAGCGCGCACACGTTGGCGAGGATGAGAGCGAGGAAGGCGGAACGGACCACTGTCTGTATTGTCGAACGGATTCGGCGCGGGCGGCGGAGGCGGGACAGCGCGGCCCGCTGTCAGATCTCGATGATCGACTGCCGGTACTTGGCCAGCTCGTCGCGGTTGACCTCGTAGCCCAGCCCCGGACCAGCCGGTACGGCGATCATGCCGTCGGCACGGTCCACCTCGATGCGCCGCGTGGTGAGCCCCCAAGCCGGGCTCTCGGCGGGAATGTGCAGTTCGAACAACGGCGGGGGCGGATTCCAGGCTCTCGACAGGTCAGGGATCGAAGCCACCCAGTGCATCTCCGCGGCGATGCGTAGCGGCGTTCCCCAACTATGCGGAACCAGCCGCACGCGGTTCAGCCACGAGGCGTAGGTGACGCGCTTGCCGCCCGTGAACCCGGCCTCGCTGATGTCGGGCTGCACCATGTCCACGAGGTGTTTCTGGATGTAGTTCTCAATCACCCAATCGATGGGCAGCGATTCGCCTGACGCCAACGGGATCTTCAACACCTGCTTCAGGCGCGCGTAGCCTTCCAGATCGTACTTGTTGATGGGCTCTTCCCAGAACTCCAGATTCAACTCCTCCAGCCGGCGGCCAAGGCTCACGGCGGTCCCGTCGTCATAGGCTCCGGGCGTTCCCGAATCGATGCCCAGGTGGATCTCATCGCCAATGGCGGCGCGCACGGCCTTGAGCACGCGGTAGTCGGTTACCGGATCGTAGCCGGTCTTCACCTTGGCCGCGCGGAAGCCGATATCTTTGGTCCAATGGCGAAGCTCTTCGGCGAAGCCCGCCTCCAGGTCCTTCCAGTTTTTGCGGTAGCCGATGGAGGCATAGGGCATCACGCGCTTGCGGTATTGCTTGCCGAGCAGGGCGCACACGGGCTTGCCGAGGGCCTTGCCCATCAGATCCCAGAGCGCGCAATCGAGGCCGCCCGGCGAGGGAGCGTTGCGCGGCAGGCGCGCCTGGTAGCCATCGCCGCCGAGTTCGGTGATCTCGTCGAAGATGGCTTCGGCTTCGAAGGGCGAGCGGCCGATGACCAGGCCGCGGTTGCGGCGCAGCGGTTCGCCGCCCCATCCGCCATCGCCCCAACCGGTGAGTCCGGCGTCAGTGACCACCTCGATCACCGCGGCGCTGGTGGTCTGCATCCCGATCATGCCGCCGGGAGCACAGCAGTAGCCCATCGGTTCGGCCAGCGTCTGCAAGACGCGGTGGATCTTCACCGCCGTAATCTTCAAGTCGGGGATTGTCCCGCCAGCCGCGCGCAGAGCGCCGGCTACGGTCGCCGTGCCGAGCATGCCGCCGAGCATTTGCCGCCGAGTCCACATAGTGTTGTCCGGCATTCAGTTTACCGGCAAAATCCAACTGCTGCCGTGCCCCAGGGCGCGAGCGAGACTACTCCGCCCGCAACGCTTCGGTAAGCGGCAACCGGGCGACGTAGGCGGCGGCGAGGCGGCAGGCCAGCGCGCCGGTGAGGAAGATGGCGGCCATCATCGCCGACATCGAAATGAGTGAGCCGGTGAAGCCGCGTTCGGCGGCCACGGGGGCGATGGCGAGGGCGGCGGCGAGGATGCCGGTGAACTGGCCGGCGGCGAGCATGAGCAGGCTTTCGCGCCAGACGAGCGATCGCAGCCGCGCGGGCGGGAAACCAACGGCGGCAAGCAGGGCGAACTCACGGCGGCGCTCCAGAATGTTGCGCATGAGCACCGTCGCCAGGCCGAGCGTGCCGAGCAGCAGGCCGAGCGCGCCGAGGGCCTGGAAGGTGGCCAGGTAGGTGTTCTCAACGCGGTGGAAGGCGGCCAGTTTGTCACCCGCGCCCTGTGCGTCAAAGCCGGAATCCGAGAGCGCGTCTTCGAGCGTGGCGCTGGTGTTGGCGGCGCTCGCGGCCGGTGTGTCGATGAGGAAGACGCGGTAGCCCTGCACGTCGGGGAAGGCGCGGCGGAAGTTCGACTCGGAGATGATGAGCTCGCCCTGGAAGAGCGAGTCGGCCAGCGCGGCGACAATCTGTACGCGCACCGGTTCACCGCGCGTGCCGGGGACTTCGAGGATGTCGCCCACTTTCTTATGCAGCACGTACTGCAGCGAGTTGGCGTCGGCGGCGGCGGGGATGATGGAGGTGTCGAGCGCCTGTCGTTCGAGCAGCCGCCACGGATTGGCCTTGTCCTCGGGGGTGAGGGCGAGCGAGGTGGCAAAGGCAAAGCGCCCCTGCGAGAGAAAGTCAGAGGGCGCGCCGAGAATGCGCGGGTTGCGCGGCTCGTAGAGGTTGAGACAACTGGCGTCGTCGCCGGGCTTGAGGCGGAAGCTGGCGAAGTTGGCCTCGTTGAGATCGATCAGGTTGAGGGCTTCGCGACCGGCGGTGTCGTTGAGGTTGTAATAGATGGGGCGGACGCTTTCGGCGATGAGGCGGTAGCCGCCGGTGCCGGAGGTGCGCGCGGTGGAGGAAGCGCCTTCGCGGCGGAAGCTCTCCACGGAGATGACGAGGAAGGTGGCCGAGGCGATCAACGAAGCGACAAGCAGGGTGCGGCCGGGACGGATAGAGAGGTTGCGGAAGGCGAGCGTCCAAAGTGAGGCGCGCGGTGAGGCGATCGATGAAGAGGCCCCGGGGGCGAGGCGTGCGCGCAGGAAGGTGAGCGCGGCGATGAGCAGGCAGAAGCCGGAGCCGAAGAAGGCGGCCACGGCGGGAATGGCGGCGCGCGCTCCAGCGGCGGCCAGGGCGAGCGAGAGGAGGAAGAAGACGATGGCGTAGAGGCGGGCCCGCGAGCGCCCCTTCGCGGCCGGCAGTTCCCAACCGCCCAGCAGCAGGGCGCGCGGTGTTTCGCGCAACAGGCGGCGCAGGGTGAGGGCGGTGACGGCGGCGCCCGTAAGGAGTCCGAAGACGAGGGCGGCTGCCAGCGGCGTGGGTTCGATGGCAAGCCGCAGGTTGTTCGTGCCGACAGCGCCTGACCACCAGGTGTTCAGGCCGTGCAGGATCAGCGCGGCGTAGCCGAGCCCGGCCACGAGGCCGAGCGCGGAACCGGCGGCGGCAAGCAGGAGGCCTTCCAGGAAGAAGGGCCGAGCGGCGTGCGGCCGCGTGAAGCCCACGGCCTCCAGCAAGCCCAATTCGCGGGCGCGCTGTTCCACGCCGAGGCGGAAGAAGAGCCCGGCCAGCAGCAGCGCGGAGACGACGAGGAAGAAGGAGAAGTAGAGGAAGTATTCGCCGAAGTCGGTGGCCCCGCGCGAGGCCGAGAGCGACTGCTCGCGGATGGGCGTGACGGTGATGCCGTAGCGCGTGGGGTCGAGCGAGTTGCGCAGGCGCGTGAGGAACTCCTCGTGGGAGACGTCGCCCGCGGAGAGGCGGAGGGCGGAGGTGTTGCCCCAGCGGGTGGACCAGAGGCGCTGCCCTTCGGCAAGTGGGAGGAAGGCCTTGGAGGTGGTGCGGTAGCGGTCCCAGAAGTCCTCGTCGCGGGGGCGGACGAGGGAAAGGTTCATGGGGAAGGGCGGGTCCCAATCGCCGATGGTGTCGGCGTTGGTGATGCCGGGGTATTCGGGGGCGAGGGCGCGGTCGGCGGCGAGGCCGTTGATGGGCACGATGGCGGCGAGTTGGAAATCGGCCGATTCGGTGATGAGCCGGCCGTCGTCCTTCCACACGTAGTAGTCGAGCGAGACGGTGTCGCCGGGTTTGGCGTTGAGGTCGCGGGCGGCCCAGTCGTTGAGGACGATGGGGCTCATGGGGGCGTTGGGGGCGGTGGCGGCGGGTGTGATCTGGTGGAGCGGAAGCGCGGCGACGAGGGAGTAAGGCACCGTGCGGCCGTTGGCGCGGATGGTGTTGGCGAGGTAGGTGAGGACGGGGGTGACGGTGAAGCCAGCATCACGGGCAATGTGGGTGGCGGCCTCGACGAGGGCGGGTGAGAGGACACCGCTGAGGGTGTCCAGGTGGAGGGCGTCCCCGGCGGGCTTGGTGCGGATGCCGAGGTCGTTGAGGGTGAAGTGGCGGCGTAGCGCGGCGTCGGCGTCGGTGCTTTCCGCGGTGAGCAGCAGGTTGATGCGGCCGGCGGCATCGAGGTCAGCTTGGAGGCGGCCGAGCGGCACGAAGATGGCGCGGATGGCGCCTTGGGAGGGGCGCAGGGAGAACTCGCCGAGGTGGCCGGCGTCGAGGGCGCCTTCAAAGCGGAGCCTAATGGCGGCGGCTTCGTCCTTGCGGCCGTGGATGGACTCGGCGGGGATGTCGCCGGGCTTTTCCAAGCGCAGCAGGAGGGTGTCGGACTTGGCAGGGGCGAGCTCGGCGGCGAGCGCGGGGCTGAGGTAAGCGGAGCGCTCGCCCATGGCGGGGGCAGGGAGGTTGTGGAACTGCCAGAAGCGCTCGTCGACGCCATAGACGAGAATCTGTCCGGCGCGGCGGCGGGAAGTGGGATGGGTGAGGAGGCCTTCGAAGGAGAGCAGCGGAGCGGAGCCGCGGATAGAGGCGGCGAGCTGTTCGCGGAACAGCGTGGAGGCGGAGAGGATGGTGTGGGTGTTGCCGAGGCGTTCGAGCGCAATGCGGCGGAGGCTGGCGCGGACGCTGGAGCCGGTGAGCAGCGCGCCGCCTAGGACCGCAACGGCGATGAGGACCCCTGCCACGACGGCCGAGGAGGTGCGCCAATAGTGGGCCAGCGAGCGGCGAAGTAGCGTGGCGGGGGAGGTCGGCATGGCGGCGTCAAGCGGCCTGGAGCGCGCCGTCGTGAAGGGTGAAGTGGCGGTGGAAGCGCCCGGCCAGTTCGACCGAATGGGTGACGGCGATCACGATGCGTTCGCCGGAGGCGGCCAGCGAGAGGAGGAGGTCAGCCACGGAGACGGCGGAGGCGTGGTCGAGGTTTCCGGTGGGTTCATCGCAGAGAACAAGAGGCGGGTCGAGAATGAGGGCGCGGGCGATGGCGGCGCGCTGCTTCTCGCCGCCGGAAAGCTGGGCCGGGAAGTGGTCAAGGCGGGCGCGCAGGCCGACCTGGTGGAGGAGGTGGCGGGCGCGCTCGTCGGCGCCGGGCGTGGCTGGTGAGGCCAGTGTGGGGACGAGGACGTTTTCGAGGACGGTGAGTTGGGGCAGCAGGCAGTGGTCCTGGAAGACGAAGCCGATGGAGGAGTTGCGGAAGCGGGCCAGGGCGTCGAGGGAGAGCGTGTAGGGGTTGGCGCCGCGCAGCGTGTAGTCGCCGGAGGTGGGGGCTTCGAGGCCGCCGAGGATGGAGAGGAGGGTGGATTTGCCGCAGCCGGACGGGCCCATGATGGAGGCGGTGGAGCCAGGGGGGAGGTCGAGCGAGAGGGCATTGAGGACGCGGAGAGGTCCGGCCGGGGACGGGTATTCCTTGGAGATGCCGCAAAGGGCGAGCATGAGGGTACTGTAGCACTCGGTGGGCCTCATCGGCCGCTCACCGCGGGGCAGCCGCGGCCCTGGCGCCCTGGGGCGGGTAAGAGTAAGATGGGACGAGTATGTATCGGAGTATGTGGGCCGTAAGTGTGTTACTGGCGGGCGTGGCGGCGGCGGGGACGGTGGATGATCCAATTTGGGTGCGGGAGGCGGTGCGGGTGTCGTTTCCGGGGGCGGTGGTGCGGGAGTCGACGAGGGAGGTGTGGGAGCAGGTGTATGGCAATTACCCAGACCCGGCGCTGTTTCGCAAGCCAGCATATTACTTTGAGGTGATCGGGAAGGCCGAGGACCGGGAAGAGGGCTTTTCGATCAGCGTGACGGGCGAGGAACCGGAGTCGCGGCGCAGGCTGGTTAAGGCGCAGTTTATCGTGGGGGCGAGCGGACGGGAGCGGCGTCCGGTGTACGTGGGATTATTCACCTACACGTTTCTGGGTGTGACGCACTGCGAGCAGTGCTGGTATGCGGCGCGGGTTTCGTTGCTCGAGTGGCGCGATGGGCGATGGCGAGCTGAGACGGAAATGGTGGGCGGTGGAAGGGCATCGGTGAAGTCGGCGCGGTTCCTGGATCTTACTGGCGATGACGAGCCGGAGTTGCTAGTCGAGGTGGATGGAGGCGGTAATCTCCTGTCGTATTCGTATCTTTGTGTTTTCAGTGTATCTGGTGGTCATCTGCAGTTGCTGGGTGAAGTAGAAACACGATTTGCAAGCGCACGTAGCGGATTCAATCATCAGCACTTCGACACGCGACTGGATGTGGCCAAGACGCGCGCCACGGGCGGGCGTGAGTTAGTGTTCCGCGTGACGACATGGTGGCGGAAGGGCGTGCGGCTGCCCGCGCCGGAGGTGAGCGAGGAGAGAGTCGCGGTGAAGCGCGGCGGGGTTCCGGCCGCCGCTCCCTCCATGCCCGCCCGGTAACCTGGCAGCCGCCGTGCTGTGACAATACGCCGGTGATCACGAGTTCCAGCGTGGCTGCAAGTGCCCGCGCGCACGCGCTACCTGCTCAACGAAGTGGAGAGATCCGCCGCATTCCACGCCGACGCGGCCACCGCCACCGTAGCGGCCCCGGCGTCGCGCCAGAGAACCTCCGCCGTCACAATCTTCGACTCGCCAGGGGCCAGCCAGAAGTAGTTGTCGGAAGCAAAGAAGGAGCGCTTCGCCCCCGTGATGTCGACCTTCACGGGAAAGGCCGGGTGCTTGCCCGTGTTCCGGATGCGCACCTGAATTTCGGTCCGGCCTTGAGCGGCGGGCCTCTTGTGAACCATCTCCAGCGCCAGCGAAGTGGCGTTGGCGGCGACCGCCGGCTTAAGCCAGGGCCCCTTGTCGAGCGACGGCCACTCTTTGGGGGCTTGCCGGAATTCGGCCAGCACCTTCGCGTCGGAAAGCATGTTGAGGATTCTCGGGTGGTACACCGATCGGGACACCAGAGCGCCGGCGGCATCACGGAGTTCCATCAGCAAAAAGATGTAGCAGTCGCCCTTTGCCGGAAGGGAGAAGGAACCAAGCGACGCCGTGGCCACCGATGGGCCCGGCTTCACCACCACCGGCGCGGTTCGCTTCCAAAGCTCCGTGAAGCGTTCGTCGAGGATGCGCGCGGTGACGGTAAGCCCTGCGCGTCCCGTCGCCTCTGAGTTGGTCACCGCCGCGTGGATGGGAATGCTCTCGCCTGGCGCGAGCAGAAGATGTTCCAGCTTCGCCAGCACGTGGACAGGCTCGTAGGTGCGCTTCAGGAAATAGTAAGGCGCGGTGGGGTGGCCGAAGCCGTCCACCAGTTGGATGGCCACAACGGGCCAGGGGCGTTTGAACACCCACGGCATCAGGCCCGCGGTGGTGGGATAGTTTGCCTGCAGCAGGTCGGAGAGAACCTGATAGAACTCGCCCGCGCCGATCTGCGTGGCTTCCGAAAGAACCTCCAGCGACGGCTCGGCCGTATCCTCGATGTGGCTGGCGCGGCTCAACATGCGCGGCACGCGGCTCGGTGCATACTCGACGAAATGATGGCGGAAGTCCGGGAAGCGGTCGGCGAAGTCCTTGTCGAACATGCGCGAGAGGGGCTTGGTGAGTTCCCGCGCATCCACCACTTCGCGCAGCGTCTCGGCGTTGGGGATGTTGTGCATCCCGGTTTCGCTCATGTAGGGCAGGAAGGGGAACTTGCGCGCATACCAGGTGGGATCCATGTCCGGATAGTCGTGCATGCTGCCGTTGTCGGGCGAGGTGCGGCGAAAGGGCCGGCTGGGGTCGAAGTCGGCGAATGAGCGTTCCATGATGCCCACCGCCGCGGCGTTGCCTTCGGCGTAAGGATTGAATTCGTTGCCGCCGCAATAGACCGCGAGGGCAGGGTGATTCCGCAGGCGGAAGATGGTCTGCATCACCTGGGCCTCCCACACCGGCTGCGGTAAGTCGGGATTGATGCCGTTGCCGATCGGGAAGTCCTGCCAGACGAGGATGCCGAGTTCATTCGCCGCCGAATAAAACGACTCCGGCTCCAGGAGGCCTCCGCCCCAGATCCTCACTATCTGTATGCCGGCGTTGCGCGCGGCGCTGAGCAGCCAGTGATACTTGTCGCGGTTTACGTCCAGCAGTATGTCGGCCGGCATCCAGTTCACGCCCTTCATGAAGAACTTGCGGCCGTTGACGACGAATTGCCATTCCGACCAGCGATCAGCCTGGCGCGGGCCGGGCGTCATTTCCAGCTTGAGTGTGCGGATGCCATAGTCGAATTCGATCGCATCGAGCGCGCCGGTCCCCTCGCGCAGCGTCAGCCGGGCGCGGTAGAGATGCGGTTTGCCCAGGCCGTTCGGCCACCACAGCTTGGGCGCCGGAACCACAAGATCCCGCTCCACCCAATTCCGGCCGGTCAGCGCCGATGTCTTGATGGTGGTCTTGAATTCCGGCTTCCTTGTCGCACGGTCGAGCAACTCGAAATCCACCTCGAACGGCTTCGCGCTCTGGAGGTCCTTCCAATACTCGCGGTAATAGCGCATCTGTTCATTGCCGGTGGCATGGAGTTTGTACTCCAGGGAATGCGAGCCGCGAAATAGCTCCACGCTCAGATGCAGCGTGGCCTGCGCCGCCGTGGCGGCCTTGGTTGTGAGAAACGGACGCTCCAGATGCTCCGGGCCGGTGACGTCGAGCCGCGCTCCCTGCCACATGCCGA
This sequence comes from Acidobacteriota bacterium, assembly GCA_017304135.1. Taxonomy (GTDB): domain Bacteria; phylum Acidobacteriota; class Terriglobia; order Bryobacterales; family Bryobacteraceae; genus JAFLBB01. Next base: position 7,176 of record JAFLBB010000030.1, on the reverse strand, counting down.
CCGAGAAGAACATCTCGCCGCCCGTGCCGCCTGAAATCACCCAGGGCTTGATCGTGCGGCCGGGGTTGCGCGGGTCATACTTCGCCTTCCTGCCCCAATTGCCGGCGCGAACCTCCACCAGGATCTCGTTCTCAACACCGGGCTTGACGAGCTTTGCCACCTCCACCACCGGACCGCCGAACATCCCTTCATGCTCGCCGAGCAGTGCGCCGTTCAGCCAGATGCGCGCGAAGTAGTCAAGGCCCTCAAAGGTGAGAAACGCGAAGCCGCCCGCCGGCATCGCAGGCGCTACAAATCGCTTCTTGTAATACCAGACCTTCTCGTCGACCCAAGCGTACTTCGCGGAGTTGAGGTTGTGATACGGGTGCGGCAGCTCGCCTGCTTTGTGCAGCGCCATCTGCACCGATGTCGGCTCGGATACCGTGATCCACTTTGAAACGGCCGAGACTCCGGCGGCATCAGCGGCTTGTTGATCGAGCCAGCCGAGCTGCCAGTTATTGGAGAGGTCAACGTGGCCGGCCCCGCTCCGCGGGAATGCGTAGTAGGGCTGCCAAAGCTCCTTGGAGGGAGCGGCGCACAGGGTCGCCATCGCAAACAGAATGCATGCCGCGGAGCGCATATTAAAGCCTCTTGTGCCTTTCAAAAACCTCAACGGGGTCGTCGCCGCGGGCGAACTCCACCCGCGCCGTATCTTCAATGCCGATGATGCGCTCACACTCTTCCAGAACCGGAATCGTGAGCTCGCGCGGGATGACGACCACGCCATCGAAATCGCCGAAGATGAAGTCGCCGGGATGGACGATGATCGACTCGCTCAACTCGCCGTGAATGCGGATGGGCACCTGGTAGTCGAGCATCATCCAGCGCCCGAAGGCCTCCACCGGGTTGCGGTAACGGCAAAAGACCGGGAAATCCATCTTCACGAGGTGCGTGCTGTCGCGGACGCCGCCATCGACCAGAGCCCCCACGGCGCCATGCGCGCGGGCAGTCGTGGCGCTCAGCTCGCCATACAAGGCGACATGAAAGGGCGTGCCCGCATCGCGTACCTCAATGCAGGGGAAACTCATCTGCTTGATCATGGCGAGCCGCTTGTAGCGCTTGGACTCGTCCTTTTCCGTGGAGACCGTTCCTTTCACTGTGAAGGCCGGGCCGGCCAGTTTCATCTCCGCATGCAGCGCCGTGAGCTTGTGCGACACAGCCTGATTCGGATGCCCCATGTGCTCCAGGACATCGAAGATGAGGCCGCCGTAGAGCTTCCGGTAGCGTTCGCAAATCGTGACCATCTCAGCGTGGCCCCCGTTGGTGGAGTTGGCAGTGTTCATAGGAGAAGACCTCCGTCTATATAAAAAGTCGTGCCGGTGATGTAGCTTCCCTCGGATGAGACCAGCAGCACGGCCGCCGCCGTCAGGTCGTCAACCGAGCCGATCCGCCGCAGCGGAATCATCTCGAGTACTCGTTGTTTGTAAGCGTCGTCGGCAAGGACGGCGCGGTTGATGTCGGTGAGGATGGCGCCCGGCGAAAGCGAGTTCACCCGGATGCCCAGCGGCGCCCATTCCAGTGCCATGCAGCGCGTCATCAGCTTCATGCCGCCCTTGGCGATGGTGTAGATCGAGTTGTTGCGATGCGCCTGCTCGTCGTGGACGCTGGCGATGTTCAACACCGCGCCGCCGCCTGTCTTCACCATCTCGCTCGCCGCGCGCTGGGCCAGGAAATAAGCGCCGCGCAGGTTGACGTTGAACACCGCGTCCCATTGCTCCGGGGCCGCATCGAGGATGGGAACGCGCCTGTCGATCGCCGCGTTATTGACCAGGATGTCCACCCGGCCGAAGTGTGTGAGCGCGCACTGCACGAGCCCTTCGTGGCTGGCAAGCCCGCCCACATCGGCCTGGTGAGCGACCGCCCGGCCTCCCGAGCTTTCAATCGCCTTAACCACGCCGGCCGCGGCCTCAGCCGAAGCGGAGTAGTTCACCACCACCGCCGCCCCTTCCCGCGCGTAGGCCTGTGCGATGGCCGCGCCGATGCCGCGCCCCGCGCCCGTGACGATGGCGACCTTGTCCTTGAGCTTCACGCAGCCTCCTTCCGGTGCAGCAGCCGGCTCAGCCGGCCCGTCTCCCGCGCGTACTTCGTCTCCCCTGCCACGTTCACGTTCTCCTCGGGGTCAGTCGAGTGGTCGTACAACTCGATGGCTTCGGGAGCCTGCTCCGGCATGGACCATTCCGTGTACCGGTAGCGGCCATCGGTGACCGATCGTCCCATCCGCTTGCCGCGCGGATATTGCGTGTAGGCGGCGCGCTGCCAGCGCACATCAGCTCCGGCCATGGCACGGCGCAGGTCTTCGCCCTCGATGTTGGCCGGCGGTTTGAGGCCGCACAGCCCGGCCACGGTCGGATAGACATCCAGCAGCTCCACCACCGTCCCCGATCGGAACCCGCGCCCGAAACGAGGCGGCGCGATGAGGAGCGGAACGCGCGCCGAGGTTTCAAAGTTCGTGTGTTTGCGGCCCCACATATCGTGTTCGCCGATCTGATAGCCGTTATCGCCCAGCAGGACGACCACCGTCTTCTCGCGCAGGCCGAGGCGGTCGAGTTCATTGAGCACAAGGCCGACCTGCGCATCGACGTAGCTGATGGAGGCGAGATAGCCATGCAGCAGCTTCCTGCCCAGCTCTTCCGTGATCGGGCCTTCCTTGGGAATGTCGGTAAAGTGGCGCAACTCGGAGGTGTCCACCACCGAGTACGGCGGCGCCCCCCGCGGCGTGAAGCGGTTGTCCGGCAGCCGCAAATCTTCGCGCCGGTACAGGTCCCAGTACTTCGACGGAGCGACGAACGGAAGATGCGGCTTGTAGAAGCCGACACCCAGGAAGAACGGTTCCTTCCCACGCTTGCGCAGGAAGGCCATGGCGCGTTGGGCCACCTCCCCATCGCTCAAGTCGTGATCCGCCACTGTGGTCCGCTCCGTGGCCAGGGAACGAATCGGCCGTATGGTGCCGGCGGCGCGTTCCTTGCGGTACACCTCCATGTCGGCCTCCAGCAGGGCCATGCCCTCAGGGCCGTATACGGGCTTCACCGGAAGCTCCTGCGGGTCGCTCCAACTGGCCGCGTCATTCATGTTGCCGACCGCCGGAACGGTCCCCGTCAGGTGAAAGACCTTGTAGATCCCGTGCGCGTAATAGCCGTTGTTCTTGTACAACTGGGGCAGCGTCACGGCATCGGGCACTGTGGAGCGGAAATGCGTCGTGAGGTCGTAGACCCTGGTTGTGTCCGGCCGCAGGCCGGTAAGAAACGAGGTGCGCGACGGCGAACACAGCGCCATCTGGCAGTAGGCGCGGTCAAACGTCACGCCCCGCGCCGCAAGCCGGTCGATGTGCGGCGACTTCACCACGCGGTCTCCGTAGCAGCCAAGCTGCGGACGCAGATCGTCCACCGTGATGAACAGCACGTTCGGCCTCTCCGGCGGGAGCAGGGAAGCCAGCAGCGCCCTGCGCGAAAGGCTCACAGGCCCTCCACGCGTAAGGCCTGCGTGGACGTGCCCTTTTTCAAATCGAACTCGACCACCGTCTCCTTGCCGCCGCGGCGCACTTTCGCCCGGTAGTGGCCACGGAAACCGCGAAACGTCACCGAACCCGCGCTGTCCGCCGTTCCGTTGAACTTCGTCGTCCACTCCTCGCGAATCAGCTTGCGAAGCGCGGCATAGGAGGGCTTCTCGCTAAAGTCACGGCGAACCAATCCACCCCGCCACTTGTCCTCGCCAGGCACGGCGGTGTCGTCAACGAGGTTCCACCATGTGACGGCTTCCACGTTGGGGTGGCTGAACCAGGCACGGTAGAAGTCGCGCGTCATCTCGGCCTGCGCCTGTTCTCCATCGGTCGTGGCGGGCAGCGTGGGGATGGTGATCTCGGTCACATGCAGCGGTTTGCCGAACCGGCCATAGAGATCCAGGATGCGGAAGAACTTGTCCGGCGTCAGTGCCTTGCCTTCGCGAACATCCTGGTGCTGGCCCTCGGAAAAGAAGTGGAACTGCAAACCGATCGCGTCCACGCGCGCGCCCCGCGCCAGCAGGTTCGAGATGAGCAGGTAGTACGGGCTGTACTCGTCGCGGTCGTTGGACCACAGCGCCGTGGTTTCGTTGATCAGCAGCGTGGCCTCCGGCGGAAAGAGCCGGTTGGCGAGTTCAAAGGCGCGAAACACATAATCGCGCGGCATCGGCACGTTGATGTGCCGGGCGATCGATTCGTTGACGACATCCCAAACGGGAATCCGGCGGCCATAGCGCGACACCGTCCGCTCCACGCTCTGCCAGATGAGCCGTTCCCGCTCGCGTGGGTTCTCCGGCAGCCACTCCGGCAGTTGGTGCGTCGGGTTGTCCCACACCAGCGTGTGGCCCTTGGTGGTCAACCCATGCTTGGCGGCCCAGGCCAGAACGGTCTCCGGCGGCGGGCGGCGGTAGATCGGCTCGCTCGTCGAGTCGTAGCGGACCACGCCCTGCCGCGGCTCGATGCCCCGCCAGTAGAACGGAATGGTCACGAAGTTAAACAATTCAGTAAAGGCACGGGCGAACTGTTCGTTTTCCTCGCGCTTCTGAAAACCATCGACCATGAATCCGTTGGCGCCGAAGAGAAACTCGTGGCGCACCAATTCCGCCTCCACGCTCGCCCCCGAAACCGGTTTTCCCTGAGCGTCGACCACGCGCAGCGTCACCCAACCTGTCCGATTGGCACGGATTCCTTCTTCAATGCGCGCCGTCACCTCGGGCTTCGTCCAGGCCGCGCGCCGCACCTCGTCCTGGGCGCAGAGCGGCAGAGCGAGCAGAAGGAGCGGCAGGAGTTGCTTCGCCCTACCAGCCTGGATTGATCGGGAACCAGTCCGCATTGCGGGTGTCTTCATGGAACCGCGCATAATAGTCGCCTTCTTTCTCAAATAGCTCCGTGTAGCGGCCCATGCGGTCTTCGTCGAGCGTTACGCCGAGCCCTGGGCCAGTGGGGACCTTGTAGCGCCCCTCTTCGGGCTGCATCAGTCCGCCTTCGATGATGTCGTCCAGCAAGTGGTGGTAATGCGCATCGGCGTCGTAGCTCAGGTTGGGCAGCGTCGAGCAGGTGTGGATCATAGCCGCCATCGTCACGCCCAACTCGCTGCCGCTGTGCATCGACAACCCCCACCGGAAGCAGTCGCACAGCGTGGAGAGCGTCTTCACTCCGCGCACGCCCTCCCAGTAATAGATGTCGCTCAGGATGATGTCCACCGAGTTCATGGCAATCCCGGCGGCGACATGTTCGAAGTTCGTCACGCACATGTTGGTGGCCAGAGGCAGCGAGGTGCGCTCCTTCACGCGGGCCATCCCCTCCAGGCCCCAGGTGGGGTCTTCCAGGTACTCCAGCCGGCACTCTTCCAACGCATGTGCGACGTGAATCGCCGTGCCGCGCGACCAGTAACCATTCGGATCCAGCCGCAACCCGAAGCGCGGCCCAAACTCCGCGCGCAGCGCCTTGATCACGTCCACGTCCTGATCCGGAGGCAGCACGCCGCACTTCAGCTTGGCCGACTTGAACCCGTACCGGGCCACAAGCTCGCGCGTCCAGCGCACCATCTCTTCCGGTGTTGTCTCTCCGCCCTTGCCGCCTTCCTCATAGCGGTAGAAGAGATAGGCGCTGAAGGGAACCGAGTCGTGCAGCTTGCCGCCGATGAGATCGCACAGCGGCAGGTTTGCGGCCTTGGCTTGAATATCCAGACACGCCAGCTCGATGGCCGCATAGAGCCTCGGATTGGACAGGTAGTAAATCTGCCGCAGCGTCTTCTGCTTGATGCGCTCCAGCGCGTAGGGGCTCTCGCCAATGAGGCGCGGTTTCAGTTTCAGCAGCGCGCCGCGCTGATCGCCCCCGCCCACTTCCCCCAGGCCCGTAATGCCTTCGTCGGTGAAGATCTCCAGGATCGTGCGGATGAAGCGCGCCGGATGGACTCCCGTCGAGTGCCGCAGCGGCGCCTCCAAGGGCACCAGCACCGTTCTCACGCGCATGTCGGTGATTTTCATATCGTGTACTTCTCCATCTCGTCTTCACCGAGCGCCCGGCTGAACACAGCAAGCCCGCCAATGGCGCCCTGATACCAATTCCCCATCTCGCCCGCTCGATCCACCGCGCCCACCGTGAAGTCAGCCCCTTCGCGGCCCCCATCGTAGAGACCAAGCTCGTAGACGTAGGGATTGCGGCCGTCGCGGGCGTCGAGCCGGCCATTGAAGTACGACTTGGCGACGCGGCCGTCATAGGTGAAGCCGGCGCAACACCACTCGCCCAGCGGCACGGGCGTGGCTCCAATCGAGGCATCCATGCACCAGCGCTGGCCGGGCGTCGGTCCACCCACGCCCGAAACATGGCCGCACACCTGGTCGGCGCTGTCGAAAATCCGCAGGTTGAGGAAGAGGCAGTATTGCCTCCGCGCGTGGGTCTCATTCCACATGCCGGCGACAGCCTCGCACTGGCCCGGGATCAGCTGCTTCTGTTCGCGCTTCAGCCACGCCACCACCGTCACCTGCGCGCGAGAACCATGCAGGTTCAGCGCAGGGCAATCGGCCCGCGCGGCGCGCAGCCACTGCCCCGCGCCCAGTTGCGCCGCATGAGGCCCGAACACGCCGTCATCCACCCGCCGCACGGGTCCGGCCATCTCTTCGAGCGCATAGGCATGACGTCCCGCGCTCACCCTCGGCTCTCCGGCTTTCTCCTGAAAATCCCAAAAGCTGATGAGGCCCGGCGCGGCCACGACGTCGCCGGGTTTCATGCCTGCCTCCCGGCGCGGATCACCACCGATCGCTGGAATTCCGCGAGACCGAGTGTTCCTCGACGCGCCTCACCCCGGCTCCACACATTGCGCCAGGGATCGTAGATGCGGATCGTTCCCGCCTCGCTCCAGGAAAGGCGCGTAGCTCGCCGTGGGGCCGCCTGCCGCCCTTCCGCGATCTCGGTCCGCCAATCGCTCCCGGCGTCGCGGACCCAGATGAGCGTATTCTTCCGGCCGCGCAGCGTATAGAGGCGCAGAGAATCCTGCTCGCTGAAGGAGGCTTCAAAGCGCTCGCTTCGCGGGTCGATGCCTTTGATCGCTTCGGCAAATCTGTTGAAATGCCACCAGAGGTTGTGCTTTTCCACGTAATGATCCCAATGCCAGGCTTGCCCAGGACCCGCCGCGCCGC
>JAFLBB010000291.1 GCA_017304135.1 Acidobacteriota bacterium | reverse complement strand
GACGGAAGACGCAACGTTCGCCCCCGCATCTCCCGCCCCGTGTCCATATGCAAGACACGCATCTTCACCGCCATCCCCCCGCCCTCATCCCCACCGCGTTACTCATCCCCACCGCGCCGGGCATCCTCATCGCCCCGTCAGAAACAGTGCCTTCGCATACTTCAAAAAGTTGTAGTAAGCCGCCATGTACGCAATCGCCAGCCCCTCGGCCCCATCCAAAAACCCGCGCTGGAAAAAATACGTCCGCACAAACGTCCATGGCGGATCCACCAACAGCTCCGTCCACCCGATCTTCCGCTTCTGGTCGATCATCTGCTGCGCCGCCAGCGTCGTATACCGGTCCAGCGTCCGCAAATGCTCGCTCAACGAATCGCAGGTGAAGTGCAGCAGGTTCCCCTCCAGATGCCCCACCCGCCCCCGCACCTTCACTGACTCATGCACATAATCCCCCACCCACTCCGCCTTCCGCCGGTCAAACAGCCGCACCTTCCGGTCCGGATGCCACCCCCCATGCAGAATCCACCGCCCCAAATACTGCGCCAGCCGCGGAAACGTGTAGCCGTCAAACTCCGGCCCATGCTTCTTGATCTGCCAGATCTCCGCCTCCAGCGCCTCGCTCAACGCTTCATCGGCGTCAATCGACAAAATCCAATCGTGCGTCGCCTGCTCCGAAGCAAAGTTCTTCTGCTTGGCATACCCCGGAAACGGATTCTCAATCACCCGCGCCCCCAGGTTCGCCGCGATCTCGCACGTCCTGTCCGTCGACTGCGAATCGATCACCACAATCTCATCGCAACACCGCAAGCTCTCCATCGCCCGCGCAATGTTGCGCTCCTCGTTCAGCGTGATGATCGTCGCCGAAATCTTCATCGTCTCTCTACTGTCCCGTCGGCACATCCAAAATCGAAATCGGAGTCACCGTGAACGCGCACAAAAAGATGGCCACGCTCAGCAGCGCCAGCACCGCCCGCGTCCCCCCCAACGGCTCGCGGTCGTGAATCCGAGGATGCTTGCGCGCAAACAAAAACAAAATCACCGCCCACACAATCCAGCTTACCGAGTACACAACCCCCAGTGGGATCAACAGCGCGAGAAACAGGTACGTCAGCCGCTTGTGCCACCGCCCCGCATACGCATACAGAATGTGGCCCCCATCCAGTTGCCCGATCGGCAGCAGGTTCAACGCCGTCGCCAGCAGCCCTACCCACGCCGCACGCCCCACCGGATGCAAATACACATCCGCCTCCGCCGTCCCCGGAAACAACCACTGCTGCGCCAAACCCAATAACGGCGGCACTCCAAACGCCAGGTCCCCCCGCAAATTGATCTCCGGAATCACCTTCGAATACGCCACCCCAATGAACAGCGCCGGCAGCAAAAATACAAACCCCGCAATCGGCCCCGCAATCCCCACATCGAACAACTCCTTCCGCGTCCCAATCGCCGACCGGATGCGAATGAACGCCCCCAGCGTCCCAATCAACGTCGGCGCCGGCAAAAAGTAGGGCAGGGAAGCGTCAATGCGGTAATACACGCACGCCAGGTAATGCCCCATCTCGTGCGCCATCAGAATCGCCACCAGCGTCAGGCTGAACGGCAACCCCTCCAACACCAGCGACGGCTGCTGAATCAGCCGTGCAAACGCACCCAGATCATCATCGGAAAACGGCGCAATGTTGCGCTGGAAATTGTCCACCAGCCGCGCCCCCATCACCGTCGTCGTGACAAGCGTCAACAACAGCAGCGCCGCGTGAACCCAATACCGTTCGCGCGCGCGCTCCGGCCTCTGGTGGATGTAGCCTGCGGGATCGAAAGAAGACACCTCGCGGCCCGCGCCCTACAGCGCCTGCAGTTCCTTGCCCGGCTTGAACCGCACCGCCTTGCCCGGCGGTATCGCCACTTCAGCCCCCGTCCGCGGATTGCGCCCAATCCCCGTCTTGCGCGGGCGGACATTGAAAATGCCGAAACCGCGCAGCTCGATGCGCTCGCCATGGCTCAGCGCCCGCTTCATGCTTTCAAAGACGGTCTCTACAGCCATCTCGGCTTTCGTCTTCGTGATCCCCGTCTTGTTGACGACTTCGTTGATAATGTCGAGTTTGATCAAATCGTCCTCCCAGCCTGGGGCCACCCCGCGTCATGCGCCAAGTGCATCCCACAACCAAATGATATGATTGACTTTAACTGTTTGTCAAATCATCCTGAAGCAAGGAGAACCGCCGCCCTTGGACCCGCATGATCTCCGCCGCTGCTGCGGCCAGTTTGCCACCGGCGTCGCCGTCGCCTGCGTCATCGGCCCCGACGGCTCACCCCACGGCCTCACCGTCAATAGCTTCACCTCCGTCTCCCTCTCCCCTCCCCTCATCCTCATCTGCATCGGCCACGACTCTGCCCTCCGCGACCTCTTCCGCCAGCAGGCCCGCTTCGGCCTCTCCTTCCTCCGCGTCGAACAACGCGAGCTCTCCAATCAATTCGCCACCCGCGGCCGCGACCGCTTCCAAGGCGTCAACTGGCACACCGGCGCCTCCGGCGTCCCCCTTCTCGACGACTCCCTCGCCGACATGGAGTGCGCCATCGAACAAACCATCACCGCCGGCGACCACGACATCCTGATCGCCCGCGTCGCCCACGCCTCCGTCCATGGCGGCCACCCCTTGCTCTACTTCAACAGCGCCTACGCCGCGCTCCGCGAATAGCCGATAGATACGCACCCACACTCTCATGACGGACCTCTTCCACAACATCCGCCTCGGCAGCCCGTTGCTCCACTTCACCGGTTGGGCCCACCTCGCCCTCGCCGTCATGTTCATCCTCGCCGGCGCCTTTGACCCCACCCAGGTCTACGGCGTCAACGTCTGGCTCAAACCCATCAAGTTCGCCCTCTCCATCGCCCTCTACGTCTGGACCATCGCCCTCATGCTCGCCCCGCTCGCCACCTGGCCCCCCACCCCCTGGCTCGCCCGCGGCATCGCCCTCACCATGTTCGCCGAGATCATCTCCATCGCCCTCCAGTCCGCCCGCGGCGTCCCCTCCCACTTCAACAACACCACCCCCTTCGACGCCTCCGTCTTCGGCTTCATGGGCCTCATGATCCTCCTCAACTCCCTCCTCGTCTTCGGCGTCTTCCTCGGCTACGTCTGGCGCGACCTCGCCCTCCATCCCCTCTTGATCTCCGGCATCCGCACCGGCCTCGTCCTCTTCATGATCGGCAGCCTCATCGGCGTCATCATGGTCGTCCTCCAAGGCCACACCATCGGCGCCGGCGACGGCGGCCCCGGCCTGCCCTTCCTCAACTGGTCCACCCTCCACGGCGACCTCCGCATCGCCCACGCCGTCGGCCTCCACGCCCTCCAAATCATCCCCCTGGCCGCCTGGTGGATCTCCACCCGCATGCAAGCCTCCTCCCGCACCGCCCAAGCCCTCACCCTGGCCGCCCTCTCCGTCGCCTACCTAGGAGCCCTCATCCTAACCCTCCGCCAAGCCTTCGCCGGCAAGCCGCTCATCAAGATGTAGGCGCACGATCACGCCTGGCCGCGGAGTCCAATCCCCACCCGCGCATAGCTCGGTTCCGGTGTTTACCAGCCGATCAGATGCTGTGCTTTGCTGTGCTTTGCGAAGTAAGCTTCGATGCTACGAAGGATCGCTGCTTCGTCCTTCCCCGGTTGAAGCTTGGCCGCCCACGTCCGCCCAGGATGGAGCACGTCCCAGGCTGGCTTCTTTCCGCGATCTCGGCCCCTCCCCGGATCATGGTTCCCAAAACCGTCCACTACCCTGTTCCATAGCGGGGCGAACATCGCGATTAGGAGTCTCTCTCCCAGCGCGATCCAAACATCGTCTACAGCCAAAAACCTGCAATAGAAATCCTCAAGTCGCAGATTTGAAGTCGGAGTGATCGACTCGGCGTGTTCCTACGGTTCTGTTCGTCCCGCAGGCGATTCGCCTCTAGCTTCGGCCTCCAAAATTCCAGCCGCGACTTCGGCAATCGCGTCAACGGGCACCGGGCGGAGTGCCGGTGCCAAAAACATCCATGAACGAACACAACCTTGCCTCGCGAAGCGAACACCAGATCGGGTTTCCCCGGCAGGTCCGACCGGTGCAGCCGGTACTGGTATCCGAGCCCGTGAAGGAGTCTCCGCACCACGAGTTCAGGCCTCGTATCCTTGTGCCGGACACGAGACATCCTCTCCGAGCGCGCCGCCGCCGTCAGTGTATCCATCCACGCCGCCCGTTGGTCTCTCCTGCATTCAAAATACGAATTTCTCCCTCCACCCTCCACCCCCCCAACTAACCCCCTCACCCCTTAGCCGCCCCCAAATCAAACCGCGCCCGGTACGCCCCCGCCGTCAACGCCACCATCTCCGCCCAAACCCCCCGCATCCCCGCCACCGCCGCCCGCATCTCCTCCTTGCTCCCGCCCACTCGCCCCAACACCCCCGCCACCCGCTCCCCAAACCGCTCCGGCTTCTTCCCAAACCGCTCCACCACA
>JAFLBB010000290.1 GCA_017304135.1 Acidobacteriota bacterium | reverse complement strand
CACCGACGTGGCCAACAACCGCATCCTGCGGTTCCATCCCCAAACACGCAAGCACGAGGTGTTCCGCGCCGATTCCAACCGCGCCAACGGGCTGCTGTTCGATGGGCAGGGACGGCTGATTGCCTGCGAAGGTTCCGATGCCGGTCGCTCCGCGCCGCGCGTGACGCGGACCGATCTGAAGACGGGCAAGGTGGAGGTGATCGCGGCGCAGTTTGAGGGCAAGCAGTTCAACGCGCCGAACGATGTGACGATCGACACGAAGGGGCGGCTGTACTTCACTGACCCGGCGCCGGATGCGACCTCTGCAACCGCTGCCAAGCCAACGAATGCGACCGGGGTGGCGGGCGTCTACCGCATCGATCCGGATGGGAAGATCACGCGGCTGCTGGTTGCGCCGGACACGGAGTGGCCGAACGGGCTGGTGATCTCTCCCGACGACAAGACGCTCTACCTGATCGAAGCAAACAAAGTGGAGGGCGGCACGCGGGCGATTCGCGCCTATGATTTGTCGCCCGAAGGAACGCTCGCCAACCGCCGCGTGCACCACAACTTCTATCCGGGCCGCAGCGCCGACGGGATGGCGATCGATGTGGAAGGCAACCTCTATGCCGCGGCCGGGCTGCACCGGCGGCGCGGAACGCACGAAACGCTCGACACCAAGTGCGGCGTGCACGTGATTTCGCCGCAAGGCAAGCTGTTGCGGATGATTCCCATTCCCGAGGACACGATCACGAACACGGCCTTTGGCGGGGCGGACAACAAGACGCTCTATGTGACGGCGGGCAAGACGCTGTTTGCGGTGAGCAACGCCATTGCGGGGATGAACCGCTAACCCGGCGTTACCGGCGCGCGGCGCTACTGGCGCGCGTCTTCCCACTCACGGCGGTAGCGGGCGGCGAGTTCGGCCCGGCCGAGCGCGGCATAGCCAGCGGCGAGGTCTTCGCGCGCGCCCTGCAGCCAGCTCACGGCGGATTGCGCCTGGGCGCTGAGCAAGTCGTAGCCGGCCTGACTTTCCACCACAGTTTCGCGCCAGCGCTTCTGCCGCGATAGTGTGCGGCCGAGGCGGATGCGGGCGATGGCGGTGTTGGTGTGCTGGGGCGAGAGAGCCTTGGTGTAGCGGGCCACCACGTCGTGCATGATGGCTTCGGCGCGGGCGAAGTCACCCTTCTTGAGATAGACATTGGCGCGGTTGGAGAGGGCAGTGGCGACCAGGTAATGCGCATCGCCCCGCGTCTGGCGGTAGATGTCTTCCATGCGCCGGTAGTAGACCTCGGCCTCGTCGTACCGGGCAGCGGCGACGGCGATGTTGCCGAGGTCGTTGATTACCGAGGCGACGCGGGCATGGGCCGGGCCGAGGACCTTTTCCTGAATCGTCAGCGCGCGTTGCAGCAGCGGCTGGGCCTCGGCGTTCCGCTGCTGGTAGACCAGGCAGCGGCCGAGCATGGTGAGGGCCGAGCCGGTTTCCGGGTGATGAGCGCCGTACCAGTCTTCGACGATGGTAAGCGCGCGGCGGAAGTGGGGCTCGGCCTGGGCGTAGCGGCCGGTTTCAAAGTCGATGGCGCCGAGGTTGGTCCCATCGGCGGCGACGTAGGGATGGCGTTCGCCGTGGACCTGGATGCGAAGGGCGAGCGCGCGTTCGTTGAGAGCGCGTGACTGGTCATAGCGCCCGGCATAGAAGTGAGCGCTGGCCAGCGCGGAGGCGGCGTTGGCGCGTTTGTCGAGTGCGGGGAGTTGCTCGCGGCGGGCGAGCACGGGGGCGAGGATGCGGACGGCGTCGTCGTAGCGGCCACGCTCGGTGAGGATACGGCCGAGGGCCTCCTGCGCTTCCAGGTTGGCGGGGGCGAGGGCGATGGTGCGGCGGGCGAGCGCTTCTGCCTCTTCAAACCGGCCCTGTTCGGAGCGAAGCAGGGCCAGTTCGATGCGGCTCTCGATCTCCTGGGCGCCGCCGGGATGGCGCTGGATGGCGGAGCGGAGCATGCGCTCCGCGGCGTCAAAGCGGCCGAGGCGGCCATACATGCGGCCGAGTGTGCCGTAGACCTCGGCTTGCACGGCGGGCTCGCGGTCGAGCGCTGGCGCTTCGCGCACGCCGCGGTCGATCAGCGTTTCCACGGTAAGGCCGTGGGCGGGACCGGCGGCTTTATCGCCCCCTTCAAAGAGGTTCAGCAGGAAGGCCTGGATGCGCTGAGCGCGGTTGGCGGCGGCGACGGCTTCATCGCGGCTCTGCTTCAGACGCCAGGTGAAGTAAGCGCCGAGCGAGGCGGCCAGCAGCAGGCCGGCGGCGATGGCGCTGACGGCGGCGCGGTGGCGGGCGAGGAACTTGCGAAGGCGGTAGAGGCTGGTGTCGGGGCGCGCCTGCAACGGTTCGCCGGCCAGATAGCGGCGGACGTCAACGGCCAGCGCATCGGCGCTGCGATAGCGGGCGGCGACGTCGGGATGGGCGGCCATTTGGGCGATGACGCGAAGTTCGTCCCAGGAGGCCGGGCCGGGGGCCTGCTCGATCAATTCGCTGAGAATGACGCCGAGGGCGAAGACATCGGTGAAGACACCGGCGGCCTCGCCGCGCACCTGCTCCGGGGCGGCGTACTTGGGCGTCATCATGCGCAACTCGGTGCGCGTGGCGTCGGCGGGCGGCTGCGTGTCCTCGATGCGTTTGGCGATGCCGAAGTCGAGCAGCTTGGGCGCGCCGGCGTCGTCGACCAGAATATTGGAGGGCTTCAGGTCGCGGTGAATGATGGCGCGCTCATGGGCGTACTGGACGGCGTCGCAGACCTGCAGGAAGAGACCGAGGCGCGCGGCCACGGGAAGCGAGCGCGAGCGGCAGTAATCGAGCAGTTGCTCGCCCTCGACCAACTGCATGGCGATCCACGGCGTGCCTTCGGCGGTGACCCCGGCGTCAAGGAAAGCGGCGATGCCGGGGTGATGGAGGCGCGCGAGGGTGCGCTGCTCGCGTTCAAAGCGTTCGCGGCGGGCCGGGGAGACCCAGGCGTCGCGCAGAACCTTGATCGCAGCTAGGCTGTCCAGATCTGGCCGGCGGCCGCGATAGACAACGCCCATGCCTCCTTCGCCGAGCAGCGCCTCAAGTTGATAGGGGCCGCACTGGCGCGTCTCCAGGCTGGTGAGCATGCTGCCGGTGAGGGCGGCGGCGTCGCGATCCAGCAAGCCTCCGGCGGCGGCATCCTCGTCGAGCATGGCTTCCAACTGTCGACGCAGGCCGGGATTGGCGTCGCACTCGGCGGCGACGAAGGCGCGGCGCAGTTCGAGGGGAAGGTCGACGGCGCGCTCGAAGAGTTCGCGCAGGCGGGCGAACTCGCTGCGGTCGCCGGTCATTCTAGATTGCCTCGCATGCGCTGGGCGAGCCAGGCGCGGGCGGTGCGCCAGTCGCGCATGATGGTGGCCTCGGAGACGGCGAAGAGTTCCATCAGTTCCTTCACATCGAGGCCGCCGAAGAAGCGCGCTTCGACAAGCTGCGCCTGGCGCGGGTCAAGCGATTCCAGTTCGCTGAGCGCGTGTTCCAGGGCCAGCACCTCGTCGGCGTCGGGGGCCGGCGGAGAGCCCGCCGCGGAGGCCTCGTCGAGGGAGACCAGTTGTGCAAGGCCCTCGCCGCCGCGCTTCTGTGTTTGCCGGCGGCGCGCGGCTTCCACCAGAATCTGGCGCATGGCGCGGGCGGCAATGCGTTTGAAGTGCAGCGGCGATTCGACGTCGAGACCGGGCGCGCCGCGCAACCGCATCCAGGCCTCGTTCACCAGCGCCGTGGGGTTGAGCGTGGCGCTGTGGTCGCCGCGCTTGACGCTGGCCGCCAGGCGGCGCAGCTCCTCGTAGGTGATCGAGAAGAGGTAGTCGAGATGGAGCGGGGCGGGATTATTTGCATTGTCCATGACAGCTCCAGCGCCCGGTTCGCGCAATGCGGAGGTGAGAGGGTATCCCCACATTATGACCAAGAAGACTGTCTTTGCACTATGGTTCGCCGGCGCGCTGTTGGCCGAACAAGGCGATTCGCTCGCGCTTTGCTCCCGGTGCGCTTCCCCGACCGTATATGCGCAGACGGGCACGGGCACCGAAAACGCGGTGGCCGAAGCGAAGTTCACCGATGCGTCGCTGCGCGATGAGTGCACCGAGCAGGGCCTGAAGGGAGCGGGGCTCACCAAGTGCATCGCCGACCGGAAAAAGGAAGAGGCGGGCAAGATCTACCGCGCTTCGGCCAACTGCGCGGCCGGGAAATTGAAGCCGGTCGACGGCAAGGAGTATGCATTCGCCGGAGTGTGGGACGGCTCCGACATCGGCGAGGGGCGCACGAAATGGCGCGCCGTGGAGAACGGACAAATCGTCGGCCGCGACAACGCCAGCGGTGGACTTGGGTTATCGCAGCAGTGGGAGGTTCTGTGCCCTGGGCCGTTGAAGATCCGGCCGGCAGCGAGTTCGGCGAGGCCCGCCGCGCCGGCGGCACGGCCCGCGAACGCGCCCGCCGCGGCTCCGACGCAACCCATCT
The DNA here is from genome assembly GCA_017304135.1 of Acidobacteriota bacterium. Classification (GTDB taxonomy): domain Bacteria; phylum Acidobacteriota; class Terriglobia; order Bryobacterales; family Bryobacteraceae; genus JAFLBB01. The sequence continues at coordinate 2 of JAFLBB010000290.1, read as the reverse complement.
GC
>JAFLBB010000289.1 GCA_017304135.1 Acidobacteriota bacterium | reverse complement strand
CCCCGCCCCCGGAGCCGCCGCCCACGCCGCCTTCACCGCCTGGCACAAGCAACCCGCCCACCAATCCCTCTCCTGGGAAGCCGCCCTCGATCAATACAAAACCAAACTACTCGCCACCGGCCTCTCCCCCGCTGAGGCCGAAAAGGCCCTCTCCCTCATCGCCTCCTGGGACGAAGGCGCCTTCTACGATCCCGTCTACACCGCCGCCCAGCCCAAACACCCCACCGCCCCCACGCCCCTCCTCATGGAAGCCGTTCGTGAACGCAAGCCCGGCCGCGCCCTCGACGTTGCCATGGGTCAAGGCCGCAACTCGCTCTACCTCGCCCGCCTCGGCTGGGACGTCACCGGCTTCGACACCTCCCGCGCCGGCATCGAACAGGCCCGCAAAGCGGCCACCACCGCCGGCCTCAAATTCCACGCGCACCTCTCCGCCGACTAAGAGTTCGACTTCGGCGCCTCCCAATGGGACCTCATCGCCATCCTCTACCCCATCGAGAAGCGCTCCATCCACCGCGTCCGCCAGGCCCTCAAGCCCGGCGGCCTCATCGTCGTCGAATGCGGCCACAAAGAGGGCTCCAACGCCCCCTTCGAATACGCTACCGGCGAGCTCCTCGAAATCTTCCAGGGCTTCCGCATCCTCAAGTACGAGGACGCGGTAGCCCTCCACGAATGGGAACGCAAGCCCCTCCGCATGGTCAAGCTAATCGCTCAAAAGTAGCGCCTACCGCAGCGTTTTCGCATACTCCGCCATCTGTGTCACCATCGTCCCCCACCCTTCGTGGAAGCCCATCTTCTCGTGCGTCATCCGCCCCGCTTCGTCGCGGTGCATCACATGCGCCACATACCGCGTCCCGCCCGGCACATCCGACAACGTCAACACCGTCGTGAACACCGGCACGCCTTCTGCCTGCGCCGCCGCCGGCCTGTACTCCGGCAGCAACGCCGACGTCCACACCAACCGCGACTTCGGCACGACATCCAAATAACACCCCGTGTATGGAAAATCCTGCCCCTCCGGCGACCGCAGCACCGTCTTGAAAATCCCCCCCGGCCGCACATCCATCACCGCCTCCGGCGTCGTCCACGGCTTCGGGCAGAACCACGGCTTCAAATGCTCCGGCTCCGTCCACACCCGCCACACCAACTCGCGCGGCACATCCACCACACGCTCCAAAATCAAATCCAGTGCATCGTTCTGGCTGTAGGAATCCAAACTCATTTTGCCTTCTCCTGTTCGTGTAACTGCGTCACATATGCGTCAAATTGATCCAACCGCCGCTCCCACATCCGCCGCTGCTGGTCAAACCAGCTCTCCACCGTTCGCAACCGCCGAGGCGCAAGCCGGTACACCCGCGTCCGCCCCGTCTTCACCGACCGCACCAACTGGCTCTCTTCGAGCACCGCCATGTGCTGCACAAACGACGGCAGCTTCATCGCAAACGGAGCAGCCAGCTCCGTCACCGTCGCCGGACCCCGGCTCAGCCGCTCCAACACCCGCCGCCGCGTCGGATCCGCCAGCGCCCGGAACACCACATCCACCACCGAAAGTTGCGTCGTCACTGTCTGAGTTCTCCCACCGCTCCCCCATCCTACCCACGAACTATTACTTAGGTCAATACCTAACTATAATCCCAGCACACTCTCGCCCTCCCTCACCCGGCCCTTGCACACCCTCCCCGCTCCCGCTACCTTAGGAATTGAGATGCCGCTGAATCTCAAACCCGAAACCGAACGTCTCGTCCACGACGAGCTCAGCCTCGGTCACTTTCGCTCCGTCGACGAGATCATCGTCCAGGGGATCACCGCCTGGCACGAGAAAAACGCCGAACCCGGAGTCCCATCCAACGGCCAAAAACCCAACCTCGCCGACTTCCTCAGCGACTCTCCCCTCGCCGGCTCCGGCCTCGACGCCCCACGCTCCCCTGACTATCCCCGTCCCGCCGACCTGTGAGCCACTACCTCCTCGACACCAACGTCATCTCCGAGTTCGCCAAGCCTCTGCCCAATCCAAACATAGTCGCCTGGCTCCGCTCCCTCCCGCCTCATTCGCTCTACGCCAGCGTGATCACGCTCGGTGAATTGTGGCTCGGCGTCGAAAACCTGCCCTCTGGGAAACGTCGTTTGGAACTCGAACACTGGATGACCGCCGGCCTCCCCGCCTGGTTCGCTGACAACCTGCTCCCCGTCACTCACCCCATCGCGCGCCGCTGGGCCGCCATCGCGGCCGATGCGCGCAAAGCCGGCCTCACCCTCACCACCGCCGACGGCCTCATCGCCGCCACCGCCATCGAGCACGACCTGACACTCGTGACACGCAACGAGAAGGACTTCCGCGGCCTCTCCCTCACCATCCTCAACCCCTGGCAAGCTGGAACCTAGAAAACCCGCACTTGCCCCCGGCCCGCGCCACTCACCCCTCCTCCAACCCCAACCGCCCCGCGACTTCGTTGGTCTCAATCCCCTCCTCCCGCTCCATCACCGCCAGCAGCCGCATCCTCCGGGGCAGTAGTAAAACGAGATGGCAGCCACCGACCCGGCGTTGCCCGCCGACGCGCAAACTGCAGCAGGTCGGGCTGGAGCCGCGCGCTGAACTGTGTCCGTTCGATCAGCCTGTTGCCGAACAACAGCTTCTTCATCGCACCGTGCAAGGCAAAGTCGATGCCGCTCGCATACCCAGCCTCAGTCGGGCCACATATAGATTGAAACGCTATTGAGTAGTGAGCTTCCCTGCGATTGTAGTTCCTCGCTAAGTTCTGTCCCTCGCCAGCTCGGAGTAGCCATGTGCTCATGGTTCTTAGTGGCAGCGACTCTCCGTAACGCGGCGATCAGCCTGTCCATCCCGGCTGAATCAGCATGAATCTCTAATTGGTCACCGTCTTTATTGAGCTCAAATGTCAGCATATTGCTAATCCATAAAAAGATTGTCGATACATGACAGCCGGAGTGCGTGAGCCAACCTCCGAACCAATATTAGTCACACAGTCGAACACCTTAGTGGAGAAAACGAGGCGGGTCCTGAGATTGTCAGGTGCTTCGGCTCCTCTTGGCTCCATATCGACTCTGATCGCAGCAGACATGCCGGCTCATCCCCGCCATCGTCCAACCCGCGCCCAATCCCGTCCCTCCGTCATCACTCACCCCCCGCCGCCACCGGCCCGCCCCCATACAACCTCCGGTACACATCCGCATTCCGCAGCACAATCTGGATATACTCCCGCGTCTCGGTGAACGGTATGCACTCAATGAACTCCGCCTGCTCCAAATCGTGCCCAAACCAATTCAACCACCGCACCGCCCGCGTCTTCCCCGCGTTGTAAGCCGCCAGCGCCGCCTCATACCGGTCATCCAAACCGCTCAACAGCCACCGCAAATAATAAGCCCCCATCCGCACATTGATCTCCGGCCGGTACAGCATCCCCACCGTGAACCGCCCCAGCTTCAGCTTCCGGCTCAAATCCCGCCCCGTCCCCGGCAGAATCTGCGTCAACCCCACCGCCTTCGCCCGCGACACCGCCCGCGGATCAAACTCCGACTCCTGCCGGATCAGCGCCGCCAGCAGATTCGGATCAATCCCCCGCTCGGCCCCCTCCGCCTCCAGCGCCGCGCGATACGGCAACGGAAACGCCAGCTTCCAGAACGCCACCGGAGCCTCGCTCAGCTCCCAACCCAAATACCCCGGCGCCAGCGCCTTGATCCCCCGCACCGCCGTCGCAGGCTCGCCCCGCCGCGCCGCCATCTCCGCCAGTTCCTTCGCCAGCGCCGCCCCCTTGCCGCCATTCTTCGCCCCAAACCGCAACTCCCCCTCGGCCCACTCGCTCAACCCCGCCTGCTCCAACAACCGCGCCCGCTCCATCCTCGACCGCGTCGCCGCATCCACCGCGAAATCCGGCTTCGTTCCACCCGTCGCCCCACGCCCCACACCCCGCACATACTGCACCGTCACCGCCGCCGCCCGCGCCGTCTTCACCTTCGCCTCGGCCAACCGCGCCTCCGCCTGCACGCTGTAATACGTGTTCGGAAACCGCGCCACGATGCCTTCATAGAACGCCCGCGCCACCCCATACTCGCCCGCCTGCTCCCGCAACCGCCCCAAAAAGTACAACGCCGCCCCCGCCTTCGCCGACGAGGGGAACCGCTCCACATGCTCCTCCAACCGCTTCGCCGCCCCCGCCCGCTGCGTCAAATACGCCTGCCACGTCACCTTCCAATCGCAATACGCCCCCCGCTCCTCCTTCGGGAACATCTGCGCGCACGCCCCATACAACGGCACAAACCGCTCCGGTTCATTGCGGATCAAATGCGCATCCGCCAGCGACACCAGCGCCCGCAGCGTGTACCCCGCTCCCGCATGACGCCCCCGCATCTCCTCGGCCACCGCCGCCGCTTCATCAAAACGTTCCAGCCGCCGCAGCCCTTGCACCACGTAGTACAACCGCTCCGCATCCGCCTCATCCGCCTCCACGCGTAGCCCCCGCAGATAGTTCACCGCG
>JAFLBB010000288.1 GCA_017304135.1 Acidobacteriota bacterium | reverse complement strand
CCCCATCACCCAAACCCCCATCCCGCAAACTCCGATCACCAAACCCGCCGCCCCCGGCCGCAACGCCCAATGCCCCTGCGGCTCCGGCCGCAAATACAAACACTGCTGCCTAGGCAAAACCCCGCTCCCCCAAGCCGCCTGACGAAATCAGATCAATCTCTCTTATATTCGCGTTCAGCGGCGGCCAAACAAAAGGAGGTCCCCACCACCCACCGCACCACCCCGTCCCCACACCACTCCCCGCTGATGTACACTCAATCCACCCAGGCAATCGCCCGGCGAGAGGCAGCCGCCACCGACGGCCACCCCACCGGCGCAACCACTCGCGGGAGGGCTCCGAACACCCCCGCTATCTCTGCGCAAGGAGCCTCTATGCTCGCCACGCCCTGGAACCAACGCCAGCCCTCTTACGACATCATCGTCATCGGCTCCGGCTATGGAGGCGCCATCGCCGCCGCCCGCCTCGCTGACTCCGCCCTCAACCCCAAACCCTCCGTCTGCATCCTCGAACGCGGCAAGGAATACCAGCCCGGCGACTTCCCCGAATCCCTCCCCGGCGTCCTCGCCCACGCCCGCGGCAACCTCAACCCCCTCGGCCTCTACGAATTCCTCTCCCACCAGGACATCTCCATCGTCAAAGGCTGCGGCCTCGGCGGCACCTCCCTCATCAACGCCAACGTCGCCATCGTCCCCGATCGCGAAGTCTTCGAACAATTCAACTGGCCCTCCGCCATCACCTACGACGAACTCCTCCCCTATTACCGCTGGGCCCGCCAGATGCTCGGCGCCGGACCCCACCCCCGCGCCCACGACCTCGCCAAAGTCCAGGCCCTCCAGCAACGCGCCTCCCAACTCGGCCTCAACGCCACCGCCCTCAACATCGCCGTCAACTTCCGCCCCTCCGGTCCCAACGCCCAAGGCGTTGAACAGAACCCCTGCAACGACTGCGGCAACTGCGTCACCGGCTGCAACGTCCGCGCCAAAAACACCCTCCCCATGAACTACCTCCCGCTGGCGAAGCAAGCGGGCGCCCACATCCTCACCCAGGCCAACGTTGAGCGCATCGAAAAACTCCCCGGCGGCGGCTGGCGCATCCACGGCAAACACGTCGAAAACCTCATCGCCCAACCCGGCTTCACCCTCGACGCCCGCGAGGTCATCCTCGCCGCCGGCTCGCTCAACTCCACCGAACTCCTCCTCCGCTCGGAAATGCACGGCCTCTCCGTCTCGCCCGCTCTCGGGACGAAGTTCGGCGGCAACGGCGACTTCTTCGGCCTCGCCTACAACGGCGCTCCCCAAACCAACGTCCTCGGCTATCCCTCCGGCCGTGGCCCCGCCCCCGGCGACTCACCCTCCCCCGGTCCCAACATCGTCGGCGTCATCCGCTACAACGGCGCCCGCCCCCAGGCCGAACGCATCACCATCGAGGACTTCTCCTTCCCCGTTGCCTACGTCGACGCCGCCAAAGCCCTCTTCGCCTCCATCCGTGGCCAGGACACCACCGCCGGCGACGAAGCCCAACAACAAGCCCGCCTCAACCGCGATCTCAACCCCTTCTCCCGCCGCCACCACCCCGACGGCGCCCTCAACCACTCCATGCTCTACCTCGTCATGGGCATGGACGACGCCCGCGGCGCCATCCACTTCGAAGCTCCCTGGAACGAACCCGACGGCCGCATCCGCATCGTCTGGGATCAGGCAGGCCAGCAGCAGCTCTTCACCCGCATGAACGACGAGCTCCGCCGCCACGCCCGCGCCCTCCACGCCAACTTCATCTCCAACCCCACCTGGTCCACCTTCAACGTCGGCCACCTCGTCACCGCCCACCCCCTCGGCGGCTGCCCCATGGGCGACGACCACCTCCAGGGCGCCGTCGATGCCTTCGGCCGCGTCTTCTCCGGCGACGGCTCCGTCCACGAAGGCCTCTACGTCACCGACGGCTCCGTCCTCCCCAGCGCCCTCGGCGTCAACCCCTTCCTCACCATCGCCGCCCTCACCGAACGCTTCGCTGAACGCAAAATCCGCCACCTCCAGGGCGATGCCTATCCCGCCCCGCCCCCACGCGTCAGCATGGCCGGACTCAGCCCCGTCGAAGCCACCACCTATCACGAAGGCCACCTCGAAGCCCTCTTCCGCCGCACCGAAACGCTTCCCCTCGACCGCTTCCTCAATGCCGGCGGCCCGCCCGTCTTTGACCACGCCCACCAGACCATCCGCAACGACCAGTTCTGGAAAGGCTTCTTCCCCAAGGGCCATGTCTTGAACATCATGTCCTCGGCCATCTACACCGGCTTCCGCAAAAAATTCTCCAAGGAAGGCGACCGCTTCATCGGCCTCACCTCCGACACCGACAACCGCATCCACGCCCGCAACAGCCTCGAATTCATCGATCTCAAACACGCCACCGGCACCCTCGAAGCCGGCAAATACATCCTCCTCCGCTACCTCGATCCCCCCTGGCAGGGCTTCTACGACATCTTCAAGATGATCAACGACGACCTCCTCATCGGACGCGTCTACCTCGGCGAATTTCCCAACGGCCTGCGCCAGTTCACCTTCCCCATGACGCGCCAGTACGGCTTCAACCAGATGACCGTCGCCGACCACGCCGCTCTCTGGGACGCCGCCGCCGTCCCCACCGCCGCCGAAGTCGAAGGCGTCTGGCGCATGGACGCCGTCTCCAACCACAACCACTCCGGTGGCGTCGCCCACCTCGAGTTCTCCAACAAACCCGACGGCCGCCTCGAAGCCCGCTATCAACTCATGGGCCTGCTGGAAGGCATGATCGTCCCCAGCTTCCTCTCCGACCACTTCCAGCTCCGCGACTTCACGCCCTTCCACGACGAGATCCGCAAAATCTCCGGCGACCTCCTCATCGGCAAGTACATCGGAGCCCTCCCCCCCGGCTTCCCCGTCAACGCCGCCACGCCCTCCCTCGGCATCATCCAAACCGAACCCGGCGGCCAGTTCGGCTTTTACTACCTCCTCACCCGCACCACCAAGAAGAGCATCCGCATGCTCTCCATCCTCTCGCCCTTCCTCGATGCCCAACTCCCCGACGGCGTCGGCCTCATCTTCGATGAACAGATGGTCGGCTCCTCCTGGCAAGGCGATCCCGCCCCCGCTCCCAACACCGGCTTCACCCCGCCCCCCAACGCCTCCCCCTGCTCCTTCCAGGTCCGCATGACCATCGACGACGTCAACTCCTTCGTCGAAGGCATCGAACACGAAGCCCGCCTCAAGGGAACCATCACCTTCGACAACCTCGCCGGACAAGGCCCCGGCACATACTCAGTCGATGAGTCCGCCAGCCGCTTCCACTACCTGCGCGTCAACCCCGCCACCGAAGAGGCCGAGATGCGCTACCACATCGAGTTCTCCACCAACGCCGGACGCCGCTTCACCCTCGACGGAACCAAGTACATGCAGCGCGACGGCCGCGCCGGCCCGCAAATCATCCGCCAGCTATTAGAGGATTACACGACCCTTTACTGCGAAATCACCGAGCGCCTGCCCGATCGCTCCACCGCTAAAATCGGACACGCCTATCTGAAATTCCGCACCTTCGAGGACCTCGCCGCCATCGGCAACCTCACCGGCTTCCTCGCCTCCTTCCAGGTCACCGGAACCAACGATCCGGTCACCCAACTCCAGGCCCGCATGAAGTTCATCGCCTTCACCGGCCAGTTCGTCCAGTACGAATACGACCCGCTCTCCGTCGGCCCCGACAACCTCGCCGCCGACGTCCAATCCGCCGTCCGCCGTGGCGCCGACACCCCCGACTTCTTCTCCACCCAACCCTCGGCCGATCTCCAGGCCATCCTCAAGGACACCCCCACCCTCCCCCTCGATAAGCTCATCAACCGAGGCGGCGTCCGCTACGACATTCCCAACAAGCGCGTCCACCGCGATGCGTTCTGGAAAGGCTCCTTCGCCAAAGACTCCTTGCTCGGCTGGACCGAGCGAGCCACGCAATCCCTCCTCAACGGCGCCGTCCAGGTCGCCGGCAACTTCACCGGCGGCGGCTTCTGGAAGCGCTTCGACTCCATCAATGCGGGCACCGCCAAGGGCCACGTCGTCAACTACGAACTCGCCGCCCTCCCCGGCCTCCCCGAGGTCCGCAGCGTCGTCTACCCCGACAACATCCGCCCCTACTTCAAGAAGGGCGACGAAGTCCTCCTGCTCACCTACACCAACGACCCCTACAAGATGGTCTACGACACCATCAAGGTCATCGATGAGAACAATGCGGTCGGCGTCATGCACATCGGCGACTTCCCCAACGGCATCGTCATCGCCACGTTCACGATGGCCCGCCACAACTACCCCTTCGAGAACATGGCCGTCCAGGACCACGACGCCCTCTTCGATTCCGCCGAAGCCCGCCAGCCCACCGCCGCCGACCTCACCGGCCCTCCGCCCATCACATGGCAAGGCCGCCTCGCCTACTTAGACACCCCCGACACCAGCCTCCGTAACCAGGCCGCCCCCGTGCTCTTCCAAG
>JAFLBB010000287.1 GCA_017304135.1 Acidobacteriota bacterium | reverse complement strand
TGGCCTCGGCATCGCCGCGCAGGCGTGATTTGCTGGCGGCGGCGCGCTTGGACTGCCGCATCGTGGCGGCCGACATTGCGGAGGTGCGGGGTGACGGGGAATCGCCCGAGGCCTATGTGCGGCGGCGGGCGTGGGAGAAGGCGCACGCGGTGGAGGCGGGCGCGGGCGAGGTGGTGCTGGCGGCCGATACGACGGTGGTGGTGGATGAGCATGTGCTGGAAAAGCCCGCCGATGCGGCGGACGCGGCGCGCATGCTGCGGCTGCTCTCGGGGCGCGGGCACGAGGTCTTAACGGGGGTGTGTGTGCGCGAGGGGAGTTCGGCGCGGACGGCGGTGGAGCGCACGGGAGTGCGCGTGGCGCGGTTGAGCGAGCGCGATATTGCGGAGTACATCGCTTCGGGTGAGCCGTTCGGCAAGGCGGGGGCGTATGGGATTCAGGGGATGTTTTCGCGCTGGGTGGTGGGCGTGGAGGGCTGCTACTTCAACGTGGTCGGGCTGCCGGTGGGGTTGGTGTGGCGGGAGTTGGAATTGCATGCGGCGGCCGTAATAGAGTAGGGCCATGATTACGCTCACTCGCCGTGCCCTTGCCTCCGCCGTCCTCGTTCCCGTTGCCGCCGCTGAGCGCAAGTTACGGGTGGGGGTGGTGGGCGGACGTTTTGGCACCTCGTTCCAGTTTCACGAACATCCCAACGCCGTGGTGGCGGCGGTGGCCGATCTGCGGGCGGACCGGCGGGTAGCGCTGATGAAAACGTATGGTTGCTCGACTGCCTACAATTCACTCACGGAGTTGCTCAAGGACCGCACGGTGGAGGCCGTCGGCCTCTTCACGCCGGCGCCGGATCATGTGCGCCATGCCGTGGAGTGCATGGAGGCGGGCAAGCATGTGTTGTCGGCGGTTCCGGCGGCGACGACGCTGGAGGAGTGCGCGCGGTTGAAGGAAGCCGTGAAGCGCACGGGGATGACCTACATGATGGCCGAGACCAGCCACTGGCAGCAGTTGACGATCTCGGCGCGACAGTTTCAGAAGGAAGGCGCGTTTGGGCGGATTTATGCCTGCGAAAGCGAATATCATCACGCCGGGCTGGATTCGCTGTTTATGGAGAACGGCCAGCGGACGTGGCGCTACGGCTATCCGCCGATGCTCTATCCGACGCACTGCACGGCGCACCTCATCAGCGTCACCGGCGAGCGCCTCACCAGCGCCACCTGCATTGGTTGGGGCGATGGCGACGCGGTGTTGCGCAATAACGTCTACAAGAACCCGTTCTGGAATGAGACGGCGCTGTTTCAGACGAACAAGGGCACGTCGTTTCGCGTGGCCGTGTGGTGGAAGGGCGCGCACAGGGGCACGGAGCGGGCGCAGTGGTTCGGCGACAAGATGAGTTTCTTCTTCAACCACCCCAATGGAATGAGCGCGGCGACGGTGCGCTGGACGACGCTGAAGGAGAAGGACTCAGGCGGCTTTGAGCGGCAGGCGGCGGTGCTCGAGCGCTACGAGGAGAAGAAGTGGTGGGCGACGGAGATGCTGCCCGAACCGCTGCGGCACAACAGCGGCCACGAGGGTTCGCACACGTTCATCACGCATGAGTTTGTGGATGCGGTGTTGAACCAGCGCAAGCCGGCGGTGGATGTGCATGAGGCGCTGGCGTATACGGCGCCCGGGATTGTGGCGCACCAATCGGCCCTCAAGGGCGGCGAGCAGATGAAGGTGCCGTCGTTTGATTAGCGGCTAGCGGCGGGCCGCGGCTTTCTCCGCGGCTTTGGCGTCAGCGGCGGCGCTGGCTTTAGCGGTCGCCGCCTGGATGTTGAAGGTGACGGCGCGCCACTTGTAGCGCCAGACGTCGCGGGTGCAGATGAGCAGCTTCCCTTCCCTGGCCAGGCGCATGGCGGCGCGGGGGTTGTCGTTGGCTTCGAGCGGCCAGAAGCGCGAGCGGTTGTCCTTCTCACACTTGGGCGGATCGGCTTCGGCGATGGGGGAGAGCGGCTGCTCGGCCCGGGCAGGGACGAACGCCAGGGCAAGTAGCAATACAGCCGTCAGCCAGATGCGCATGACCTAGGGTGCGCTGTGGGACCACGGCCGGGCAAGGACCAAAACTGCCGGTACGGTAGGGGATAGGTGCGGCTGGGAGTCCTACCCCTTTTTGGCATCGCGGTAGCTGAAGCGGGCCTTTTCGATGGGCACGCCGACGACCTCGATGAGGCTCAGGTCGCGTGTGCCGATGCCGTGCTGTTCGGCCAGGGCGAGGGTGTTGTCGCAGGTTTCGAAGGGGGCGGCGCCGCGCATGGCCATGGGGTCGAAGCCCATGAGGGCGGCGCCGACGGCGTCGGTGTTCACGGGGTTGGTTCCGGCAAACAGGATGCCCGGTTTGATGATGCCGACGCCGCGGTTCCAGGGGCCTTCGCCGCCGTACATGGAGTAGATGCCTTCGACGATGGAGAGGTGGATGGGGCGGGCGGCGCAGAGGTCGGCGACGATGCGCGGGACACGGTAGCCGCCCTGGCGGGGGGAGGAGGGATCGTTTTCGGGCGGGGCGATTTTGGAGGGCTGGCGGCGGCCCATGTGGAAGACGGCGTTGCGGCCGCCCTTCGGGGTGATGCTGGGCTCGTCGGCTCCGGCGCCGTCGCCATAGATGGTGCAGGGGGCGATGCCGAAGCAGTTCTTGAGGGCCATGGTGATGCCGGCGGTGGCGTGTTCCTTGAGTTTGGCAACGCTGACGAAGACGTCGCAATCCTCGTAGGAGTGGTTCAGGTAGTAGGCCGGGAACATGTGGCCGCCGTTGGGGGGGGTGAACTTGCGGTAGTCCTTGGCGCGGCCGAGGTAGTTGGTGTTTTCCATCTCGACGCGGGTGGCGGCGTTGAGCATGTGGCGCGGTTCCCAGCCGGCTTCGAGCATCACCTCTTCGATGGGGTCGGCGGTTTGCCAGGGGCTTTCGAGAATGCGGATGCGGGTGGCTCCGGCTTCGCCCATGAGGCGGCAAAGGGCGCCGATGACGGCGGGGTGGGTCCAGTGCGTCTGTTCGAGCGGGGCGTAGGAGAGGCGCTGGGTGGCGCCCCCGGTGAGGTTCACCTTCATGGCGACAGTCTTGCCCTTGACGATGCGGCCCAGGCCGCCGAGCTGATCCATGAGCGTGCGGAGGGCCGGCATGAGCGAGGGGCCGTAGTCGAGGCAGCGGGCGATGGCGACGCGTTCGGCAGCGGCGGCGGCGGCGTGTGCGGGCAGGGCGAGAGCGCCGGCGGCGGCTCCGAGGGATGCGGTGAAGTCTCTGCGTCTCATGGGTTCCTCCCTAGTCGATTTCCAAAGCCGAGTAGACGGGGGTGTCGGGCAGTTGCAGCTCCTGGTAGCCCTCAGTGGGGGTGAGCGGCAGTTCGCGGGCCTCTTCTACGGGGGCGACAAACCAGCGGACGCGTTTGACCGTGGCCGGCAGGCGGATGCTCATGGGCTGGCCGGGGTTGGCGCGGAGGGCGTAGTTGGGCAGGTGGATGAGGGTGCGTTTGCCGTCGGGCGAGCGCTGGATGTAGGGCACCACGGAGCTGGCGTTGTAGATAGCGGCGTAGTCGTTGCGGCGGCTGAGCAGGGTGTGGGCGTCGGCGGCGACGAGGTAAGGGTCGCTCCAGGGCTCGATGGGTTCGGCGAGGCGGCCTTTGGCGACGCGGCGGACGCGGTAGCCGTGAGGGGGGTCGGAGACGGTGGGGGCGGCGGGAAAGAGCTTGGCCACCTCGGCGGGGGCGATGAGCAGGCCTCCGGCTTCGACGAAGGCCTTCACGGCGGCTAGTGCGGGGCCCGTGGGCGGCTTCGAGTCAAGATGCAGCAGGCCGTGGAGGCCGCGCAGGTGGGCGGGGGTGACGGCGGTGGGCAGCAGGGCGCGGTAGGCGAGTCCGCGGCGCGTGGCCAGGTTGAGCACCTCTCCGCCCATGAACTCATTGTCACCGGCGAAATCGGAAACGATGCCCAGCCTGGCCCAGGGAGAAAAGGTGCGCCACTCGGCGCGGGCTTCAAAGAACTTAATGGTTTGCAGCAATTCGCGGCAGAGGGGGGAAGCGAGGTCCATGCCCTCCCAGGGGGGGATGACCCACGTTGCGCCATATGCCGCCGCGTCAGCAACGGCAAGGGCGAGGTGAGGCGGGCGGAGCATGGGCGGCAGGTCCTTGGGGAGGGCGGCGTCGACCCACACGGGCTTGCCGGGAGCGCGGCACTGTTCGAGGCGCACGCGCCAGCCGTTGGAGTCGACCCAGGGGTTGCCGGTGGGGGCGGCTTCCGCGCCGCGCTGGCGTTCCTGGCGGACCAGGCCGGGCCAGACGCCTTCGGCGATGCGGACGACGGTTTCCGGCTGTTCCACGGCGAAGCCGCGGCGAAGAGCTGCCTGGCGGACGGAGGCGCAGGCGGTGGGGTCGTCGAAGAGCAGGCAGTTGACGGCTTCGCCCTCGAGAGCCGACAGGCGGGAAGGTTCCGTCCAGGCGGCGGGCCAGCGCATGGGGAGGAGGCGTTTGCCCTGATCCATGGGAGAGAACTCCTTTCGGTCGGAAGTCTTTGGAGCAAGGCGAGTTCCACTTGGGGGGGACCCTGCGACCTGACGCGCGGCGGTTCTGTTGGGGGCAGGTTGTTAGGGGCGAGTTGCGAAGGGCGGTTGGGGTGGCAGGGGGCGGGG
>JAFLBB010000286.1 GCA_017304135.1 Acidobacteriota bacterium | reverse complement strand
GTTTCATGAGGCTATAGGCCAATCCCACTTTTATCGGGATGAATTTGGTCTTGGCATCATTAAAGAGCATGGTATAGGAAGGTTCTACGAAAAGAGGCGCCTCCCCCATCTCCCCCCGCGCCGCCAAGCTCCACCGCGACGCCTTCGTCTTCGACGGCCACGTCCACGTCATCAGCCGCCAACTCTACGACGGCACCGACATCGGCAAACCCCTCCCCGACGGCCAGGTCGACCTCCCCCGCATGCTCGCCGGCGGCCTCGACGCCGCCATGTTCACCCTCTTCGTCCCCGAACAGTATTACCCCGGCCGCCACGAATCCCGTCAGGCCCTCCGCCTCATCGACCTCGCCCTCGCCCAAATCGCCGCCAACTCCTCCCGCGTCGAACTCGCCCGCAACGCCCCCGACATCGCCCGCATCCACCGCTCCGGCAAGCTCGCCGCCATCCTCGACCTCGAAGGCGGCTTCGACCTCGACGGCGACCTCGCCATCCTCCGCGCCCTCTACCGCTCCGGCCTCCGCATGGCCCAACTCCCCGCCCACAACTGGGCCAACAACTTCGCCGAATCCTGCTGCGCCGCGCAATCCAAATTCACCGGACTCACCGCTCACGGCCGCGCCGTCGTCCGCGAAATGAACCGCCTCGGCATGGTCATCCAGGTCTCCCACGCCTCCGATGCCACCATCGAACAGGTGCTCGAAATCAGCGCGCAACCAATCCTCGCCTCCCACCACGGCCTCCGCCACCGCAACAACATCGCCCGCAACATGCCCGACGACCTCATCCGCAAACTCGCCGCCAAGGGTGGCGTCATCGGCTTCCACATCGGCAACGAATTCCACAACCGCCCCATGTTCGAATGGCGCTCCCGCCACGCCGGCAAGCCCTTCTGGGACACCAGCGCCATCGGCAAACGCGAATCCGAACTCTCCATCACTGAAATCGACCGCCTCGTCGCCAAAACATTTCCGATGGTCGGCGTTCCCGCCCCCAACGAGCTCTTATTCGAACCCGAAGACTGGATCGCCGTCATCGAAGAAGCCATCGCCCTCGCCGGCGAAGACCACGTCTCCCTCGGCAGCGACTTCGACGGCGGCCCCACCCCACCCCGAGGCATGCGCGACATCGCCGACCTCCCCCGCCTCACCGAAGCCATGCTCCGCCGTGGCTGGAGCGAACAACGCATCAAAAAATTCCTAGGCGCCAACCTCCTCCGCCTCTTCACCGAAGTGACCTCGGCCAACCCTGCGCCACGTTAGCAGCGACACGAAGCCCCACCCCATGTCCGACCACTCCACTCTCGCCGCCTACCTCACCTCTACCCTCGCTACCGCCCACTACGAACAACTCGACGACGGCACCTACTCCGGCCGCATCCCCAGCTGCCCCGGCGTCCTCGCCTTCGCCTCCACCCTCGCCTCCTGCCGCGACGAACTGCACTCCACCCTCGAAGACTGGCTCCTCCTCGGCTTTAAACTCGGTCACCCAATCCCAGTCATCGGCGAAATCGACCTGAACGGTAAACCGATCCATGAGCCGGTGGACGCCCTGTAAGCGAACCGAGTTCATCCTGCGATTGCGACTTCTCGCCTTCACAGGACCGCTTCCTGGAAACCAAGCGCCACCCCTCAATGCCGTACCCGGTACGCACCCTCCGAATCCTCGACCACCTCGTCAATCACTTCCTCACGCGTGGCAATCGTGTGTGAGCCTTGCGAAGGTGGTTCCATGTAGAGCACGAATCGGAAGCGGTCGCCTTTCCTGAACGGGCCCCGCGCAGCCGTCGCCTCTTCACCAGTCGATAGCTGTTCCCCTGGCCATAACCATGTCGTCACCAGTTCCGTGCTGCCGAATGCGGTAGGGTAGGGGCGGCAAGCATCCTTCAGGTCGACTACCGTCTCCCATGGGACCTTCGCTGATGCCGCCTTCCGTTCTACCCGGTACAAGACCATCTGGCCGGCATTCGCAGTGTCATCAACGTAGCGGCATCGCAGCACACGCCGGGGCAGGATGCCAAAATTCGTGACCCCCGCCTCGTACATTCTGCTGATGCCGGGGATTCCAATGCTGCCTTCCCGCGCCCACAACTCCACACTCAGCGTCAGCGGTGCAAATTCACCCGTCCGCCGGTAGTGCTGCCTGTGCGCGCTCACCCAACCCGAGCCCATCCACCCCAACACGGTCACGCCAACAACTGCCAGCAAGAATCGTTTCCACTTCACACCTCAGTGGACACAACTCAGAACCAGGATGTTCCCGCCACTTCCCCTAAAACGGAATATCGTCGTCCGTAATCCCCGGATCAAACTCCTGCTCCGGCCCCCGCTGCTGCTGCTGTGGCGGCGCGCTCTGCCGCCCGCCCCCCGCGCCCCGCGGCATCGACACCGGCCGCCCCGACGCCTGCCCGCCACCCTCAAAATCCCCGCCTTCCCCACGACCGCCCAGCAGCAACACATCATCGGCCATCACCTCGGTGACATACCGCTTGTTGCCATCTTTATCGTCATACGAACGCGTCTTCAACTTGCCTTCCACGTACACCTGTTTCCCCTTCGTCAGGTAGTTGGCAAGATTCTCCGCCCGCCACAACACCACGTTGTGCCAGTCCGTCTCTTCTTTCCATTCCCCCGTCTGCTGGTCCTTCCAGCGCCGGTTCGTCGCCACCGTGAAGTTCGTCACCGACGCCCCCGACGGGGTGAACCTCGTCTCGGCGTCCTTGCCGAGGTGGCCAAGCAAAATCACTTTATTAACAGAACGGGAAGCCATAGTTTACTTGTGCAGGCTAGCACACTCGGCTCTCCGCATCACCCCTCCGCCCGCTTCCCCCCGCCCGCGCCCCCTACCGGTAAGCCCCCTCCAAATACGCATTCACAATCCGCCGGCTCGCCTTCTTGCACGTCGTAGGGAAGTCAGCATAGTACAGGCACTCCGGCTCCCCGTTGGCAAAGTCCAGCCGCACCGAACCCTTACCCCCTCCAATCATGCCCCGAAAGCTGTAATTCGCTGAGATCATCGCCGGCCGCCCCGACGCATCGCGCCCCTGCACCCACACCTGCGTCACGCTGCCAGGGATGAACTTGTTCAGCGCCCAAGCCTGCGCCTGCTCTCCAATCAAGGCCTCCAGCAGCGCCGTGTAGTTCGCATCCACAAACGGCCCCTGCGCCGCGCCCGTCTCCGCCGCTGTTTGTGCCTGCGGCGGCGCCACAATCCCCGCCTTGCCCTGCGAGTAAGCGATGAGGTTGGTCTCAAATCGTCTCAGCGCCGGCGTGGCGCACCTGTTCATCTCCACCATCGCCTGCATGTCGTTTCCCATCCGGCGCACATCGAGCGACATGCTCAGCACGTCCCCGATCATCCCCGGCCCAACACTCATGCCCGGCACGCCCTTCATGTTCGTCGCCCGCTCCAGCGCCTGGCCCGCCGCATGCAACACCGGATCGGCGTAGATCCCCGTCCCCACCTGCCTCGTCTCCACGCACATCGACCCGCCAACATTCTGCCCCAGGCCGTTTTCCAAATGCCGTTCCCGCGTGCACTCCGTGCGCGTGATCTCCACCTTGTCCGCCGGAAGCGACCCCGCGCACCTCTGGCCATAAGCGATCATGTAGCCGCGCAACAAAGCGGCAAACTGCACCGACTCGCGCCGCAACTCCACCTGCGCGAACTCCCCCCGGTACAGATGCAGCAACGCCGGCTCATTCTCCAGCCCCTTCGCCGTGAAGCCCAACGGCTGCGCAACCGCCGCCGCCGCGGGCCTCTTCGCAACAGCCGGAGCCACCGCCGTCCGCGCCGGTGCTTGGGCCGCCGCCACCTGCGCCGCCGTCCAATTCGAGTAGAGAGGGCACTGCGCCACCACCCCTTCCACCATCCGCCGCAACGGATGGTCCGCCGCCAGCGCCGTCACCCACGCCGGTTCGGCCTCATACCAGAAATACCGCGTATGGCCCGGAGTCCCCGCCGGCGATGGCGAATACTGGCAACTCCACACCGTGCTCCTCAGTCCGCTCCCGGGAACACCGGCCATGTCAGGCCGGTTCGCGAGCACTTGCCCCAGCGGAAACAGATCCGCGGCATACCCCGGCGCTCCCTCCGGTGCCGCCGCCACGGGCCTTCTCGCGCGTTGCGGCAAGGCAACCGCCGTGAAGATGAGCAGGATCAGAATCGCGCCGCGCATCTCAATAAACTACCATCCGCCGCAAGCGCCCCAACCACGCCGCGCACGGCTCTCCACATCACCCCTAGCCCGCCGCCAGCCAACCCCGCAAATCCTCCACAATCGCCCGCGCCACCGTCAACGGCCTCGCGTCCCTGTGCCGCCCCTCCCGGTCCCACTCCCGCTGCAGGGCTTTCTGTTCTCCATGCAGCCCCGTCTGAATCTGAATCAGCCGCCCGTCTTCGATTTCCTCCCCCGCCCGAAAGTTCAATTCACAGGCAAACACATTTTGTGGCTTGTCCGGATTCCACAGCGGCATCCCATACTTCCTGCAGATGAACGGCCGCCACTCATACACCGTACAAACCCCATCCTCCAATGCAGGGCAGGGAAGCCGCGTCCACCAGCGCCAGATCGGCGGCGCCGTTGCGCTCCAGCCATTCCAGGGCCGTCTCGCAGCCCGGGAAAGGGTTGATGACCACACCGGGCCGGGT
>JAFLBB010000285.1 GCA_017304135.1 Acidobacteriota bacterium | reverse complement strand
ACCGGCTCCGTCCACTCCATCGACGGCCACGGCACCGTGAACCACCCCGGCTCCACCGGCTGCGCCGTCTTCACCTGTTTCCTCACCGACTCCTTCTGCTTGTCCAGCGACGGCGTCATCACCCCCCGAATCCCGTCCGGCTGCTGCGCGCCCCCCAACGCCGTGTCCGGCTTCGCCGCCGGAGCCACCGGAGCGGCAGGTGGCGCAGGCGCCGTCTGAGCCTGCGCCAACCCCGCCACAAGACACAACAGGAGCAACTTCATCCTCCCCGTCCATCGAACGCCAGGGCTTACCTCACTAGTCAGATTTTCTTGTATCCCCTAGCTTGCGGGCCAGGAATATGAGCGCCACACCCATCACAATCAGCACCCCCGTCGACGGCTCCGGCGTCTCCGTATCTTCCGCCAGCCCCAACGGCGCCATCAGCCGCGCGCTCACCACCACCGGATCCAACCGGTACGCCGTCCGCCGCCCGTCGTAAAACCCCGTCCCCACAATCTGCCCCCCGTCGTTGATCCCATACGCCGTCGCCAGCGTCCACCCCTCCAGCCCCTCCACCAGCGTCGACAGGTCGAGCATCACGCCATTCGTATAGAGGAACGCCGCCATCGTCCCATCCTCGCGCCACGAATAGCCCACCACCTCGCCCGCATTGTTGATCCCATACGCATAGCTCGCCAGCCCGCCCAGCGTCCCTAAATCCGTGATGTACCCCTCGCCCGCCACAAACGCATGCATCCACCCATCGCCCGTCTCTCCACCACCCGTCTGGGCCGCCCCCGTCACCTGCCCGTTGTCGTTGAGATTCGTCGCCCGGCTCCGCATCCCCCCCAGCGTCCCCGTCCACCGCGTCTGCCCGTCCCGCCACACATAGCCCCGCTCGATCCCCCACTCATCCACCAGCGTCCCCGCCACCGCCCCGCTCTCGTTGATCGCGTTCGCCGCGTCGAACATCGTCCCCATCGGATGGCTCAACCACGTCACGCTGCCATCCTTGGCCACATAGGCCCGGCTGTTCGCCGTCCCCACCACCTGCCCCGCGCCATTCACGTCGTAGCCATAGGAATCGCCGCTGAAGTTCGCCACCGCCCACGCCTGCCCGTCGTAATGGAGCATCGCCTGCGCCCCCGTCTGCGTGAACGTCGTCCCCACCACCCAGCCCGCCTCATTGATCCCCGCCGCCATCCACTCCACCCCCAGCGCATACGACGTCACCGCCGCCTGCCCGCTCCCGTTCACCGCCGTCGCCTCCGTATCGAACCCCGCATCGCCCAGGTTCACGATCGTGAACGGCGCGGCCATCACCAACGGCACCGCCCAAACGGCGGCCACAAAGCTACTGAGTCGCATGTGTCCCCAGTATGCAAACCGCCTTCGTACGAACCAATAGGGACTAGTAGCTAGTACGAAAAACGTAGTCCAAACTAAGCGCCGGGATATAATTGCCCCTCGTGCCCGATTCCACGCAGCCGACCCAACGTCTGGGCCGCTTCGCCGCCCTCATCGCCATCTATCTGGCCATCCAGTTCCTCCTGCCCAAGCCCGCCTCCGTCTCCCCTGAAGGCTGGCGTCTCGTCGGCATCTTCGGCGCCACCATCGCCGGACTCATCCTCCAACCCATGCCCGGCGGCGCTCTCGTGCTTCTCGCCGTCACCCTTTCCGCCGCGTTCGGCGGACTCACCATCACCCAAGCCCTCTCCGGCTACGGCGACTCCACCGTCTGGCTCGTCATGGCCGCCTTCTTCATCTCCCGCGCCCTCATCAACACCGGACTCGCCCGCCGCATCGCCCTCTTCTTCGTCCGCCTCTTCGGCCGCAGCTCCCTCGGCGTCTCCTACGCCCTCTCCATCTCCGACGTCGTGCTCGCCACCATCATCCCCTCCAACGGCGCACGCTCCGGCGGCGTCATCCTCCCCATCGTCCGCTCCATCGCCGAGCTCTACGGCTCCCACCCCTACACCACCCCCAACCGCCTCGGCAACTTCCTCTTCACCGCCGTCTACCAGGGCATCTGCGTCAGCGCCGCCATGTTCTTCACCGGCCAGGCCTCCAACGCCCTTGCCGCCAAAATGGCCACCGACGCCGGCTACCCCATCGACTGGACCAAGTGGTTCCTCGCCGGCATCGTCCCCGGCCTCTGTTCCCTCGCCATCGTCCCCTGGGTCGTCCTCCGCCTCAATCCGCCCGAGATCCGCGAAACCCCCGAAGCCACCGCCTTCGCCGCCGGCGAGCTCCGCAAAATGGGCCCCTTCCAGACCAAGGAATGGATCCTCACCGCCGTCTTCGTCTTCGTCTGCGGACTCTGGGCCACCACTTCGCTCCACGGCATCGACATCACCATCACCGCCCTGGCCGGCAGTTGCGCCCTCCTCCTCACCGGCGTCATCACCTGGGAGGACGTGAAGAGCGAAAAGGCCGCCTGGGACATCTTCATCTGGTACGGCGGCTTAGTCCAACTCGGCAAATCCATCAACAACACCGGCGTCACCCGCGAATTCGCCAACTGGGCCGCCTCCCTCCTAGGCGACGCCACCTGGCCCGTCATCCTAGCCGTCTCCCTAGCCGTCTACTTCTACGCCCACTACGCCTTCGCCTCCATCACCGCGCACATCCTGGCCATGTACCCGCCCTTCTTAGCGGTGCTCATCGCCACCGGAGCCCCCCTGGGCCTGGTCGCCTTCGCCTTCGCCTGCTTCACCAACCTCGCCGCCGGCCTCACCCACTACGGCACCACCCCCTCCCCCATGTTCTTCGCCCACGAATACGTCCCCTTCCAAACCTGGTGGCGCGTCGGCTTCATCGTCTCCCTAATCAACATCGCCATCTGGTCCACCATCGGCTTCGGCTGGTGGAAGGTGATCGGCTACTGGTAACAGGAGGTCCCCATGCGCCGCTACGTTGTCTTCCTCGCGCTCTGCTCCGCCTGCCTCGCCCAGCAGATCCGTCCCATTCCCGCACTCGATGACGAAACCGGCTTCGTCCCCCTCTTCGACGGGAAATCCCTTCAGGACTGGGATGGCAATCCCGTCTACTGGAAGGTCGAAAACGGCGCCATCGTCGGAACCATCACGCCCGACACTCTCGTCAAGCGCAACACCTTCCTCATCTGGCGCCGCGGCGAACCCGCCGACTTCGAACTCAAGCTCGATTACCGCGTCTCAGCCGAAGGCAACTCCGGCGTCAACTACCGCAGCGTCGAACTCACCGACGCCAAATGGTCCCTCTCCGGCTACCAGGCCGACATCGAAGGCCGCGAACGCCACACCGCCCAAAACTACGAGGAGCGCGGCCGCACCTTCCTCGCCCTCCGCGGCCAGATCGTCCGTTGCGTCCCCGGCAAACCACCCCTCATCATCGGCTCACTCGGTGACCCCCAGGATCTCCAGTCCCTCGTCAAACCACTCGACTGGAACTCCTACCACCTCATCGCTCGCGGCAACGTCCTCACCCACATCCTCAACGGCCGTGTCATGTCCATCGTCATCGACGACGACCCGGCCAAACGCCGCCTCTCCGGCAAGCTCGGCGTCCAGGTACACGTCGGCCCGCCCATGACCATCGAATACCGGAACATCCGCCTCAAAACACTCGAAGCCGCACGCTAGCCACCCCCAACGTTCACGCTTCAACGCGCCTTGGCAAACACCTCCGCCACCCGCATCCCCATCCCCGCCGTGTCCGCATGCGCAATGTTCGACGTCACCGCCACCACCAGCCCGCTCTCGGGAAACGTCAGCAGCGACGCCACCATGCCCCCCATCACCTCCCCATCATGCCCCACCATCCGCGCCGGCTTGCCCGCCAGCGTCACCGTCCGCACCTGCCACCCCAACCCATACCCCGTCCCCTCGCCTGACGCCAATCGCTGCGCCGTCTGCAGCGCCTCCACCGTCGCCGGTTTCAGCAGCTTCCCGCCCATCATCCCCATCCCGAACCGCACCAGGTCCGACGGCGTCGACACAAACCCGCTAGCCCCCGCATAACAGGAAAAATCCACCAGCCGCATCACGTGCATGCCATACCGAGGGTCCGACCCAAACCGCGTGTCGTACGCCGCCACGCCGCCCCGGCCCTCGCCCTGAGCCTCCCCCGCTTGCTCCCCGCGCGCCGCCTCCCCGCGCACCGCCCCAGGATCGTGAATCAACTCCCGGATCAGGATCGCCGGCGGAGGATCCTCGCCCTCCACCTCCACCGGATCAGGCCCCGGATCCAACCCCGTCTCGCGCATCCCCAGCGGCTCAAACACCCGCGCCCGCATGTACCCAAACCAAGGCTCGCCCGCCCCCGCCTCCACCGCCGCGCTCACCAGAATCCATCCATAGCTGGAAAAGCGATACCCGCTCCCCGGCTGAAATCGCAGCGGACTCCCCGCGAACCCCCGCACCCCCTCCGCCGGCGTCTCGCACCGCTCCCGGATCATCGCCCTCTCGCCGCCATCTCCGCCCACCCCCGCCGTATGCCCCATCAACTGCCGCAGCGTCACCGGCCACTGCTTCTTCGGAAACGCCGGCACATGCTTCCCGATCTCCTCATCCCACCCCAGCCGGCCCTCTTCCACCAACCGCCCCACCGC
>JAFLBB010000284.1 GCA_017304135.1 Acidobacteriota bacterium | reverse complement strand
GCCGCGTGATCTTCCCCCCGCCCGAAAAAAACAACCCCATCTCCGGATGCCACGCCGGACCCTCGCCCGCCCCCGCATCCAATACCTTCACCGGTTCCGCCGCCCACCCCACCATCGCCACCAATGCCAACATCCAAACCCGCATGCGCATCTCCTCTCCCGCGGCCCGTCGCATCGCCGCCGCGGCGCTCCCCAGTGTCTCAATTCCGCAGCGTCCCCGCGCCCAGCATCATCCACAGCAGCTAGAATGGCTCCATCCGATGGCTCGCCTGCAACTCCTGGTCAACGGCAAACGCATCCGCGTCGACATCGACGACGGCGAATCCCTCCTCTACACCCTCCGCGAACGCCTCCACCTCACGGGAGCCAAATCCGGCTGCGGCGAAGGCCAATGCGGCGCCTGCACCGTCCTCCTCAACCGCCAGCCCATCCGCGCCTGCATCACACCAACCGCCTCGGCCGGCAACAAACCCATCACCACCATCGAAGGCCTCACCCCCGCCGGCAAACCGCTCCACCCCGTCCAGCAAGCCTTTCTCGACGCCACCGCCTTCCAGTGCGGCTTCTGCACCGCCGCCATGATCCTCGGCGCCGTCGCCCTTCTCGACTCCCAACCCAAACCCACCGACGCCGCCATCCGCACCTCTCTCGAAGGCCACATCTGCCGCTGCGGCACCTACCCGCGCATCGTCGAAGCCGTCCGCCTCGCCGCCCAACGCGAGCGCAAGCCCACCCAATCGGAGCCCAAACGTGCCTAACGACCTCCGCCGCCGCTACCGCGACGAAACCGAATCCCCGCGCGGCGAAGCCACCTTCACCCTTGACCGCCGTGAACTCTTCGGCGCCCTCGGCGCAGGCGTCCTCTTCACCTACCACGCCTCCGCGCAGGACCCCGCCGGCACCCGCCTCCACTTCGCCGACGACGGCTCGGTCACCCTGCTCACCGGCAAAGTCGAAATGGGCCAAGGGCCGCGCACGCTCCTCACCCAAGCCGTCGCCGAGGAACTCCGCATCGACCCCGCGCGCGTCACCCTCATCATGGGCGACACCGCGCAAGTCCCCGACGACGGCGGAACCTGGGCCAGCCTCACCACGCCCCAAACCGTCCCCGTCGTCCGCAAAGCCGCCGCCGCCGCCCGCAAACTCCGCCTCGCCGCCGCAAGCAACGCCCTCATCGAACCACCCCTCACCGAACCCGCCAACTGGAAGGTCCTCGGAACCTCCCTCCCGCCCGTCGGCGGCCGCGACATCGTCACCGGAGCCCGCCAATACGCCTGCGACCGCCGCCACGAAGGTGCGCTCCACGGCGCAGTCGTCCGCCCCCCCGGCCACCGCGCCAAGCTGCAATCCTTCGACGCGCAAAGCGCCCCCGGCCTCATCCGCGACGGCGACTTCCTCGGTGTCGTCGCCCCCACCCCCACCGCCGCCCTCCAAGCCGCCCGTCAGGTGAAAGCGCAATGGACCATCGAGCCCCTCCCCGACTCCGCCGCCCTCGCCGCCCACTTCCGCAAAACCGCCCAGCCTCCTGACCCCAATCCCAACGTCCGCTACCCGGCCCTCTTCCAACACGGCGACGTCACCGCCACCCTAGCTTCCGCCGCTCGCCGCCACGAAGCCACCTACTCCCTCCAACCCATCGCCCACTTCCCGCTCGAGCCCCGCTCCGCCATCGCCGAATGGAACGACGGCAAACTCACCGTCTGGTCCGGCGCCCAAGCGCCCTTCCTCGTCCGCCGCCAACTCGCCCAAGCCTTCGGCATCGACGAGGCCGCCGTCCGCGTCGTCGCCATCAACATCGGCGGCGCCTTTGGCGGCAAACAGAACGGCGAGTGTGAAATCGAAGCCGACCGCCGCGCCAAGGCCGCCGGCCGCGCCGTCAAGCTGCAATGGTCGCGCGAAGAGGAATCAACGGTCGCCTACTCCCGCCCCGCCGGCGTCATCGACGTCCGCACCGCCACCGCCCCCAACGGCAAAATCCTCGCCTGGGACTTCCACAACTACAACTCCGGCCCCTCCGGCCTCCGCTGCCACTACGACATCCCCCACATGCTCTGCGCCCACCACCGCGCCCAAAGCCCCCTCCGCCAGGGCTCCTACCGCTCCCTCGCCGCCGCCGCCAACACCTTCGCCCGCGAAGCCCACATCGACGAACTCGCCGCCCTCCACACAACCGATCCCCTCGAATACCGCCTCCGCAACCTCTCCGACACCCGCACCCGCGAAGTGCTCGAACGCGGAGCCGAGCGCTTCGGCTGGGCCAAAGCGAAAAACTCCGGCCTCGCCTGCAACCTCGAAAAGGATGCCCGCCTCGCCCTCTTCGCCGAAATGGACGGCCCCCGCGTCGTCCGCGTCGTCGCCGCCTTCGACCCCGGCGCCGTCCTCAATCCCGACAGCCTCCGCCACCAGATCATGGGCGCCACCATCCAAGGCATCGGCGGTGCACTCTTCGAACGCCTCCTCTGGGACCGCCAGGCCATCACCAACGGCCGCTTCTCCCGCTACCGCGTCCCCCGCTTCTCCGACACCCCCACCATCGACATCCTCCTCATCGACCGCCGCGACATCCCGCCCACCGGCGCCGGCGAAGCCCCCATCACCATCGTCGCCCCCGCCCTCGCCGCCGCCCTCTTCGCCCAAGACGGCAAACGCCGCCGCTCGCTCCCCTTACTGGCCTGACTCCCCCTGCTACAATCACCCCAAACCCGCCATCCACCCATGCCCCGCCTCCGCCCCTGGCCCCTCGCCTTCACCCTCCTCTACATCGCCCTCGCCCTCTTCGTCATCCACGACGACCGCACCTACACCGGTCACAACTGGATCTCCCTCGATGGCATGCCCTCCTTCCTTGCCACCTTCCCCATCTCCGCCCCCGCCGACGCCCTCCTCCACCTCCGCCTCAACCACCGCTCCAACCTCCACATGGCCATCGCCGTCCTCGGCACCGCCGCCCTCATCTACTTCGTCCTCGCCGCCCTCGCCCGCCTCACCCAGCGCTTCCTCGCCGCCAGATAGTCGCGCCCGCTCATCGCCGCTTCCATCCCGCTCACCGACCACCGCCGCCCACCCGCCATTCCCCACTTCTTCCCGCGCCGCCCTCACCCCTACCCTGGAAACTTATGCTTCCCCGTCTCATTTCATACTCATTACTCCTGTTCCCGCTTGCCCTCTCCGCCCAGTCCTCCCTCACCCTCAACGGACTCGTCCGCGACGCCGCCGGCGCCCCCATCCCCGCCGCCGTCCTCTCCCTCCAGCCCTCCGGCCTCTCCGCCACCACCAACGGCGAAGGCCAGTTCTCCTTCGCCTCCCTCACTCCCGGCGATTACCTCCTCACCGTCACCGCCACCGGCTTCGTCCCCCATCAGGAAACCCTCGCCCTCGCCTCCTCTCTTCCCAACCTTGCCCTCCGCCTCCACACCATGCGCACCTCCGTCGAAATCTCCGAGCGTATGGACGACTTCCTCGCCGCCCACTCCGTCTCCGTCACCAAGTCCCCCCAGCAACTCCTCGATCTCCCCTACGCCGTCCAGGTCCTCCCCAAAGCCCTCCTCGAAGACCGCCAGGTCCAGGAACTCCGCGACCTCTACCGCAACATCAGCGGCGTCACTGACTCCCCCTACTCCGCCATGACCTTCCGTGGCTTCACGCAGCGCGAAATCCTCTTCAACGGCGTCCGCGGCAACCCCTACGGCTCCCTCGACTCCGGCATCGACGACGCCGGCTTCTCCACCTCCCAGGGCCGCCTCACCAACATCGAATTCGTCGAAGTCCTCAAAGGCCCCGCCGCTGTCCTGTTCGGCGCCGGCGAACCCGGCGGCGTCATCAGCTTCGTCACCCGCAAGCCCCGCGCCAACCACGCCGCCGAACTCTCTTTCCGCACCGGCTCCTTCTCCCAAAAAGGCGGCCACGGCGAACTCACCGGCCCCATTTCCCGCAAACACAATCTCTTCTACCGCGCCGCCTGGTATCAGGAGGACCGCCGTACCTTCCGCTACAACTCCCGCAACGAAAACTCCCACGCCGCCGCCGCCCTCTCCTGGCGTCCCGGCCCCGCCACCTCCCTCGGCTTCGAATACGAATACATCGACCAGCTCCTCCCCGCCTACCGCCTCCGCGGCATCCCCGTCAACTCAGGCGGCGCCTGGCTCGCCGCCCGTGAATGGAACTCCTCCGAACCCGGCGACTTCTCCGCTCTCCAGTCCCGCATCTTCCAAACCCGCCTCGACCACGCCTTCACCCCCACCCTCCGCCTCGACGCCACCTTCCGCTTCCTCAACTTCGACCGCCCCGAACGCTACCACGAACCCCGAGGCATCAACCCCGACGGCCGCACCATGCGCCGCGAATTCCGCGACCAGTACCGCGCCAACGACGACTTCTCCCTCACCCTCAACACCTACCAGCGCCTTGCCCCCCGGGGCTTCTTCACCCACAACCTCGTCTACGGCTTCGAAACCGTCCGCCAGGATTGGACCGGCCGCTACGCCACCGCCCGCGAACGCTCCCGCGGCGGCCCCGTCCCCGACCTCGACATGCGCACCCCCCTCTACACCGTCTTCGGCCCCGCCCCCTACGCCCTGCCCGCCTACACCAACCAGAACGTCGACTCCCGCCGTCTCGGCTTCTTCCTCCAGGATCAAGTCGAACTCCTTCCCCGCCTCCAACT
>JAFLBB010000283.1 GCA_017304135.1 Acidobacteriota bacterium | reverse complement strand
AGCAGGTTGAGGATCACCACCAGGGCGAGAATCTGGCCGGCAGCGAGCGCGCCGACCGCCAGGCCCAGCCCGCGATTGCGGCGCCGCATCTCCTTGATGTCGCCGTTGAGTCGTTCGAAGTCCATGGGCTTTCTCCCGGCTCAGCCGACCATGCGGCGGATGTGCGACGGCGGCGTGGCGCGCATGGCGGTCATCGGACTGGCGGGTAGATGCCAGTACAGCCAGTGGATGGCGAAGGCCGGGTGCTTGTCCGCCTTGAGGCGCGAAATCCAGCGCGAGACGAAGATGCCCATCGCCATGCAGACGGCGAAGGACAGCTTGCTGCCGGACAGGTAGCCGACGAAGAACATGAACAGGATCGGCGCGGCGACATCGACATCCCAGAAGCCGATCTTCCATTGGTCATCGAGACGCCGCGGGATATAGGTGTCCGCTTGCATGTCGGTCTCCTGGGTGTCGATGCTGGCGTCAGATGACGGCGCCCATGATCGCGCCGGCGATCACGAGACCCACGGCGGCGAAGATGGCGAGGCCCACGTAGAACAGGACCGGGCCGAAGTTGCGTAGCGCGGAGAGCGAGATGAGCGCGACTACGAAACCGACGAATCCGACCAGAGCCTTGATTCCCGGTCCGAGCGCGGCGATCTGGGTCAGGGCCGAGGTGAGCGGTCCGGTGATGCCGGTGAAGGCGACCAGGTCCAGGGCGTAGCCGGGAAAGGCGGTGCCGAGGCCGACGACGATCATCGCCAGCAGCATCGCGACGTTCATCGGCTTGCGGGTGGCGACGCGGGGGGAAGAAACAAGCACAGCAGTGTTCATGAAAACCTCCGGGCATGAGTTGAGCGTTGAAAGTCGGATAGGGGTGGGAAGGCGGGTGGGCGTACGGATGCGCCTGCGGGTGGGAGCGCGAGCGCTCGACGGGTGAAGGACTGGGATGTGAGCGGACGACCGGTGCGGTGTCATGGCAGGTCCTCCTCGGTCATCCGAAAGACCACCTCGGCCCGCCGGTTCTGCGTGCGGCCGGCCACAGTGTCGTTCGAGGCGATGAAGCAGCACGCCCCTCGAGCCTGCAGCGTCAGCGTGGCGGCCAGCGTCGGATGGGTCTTGCGGAAGTGGTCGCGAACCGCGAGGGTGCGGGCGAGGGCCAGCGATTCATTGAAGGCCAACGGCCCGGTACTGTCGGTGCGGCCGATGATCTTGATGCGGCGCACGTGGAGATGGTTACCCATGGCTCCGTTCAGTTGGGAACGCGCGGCGGGGCTCAGCTTGGCGCTGCCCAGGCCGAACTGCACGGTGACCGTGCGCAAGCTTTCCGCCTCCGTCGCAGGGTCTTGCGCCAAGGGTGTGGGGGTGACGGATTCGGCCGATGTGACTGAGTCTGCACGGTGGATCGGCTGGCTGGGCGTTTCCGGCGCGAGCGTCTTGGGTGTGCGGGTGGGGCATGCCGGGGGCACGCACTCCGCGAACCTGGCCCGGCGGCCGAAGTCGAGTTGGGCAAAATGCGGGGCCAACTGCGCAGGCGTCGCCGCGTGCATCCCCAATTTGGTCTCGGCCGGCACCGACGTGCGGAACAGGCTGCACGACGATGCGAGGGCGGTACAACTGGCGACGAGGCTGAGCGTAGCGACGCGGCGCAGGAAGTGGGCCGTCATGGCGAAACCCTCACCGACATCAGGGCGGGAATCGTCGTCGCCGTCGAAACCAAGTGTTTGCCCCACTGCGCGCTGCGTTGTGCGGGTAACTGGCGGTACACCCGCCAGGCGTATTGGGCGCGGGCCTCGATGCAGTCCTTATCCTTGAGTTGGGAGCAGGCCGCGTTGTAGGCGCCGACCGCATCCCACGTCGCCCCCCGCCGAGAAAAGCTGTCGGCCAGCAGCCAGGCGCCGACCCGAATGTTTGTGCAGGGATCAAAGAGATCGGCTTCCTTGATACCGTGACGGGATAGGGTCCGCAGGTGGCCGCTGTTGATCTGCATGAGGCCGATATCGTAGGACCCGGTGCGCTGGAGGTGCGAGCGGTTGACGGCCTGGGGGTTCAGGTTCGACTCGACCCGGGCAACCGCATAGAGTAGGTCGGCCGAGATGCCGTAGCGCTGGGCAACTTCCTGCCAACAGGCCCGTGCCTGGGCGGACGCGGTCGCCAGGACGGCCAAGGCAGCCAGGGCAGCAAAGTGCAGCGGCAGACGCATGAGTCACCTCTCCAACGAAACCGGAACGACCCGCCGGGGGGAGCGGGCAGCGAAGGTCTGGGCCGTCGACGGTGGGCGGACGGTCAGGGTCGGGTTCGGGTAGGTCCGGCGTCTAGCCGGGCAAGCAGACGGTGAGTGAGCAGGTCAGGAACGGGTGGATGCCAGTCAGGGGTACCGGTTGAGGTGTCGCAAGCCTCAGCGGGGCGGCGCATCCCGCCCGGGATGGGAACGTTCGGCCATGTTGCGGCGGGCCTGCCGCAGGATGCCTGCGCCCGAGCCATCCTCTGCCCGGCACAGGGCGACGCAGGCCGTGGTCAATTGGTCGAGTTGGAACTTGGGGTTGGGGTGCCGGTTGGCGGGCGAACGTTGAAGGTCCAGCAGCAACTGGTACTGGTGCCGCCACATCGATTCGCGGCGGCGCGGCGTCTCGGGCGAGCGGAGAACAAGTTCGGTCCCAAGAAACCGGAAGATGCGACAGGGGGCGTCCTGATGCGTGAAGACCAGCGAGACGCTGGCGCTGATGAGATCGGGAAAGCGAAAGGTCGGCGAGACATTGTCTTCGCTGCGCAGCAGGCGGTAGAGCCAGTCGTGTTCCTCGAGCCACAGGCGCGTTTCGATGACATCGTGAGCTTCGCTCTCCTCCGAGGACGATGTGAGATTGTGCTGGCGAGTCGTCGGTGTGGCGGTGAACATGCTGCTTACCTCGATTCAGTGGCGGGGGTATTGCTCGTACGAGCACATGACTGGAGGATAGGCAGTCGACGCTGTCACGTCTCACGAGAATGAGGATCTTATCGGGGGGATTTCGTCATCAAGGCCCAGGATGATCCGAGCGCGTGGACGCTACGATATTGTCGATAGTGTGTGCATGGGCACGGCCGATCAACATGAAGGGGATAGAGGATGGATGCAGGGGGTGCGGTAAAAGGGGCAGCAGAACAAGGATTGCGGCTGCTCGACAAGGTGACCGAATTTCGATTCGCTTTGGCCTTGCTGTCGGTGGCCGTTGCTCTCGATGTTGCCCTGGCGTGGATCGCCAAACGAAACGTCCTAAACATGGACTGGTCGACGCTCGATGCCGGCGGTATGGCCAAGCTTGGCATCGCTGTCGTGGCCTATGTCTTTTGGATGGCGGCGCTTTCGCCGCTGGTGCGCGCCGTCCTTGAGTACGTGCTCATGTTGTTGGGCAATACCCGGCTTGGTCGCGCGCTGAGTAGTGTTGTCGAACCTGAACACGAGACGGCTGAGCGGCGATATTTCTGGGGGCGGGTAAGGGTGAACGACGCCAAGTTGCGCGCGCTGAAGGATAAGGATACGTTCTGGATAGCGCAGGTTGAAAAGGCGGAAGCCAAGGTACGGGAGGAGTGGAATGAGATGGCAGCGCTTGCCAGTCTGTCGTTCTCGGTGGCGGGACTAATGCTGACGGATTGGTGGACGAGCGAGTATTCGATCGCGGGCGAAATATCAGCATGGTTGGGTGGGTACGGTGGACGGATGGAGAGTATCGCCACCCTGGGGACTTTGGCTTGTGTGGTCGTGATTGCGTTTCCATGGCTTTACCGCGTGCGTGCTCACCATCCCAGCGATGCTTGGATGGACCATCCGGAACTGGCCAAAGAATGTTTGGACGATATCGAGGCAATACGCAGGAATGCGCGTCTGTGAAGTTCTCAGGAGCGTGTCGGAGGACGTTCGTGGCTACGCGCGCCGATGAAAACACCCCAGCGCCCGCCCGGCCAGCACGCCGACCACTAATGGGACGCACGGCAGCAGCAGCGGATGCAGCATCGCCGGCAGCACGAAGCCGATGACCGTCGCGCAGAGGATCACGATCCCCAGGCTGGCGTACAGCGCGAACATTTCCGGATCGTGCTGAAGGAATTCCTTGGCCTTGATGAGCCGTGCCAGTCCGCCGTCGACGAGGGCAGCCAAGACGAATACAGCCAGCCAGGGCAGCCATTCAAGCAGGGTGGAGAGTCGATAGCTGGCGAGCAGGAGCAGCGCGTCGACGGCGCGGAAGTAGGCGTTGTTGAAGAGGCGCTGGTTGACCGAGGACATCTCCCGGGACACGGCGCCGTTCACGCCGGCTGGCGAAGGCGCATCCTTGGTTGCAGGAATCGGCGTCACCTGGGCTGTCGAATCTTGCATGCTTATCGCCCGATCCAGCATGCGGGTGGCGGGCTCGGCGCCCCAGTAGGCGGTGGCCGCCTCATGCTCGGCGCGTAACTGCGCGAGGAAGCGCTCCGGGGGATGGGCCGACGGCACGTATAGCACCAGGACCAGTAGGACGAGCAACGACAACACGGCCACGGCGCGGATCATGCGGTTGCCTTTCCCGGGGCGTGGCGCACATCCGCATCGGGATCGAGGATCGGAAACCGTCCCTTGATGATCCGGCCGCCCGACACCGAGGCGAAGTACTGGAGGTTGGGCAACTTGCCCAGCACATCGGCGGGCACCATCTCCTCGAAGCTCTCGGTG
>JAFLBB010000282.1 GCA_017304135.1 Acidobacteriota bacterium | reverse complement strand
CCCGCCCCACGACGCCCCGCCGCTGCCCCACCGCTGGCCGCCCCCGCCCCACCACTGTATAATTCACGGCAGTTCCCCCAGGAGAGTAACGAGGATGAGGATTCACATCGCCGCTGCCGCCATGGCCCTCTGCGCCACTTTGGCTTTTCCCCAAAAGCGCGCCAAGGTCGACATCAACACAGAAACGCCCGAAGGACAGGCCCTGCAGGCCGCCGGCCAGGAAGAAGACCCCGTCAAAAAGCTCGCCCTGCTCGAAGACTTCCTGCAAAAGTTCCCTTCGCACTCCGGCGCACTCTGGGTGCTCGGCCAGGCCGAAGCTCTCTATGCCAAGGGCGGCCAACACGATAAAGTGCTCGCCGTCGTCCCCAAGATCCTCGCCGACGACCCCACCGACTCCGTCATGGCCCACCAGGCCCTCAAAGCCGCCGAAGCCAAGAACGACACCGCCCTCATCGTCGACTGGGCCGCCAAAACCCGCGCCTCCGCCCAGGCCGCCGAAAAGCTCCCCAAACCCACCGACGAGGACGAACTCGAAACCTGGAAGCACGAGATCGACTTCGCCCAGCAGGTGCAGAAATACTGCGACTACGCCCTCTACGCGCACGCCCTCAAGGCCACCGATCCGGCCGCTAAAATCCAGGCCGCCGAAGCTCTCCTGGCCGCCAACCCCAAAAGCGAATACGCCCCCCAGTTGAACGACCCGCTCTTCCTCGCCTACCGCCAGGCCAACCAGAACGACAAGGCCGCCGCCCTCGGCGAAAAGATGCAGGCCGAAGGCAAAGCCAGTGAAGACGTCCTGCTCGTCCTGCTTGACCACCATGCCCGCGCCAAGGACGCCGCCAAGGTCGAGCAAACCGCCCAGGCCATGGTCGAGATGATGAAGACCAAGCCCGCCCCCGCCGGCGTCGACCCCGCCGCCTGGGAAAAAAAGAAAACCACCGTCACCGCCATCGGCCTCCACGTCCTCGGCGTCGGCTACTCCAATGCCGGCAAATTCTCACAAGCCGACAAGACCCTCCGCGAAGCCCTCCCCCTGCTCGACAACGAACAAATGAAGGCCGAAGCCCTCTTCCACCTCGGCCTGGCCAACTACAAAATGGGCGCCGGCGCCAAGGACGGCTCCAAGCTCATCCTCGAAGCCCTCAAGTTCAACCAGCAGTGCGCCGCCATTAAGAGCCCCTTCCAGGCCCAGGCCAACGTCAACATCAAGGCCATCCGCACGCAGTACAGAATCAAATAGCCCCCATGAACATCCTCGTCCCCAACCTCGGCTCCACCTCGCTCAAGTTCCAACTGCTCTCCATGCCGGGGGAACACGAGGTCCTCCGCGGTAAACTCGAGCGCGTCACGGACTATCCTGCCGCCATTGCCTCCATCGGCCTCGGCAATCACCGCGTCGACGCCGTCGCCTTCAAAGCCGTCCACGCCGGCCCGCGCTACCGCGGCACCTTCCGCATCGACGACGCCGTCCTCGCCGCTCTCGAGGAATTCCTCCCCGCCGCCCCCGCTCACAACGCCATCTACCTCACCGGCATCCGCGCCTTCCAGCAGGTGATGCCCGAGGTCCCCCTCGTCGCGGCGTTTGAAACCGAGTTCCACCGCACCATGCCCGAGCACGCCGCCCGCTACGGTGTCCCCGCCTCCTGGCACGACGAGCTCGGCATCCGCCGCTACGGCTTCCACGGCGCCTCGCATCAATATGTCAGCGAGCACATCCCCCGCCTCATCGGCCGCGACCGCGACCTCCTCCGCATCGTCAGTTGCCACCTCGGCGGCAGCTCGTCCATGTGCGCCATCCACAACGGCCGCTCCATCGACACCACCATGGGTTTCTCGCCGCAATCGGGCCTGGAAAACGCCACACGTCACGGCGACCTCGACGTCTACGCCGTCCTCGATGCCATGCAGAGCCGCGGCCTGAGCATCGCCGAAGTCACCGCCGAACTCGCTTCCAATGGCGGACTCGCCGGCCTCTCCGGCATCCCCGGCGGCGATGTGCGCGATCTCGAAGAAGCGGCAGGGAAGGGAAGCGCCACCGCCGAACTCGCCCTCGCCGTCTTCACCTATCAGGTGAAAAAGACCATCGGCGCTTACGCCGCCGTCATGGGAGGTGTCGATGTCATCGCCTTCACCGGCGGCATCGGCGAAAACTCCGCCCGCCTCCGCGAACGCTGCACCAGCGGCTTGAAATTCCTCGGCGTCCGCCTCGACCGCGAACGCAACTTCAACGGAAAAGGCGACCGCCTCGTCTCCTCACACGACTCCGAAGTCGCCGTGGCCGCTCTCGCCACCAATGAAGAATTGATCGTCGCCCGCCGCGCCTACGCCCTGCTCACCGCGCAATAACCGCCCCGCATCGCACTCACGCCTTTTCCCGCGCCGCACCAACGCACGTAACAGAGCCGCGAGCGAAAGCGAGTCGGTGCCGTCGCCCTAGTGGTGCCCGC
Source organism: Acidobacteriota bacterium (assembly GCA_017304135.1). GTDB lineage: Bacteria > Acidobacteriota > Terriglobia > Bryobacterales > Bryobacteraceae > JAFLBB01. The sequence goes on along the minus strand of JAFLBB010000282.1, from coordinate 2,226 downwards.
CCGCCGCCACTGGCGCAATCACCGGCGCCTTGGCCCCCGGCTTGGCCGCTTCCAGCATCATTTCCTTACGCTGGATCAGCGTCGACACATCATAGCTGGCCAGCTCAAAGCCATGCCCGTGCGTGATCGCGTCCGTCGGGCACGCCTCCACGCAATAGCCGCAGAAGATGCACCGGCTGTAGTCGATGTTATAGACCTTCGCGTACCGCTCCCCGCCGCTGATGCGCACCAGCTCCGTGTTCTCGGCCGCCTCGATGTAAATGCACTCCACCGGGCACGCCGCCGCGCACAGAAAGCAGCCTACGCACTTCTCCAACCCGTTCTCATCCCGCCGCAGCACATGCTTGCCGCGATAGCGTTCCTGAAAACTGGGCGCCACATCGGGATAATCCTCGGTCAGGGCCGGCTGCATCATTTCGCGCAGCGTAATCCCAAGCCCCTTCGCGATTTCCGTGGCGGAACTGATGACGGTACCAAGTTTCGATGCCATGCGTATCTTTCCAGTTTACCGTGCCCACCCCGCAAACCGGAAGTCCGCTCGCCCGCATCGCGCTCGCTCCCGACCGGAGCTCAGTTTCTCGACCCTCAACCAGGCTTCCACACCGGCACCCGGTCCTGCACCCCAAACACCGCCACCCCCACCCGCTCGCCCAACTCCTCCAACTCCGGCTTGGAGAAGCCCGTCGAAAACCACTCCACCTTGCCTCCAACCACAGCGCCCTCGCCCATCCCACCGCTCACCAGAAACAGCGACGGCACATGCGTAATGCCATACGCGTCGCTCACCGCATACCCTGTCGCCGCCGCGTCCATCACCGTCGGCAGCGTGATCTCGAAATCGTCATGAAACCGCCGCGTGGCCTCCACCCCATCCTGCGACACCGCCAGCACACGCAGCCCGCGCGCCCGCTGGTGAAGCCGCTCTAAAAACGGAAACGCCAACATACACGTCGGGCACGTCGTCTTGAAGAACACCACCACCACCGGACCCCCGGCCAGCCACTCCCGCAGCCGCACCACGCCGCCATCCAACTCCGGCAACTCGAAATCGGGCGCCGCCGCACCCACCGCCAGCGGCATCGTCATAGCTCCTTTGCCAGTTGCTGCGCGGCGATCAACACCGCGTCCATCACCGGCGCATACGGCGGCGCATAAGCCAGGTCCAGTTCCAGCAAATCGGCCACCGTCATCCGCGCCTGCAGCGCCGTGGCCAGCACGTTGATGCGCCCTTCCACCCCATACTCGCCGATCACGCTGGCCCCCACCAGCCGCCCTGTCCCTCGGTCGGCCACCAGCTCCACCGTCACCGGACGCCCGCGAAAATAAGTCGTTTTGTCGCGGCTCGCTATCCGCACCGCCGCCGGCCGCATCCCCGCCCCCTGCGCCTGCGCCACCGACAGTCCCGTCAGCGCCACCCCCACGCCGCACACGCGCACAATCGACGTCCCCACCACGCCGCCGAACCGTTCCCGCCGCCCCGCCGCGTTCGCCCCCGCCACACGACCCATCTTGTTCGCCGTCGTCCCCAGCGGAATCCACACCGCCGCCCCTGTCACTCTGTGCCGCGTCTCGGCGCAATCGCCCGCCGCATACACCCCATGCAGGTTCGTCTCCATGTGCTCGCTCACGCGAATCGCCCCCGTCCGCCCCAGTTCGATCCCCGCGCTCTCGGCCAGCCCCGTGTTCGGTTGCATCCCCGTCGCATGCAGACGCAGCTCGCCGTCCGGCGCCTCGCCCTCATGCCCCAGCCTCAGCTCAATGCCATGCCGCTCCAACAGCCGCCGCAGCAGCGCCGTCAGTTCGGCGTCTTCGCGGTGCAGCAGGTCGGCGCTGCGGTCCACCAGCGTCACGCCCCAGCCGCGGCCCCGCAGCGCTCCGGCCAGCTCCAACCCGATATAGCCCGCCCCCATCACCACCGCCCGCCCCGGCTTCCGCTGGCGCAACAGCTCCCACAACCGCACGCCGTCCTCCAGCGAGTGCAGCGCCATACACCCTTCCGGACACCGCGCCCGCGCCCCCGTGGCCACCACCAGCTTGTCGTAAGGCACCCGCTCGCCCGTGGCCAGCGTCACCTCGCGCCGCGCATGCGCCACCGTCACCGCCTCGGCCCGCGTCCGCACCGTCACGTTCTTCAACTCCCGGAATGTCTCCGGCGTGAAGCCGATCAACTGCCGCCAGTCGCGCACGCAATGACGCACGGTGCGCTCGGCGATCTTTGTGTGGGTG
>JAFLBB010000029.1 GCA_017304135.1 Acidobacteriota bacterium | reverse complement strand
CAGCGCCCCGACATCCTCCCCGTGGGCGATTACGGCATCCGCGCCGCCATGCAAAAGCTGTATGGTCTCGAGGCCCTGCCCAAGCCCGCTGAAATGCAGCAGATCGCCCAGCCCTGGCGGCCCTGGTGCACGGTGGCCAGTTGGTATCTGTGGCGGAGTTTGGAACTGCCGGCTTAACCAGACAGCCCCAAGGGCCACCCCCACCACCTCATTTCCACTAAACTGATGGACATGGGGACCTTTCCCATCACCCTCGACCCCACCCACCTCGACGGACTGCCCGCCGAGCAACTCCTGCGCCTCTTCCTTGGCCACTTCGGCCAGGGCTTCGCCATCTCCACCTCGTTCCAGCGCGACGGCCTCGTCCTCATCGACATGGCCCTCCGCATCGACCCCGCCACCCGCATCTTCACCCTCGATACCGGCCGCCTGCCCCAGGAAACCTACGAGATCATGGAAGCCGTCCGCGCCAAATACGGCGCGCGCATCGAGCTGGTCTACCCCGACACCGCCGAGCTGGAATCGATGACCACGCGCTTCGGCCCCGACCTCTTCCGCCAGTCCGTCGCCCAGCGCAAGCTCTGCTGCCAGATCCGCAAGGTCCGCCCCATGGAGCGCAAGCTCGCCCCGTTGGACGCCTACGCCGTGGGCCTGCGCCGGGGCCAATCCGGCGAACGCGCCGAGACGCCCAAGGCTCAGCTCATCGACGGCAAATGGAAGCTCGCCCCCATCGCCGAGTGGACCTCGCAGCAGGTGGAGGACTACCTCACCGCCAACGGCGTCCCGCGCCATCCGCTCGAATCGCGCGGCTATCCCTCCATCGGTTGCGCCCCCTGCACGCGGCCCGTCGCCCCCGGTGAACACGAACGCGCCGGCCGCTGGTGGTGGGAAGCCGAGGGCGGCAAGGAGTGCGGGCTCCACGTCACGCCGGAAGGCAAAATGAAACGCGAGCTCGACATCCTGCTCGACGAGGTGCTGGCCTCACCGAAGTAGCGGGCGGCTATCCGCTACACTGAAGGATTCCCACCGGAGACCCGTTTGATCGACCTGCATACCCACACAACAGCCTCCGACGGCACCTACTCACCCGAACAACTCGTCCGCGCCGCGAAAGAGGCCGGCCTCGAAGCGCTCGCCATCACCGACCACGACACCTTCTCAGGCTACGAGGAAGCGCGCCCCGTCGCCGCCTCGCTCGGCCTGGAACTCATCTGCGGCATCGAGCTCTCCACGAAGATGCCCGTCCCCGGCCGGCCGCACGGCAAGAGCGTTCACCTGCTCGGCTACTTCCCCATCAAGCCGCCGTCAGACGAACTGCACGAGTGGATCGCACACCTGCAGGCCTCCCGCCGCGACCGCAACCTGCGCCTCGCCGCCCGGCTTCGCGAACTCAACCTCGAAGTCACCCTCGAAGACGCCACCGCCGTCGGCGGTTCGATGACCGGGCGCCCCCACTTCGCCCGCGTGCTCATGGAGAAGGGCTACGTCTCCAGCCTTCAGGAGGCCTTTGACAAATACCTCGACGAGTCTGCCGAGGCCTACGTCGACCGCGAAGAGCCGACGCTCGCCGAAGGCATTCGCCGCATCGCCGACGGCGGCGGCGTTCCCTCCATCGCCCATCCCATCCGTCTCGGCCGCCGCACGCCGCAGCAGGAAGAGGACCTCATCCGCCAGATGAGCAAAATGGGTCTGCAAGCCGTCGAAGCCTACCACTCTGACCACGGTCCGCGCGAACTCGAACGCTACCAGTTGCTCGCCCGCCGCTATGGCCTCGCCGTCACCGGCGGCACGGACTTCCACGGCGACAACAAGCCCGACGTCAAACTCGGCACCGGCCGCGACAACAACGTCACTGTACCCAACAAGGTGCTCGACCGGCTGAAGCAACTGGCGCGCGGCTGAAGCGCGCTACGCGGCTCAGCGGTACGTCTTGTCGTCCACCTTGTCCAGGCTCACGTTGCCGCCAAACACGCCCAGCGTCACAATCGCGAACGTGAACACGCTGTTGCCCTTCTCAATGTGTCCGCCAAAGGCCTGCTCGCCGTTGGTCAGCGTCATGTGCGCGTGGATGCGCCCGTCGATCACATAGCCGTTCACGCTGATGATGTCGGCCGGCGTCTCCTTGTCCTCCACAAAGCGATTCTTCGAGGGAAAGGTCCGGTTGCTCACCGAGTGAACGTGATAGTTCCGCACCGACCCCACGCCTGAAAGGATCACGGCGTTTCGGATGCCCTGCTGCTGCACCAGTTTCTCCATCCCCGCCAGCAGGTCGGCCTCATACTTGAACCGCAACACCACGATGCGCTCAAACTGGCCGGAGATCGCATAGGCCTCCGGCACCGCCGCGCTGTTGGGCTTGGAGTCGTCGTGCGGCGTCGTGGCCTTCGTGAGTTCGGTGATCTTCTTCTCAGCCAGGGCAGGCAGCGCCGCGGCGGCGCACAGCACGAGCAGGGCAGGGAATCGCGTCATGGACGCGAGCTTATCACTGGACGGGTTTCACCGGCGCGGGTACGGCGGGCTTGGCCGTCGGCGGCATCGGCGTCCCGTAGGGCGAGATGTTGCCGCCTCCCTCGGTTTGCTCTGGAATCGGCACGCCCGCCGCGCGCATCACCTTGTGAAACGCCGCCACCGTCACCGCTGACGGTTTGTAGTTGCCGAACCGGTAACCTTCGGCGATGCGCAGCGGCGTCCAGCCAAAGCGGTTCTGCTTGTGCCACACCTCGGGCTTCATTCCACGCGCGGCCAGGAACTCCACCGCCGCCGGAGCGTTCTTGTACGCCGCCCCATGCATCGCCGTCTCGCCGTTCTTGTCCACCGCGTTGATGTCGTTGCCCAGCTTCAACGCCACATCCAGCGCCTCCACCACTTCGCTCTCCGTGCCCGCATCCTCGCCCGGTGAACGAGTGCCCAACCCCGCCGCCGCCATCAACGGCGTCGCGCCATCAGAGTTTGGAATGAGCGGATCGGCCCCCAACTCCGCCAGCAGCTTCATCAACTCCGCATCCGCCGTCTTCGATGCCAGGAAGAACGGGGTCGCCCCCAGCGTATTCAGACTCGTCAGTCCGAAACCGACCTTCTTCGTCATCCGCGCGTTCAGGTTCGCGCCCTTGGCGGCCAGCTTGCGCACAAACTGGAAACTCGTCATCGCGCCCGAGCCCTGCGGCGGCGGATCGTTATCCCCGCCCCCCGGCTTCCTCACGTTCGTCACCATGTGCAGTGCCGTATAGCCCGTCCCGGCCGCGTTCGGATCGGCGCCCGCGTCGAGCAGAAACGCGGCCACCTCGAAATGCGCGCTGCCGGTAGCAAACATAAGCGCCGTCGTCCCTAACTTAGGGACATCCTTCCTCGGCAGCCGACCCTTACGCCCGCTCAGCGGAATCGCATCGTTCACATTCGCGCCCGCCTTTAGCAGCGACTTCACCGCCGCCAGATGGCCCTCGCGCGCGGCAAAGAGAATCGCCGTGAACCCGGAATCGAGCCGCGCATTCACATCCGCTCCCGCCGCCGTCAGTGCCTCGATCACTTCGGCGTTCCCTTCGGCCGCCGCCCAAATCAGTGCGTTTTGTCCGAATTGGCTCTCCCGCGCCGCCATGTCCGCCCCGGCGGCGAGCAACGCCCGCACCGCCTCCAGGCGCCCGGTCCGCGAAGCCGTCATCAGTGGCGTCTCGCCGCCCGGCAGCGCCAGGTTCACATTCGCCCCGGCTTGGATGAGCAAACGCACCAGCGCCGCGTTCCCGTTCTGGCAGGCCATAGAGAGCGGCGTCATGCCATAGCGGTTCAACGCATCCACCTTCGCCCCGGCCTTCACCAGCGCCGCCGCCATCTCCGCATCGTCGTTGTAAGCCGCCCAATGCAGAGCCGTCGAACCATCCACCTGCGGCGCGTTCGCATCGGCCTTCTGCCCGATCATCGCCACCACCGCCGTGCGGTCGCCCGCCTTGGCCGCATCGGCCAACTTCGATTCCACGCCCGCAAACAACGCACAGGCCACCGCTCCCAGCAATAAGGTCCGCATGTGTTCCTACAGCGCCAGCGGCTTAGCCAACTCGGGAATCTTCCCCGTGCTGTCGGCAAACTTGTCGAGCTTCACGCCCGCCCGGTCCAGCAGCGTCAGGTGCAGATTCGCCATCGGCGTGGGCTTTTCATAGCGGATGTGCCGCCCGCCCTTGGCTCCGCCGCCCGCCACCAACACCGGCAGGTTCACATGGTCATGCTTGTCGGCGTTGCTCATGCCGCTGCCGTAGAGATACAGCGAGTGATCGAGCAGCGACCCATCTCCATCCGGCGTCGCCTTCAGCTTCTCCAGGAAATACGCGAAGAGCGACACGTGAAACGCATTGATCTTCGCCACCTTGGCCAGCTTCTCCGGCTCGCCTCCGTTGTGCGTCAACGGATGATGCGGCTCGGTGACGCCCGTTTCCGGATACACGCGCGTGCTCGCCTCGCGCGCCAGTTGGAACGTGATCACCCGCGTCGCATCGCCCTGCATCGCCAGCACCTGCAGATCGAACATCAACCGCGCATGGTCGGCATACGACGCCGGCACGCCCACCGGACGGTCAAGGTCCGGCAGCTTCGAATCCGCCGCCGCTGCTTCGGCTTTCTGAATACGCCGCTCCACTTCGCGCACGGTGTCCAGATAATCGTTCACCTTCGTTCGGTCGCTTGGCCCCACCTTGCTCTGCAGCCGCGCAATGTCCTCGCGCACCCAATCGAGCAGGCTCGCGTTCTTGCGCAACTCCGCGCGCCGGTCGGCCGAACTCCCGCCCTCGCCGAACAACCGTTCAAACGCCACCCGAGGATGCGCCTCGGCCGGCAGCGGCGTCGTCGGCGACGACCACGACAAGTTGTTCTGATACACGCAGGCGTAGCCGTTGTCGCACTGGCCCACCGTCGTCAGCAGGTCCATCGCCAGTTCAATCGACGGCAGCCGCGTCTCCTGCCCCATCTGCTTGGCCGCGATCTGATCCACCGTCGTGCCGAGATAGTAATCCGTGCTCTCGGTCCACTTCGCCGTGGCCGCGCTCAGGAAGGCGGCGTTCGACGTGGCATGCGTCCCCGGATAGGCGTTGCGCAACTCCAGGTTCGTGACCACCGTCAATTGATCGATCACCGGCGCCAGCGCCCGCAGCGACGGCGACAATTCCGTCAGCGGCCCCGTCTGCTGAGGTGTCCACTCCGGCATATGCGCGCCCATCGGCATGTAGACGAAGCCCAGCCGCTTCACCGGCTTCACCGGGCTCGCCGCCAGCGCCGTCATCGCCGGCATCATCGCATCGAGCAACGGCAGCGACACCGCCGCGCCCATGCCGCGCAGCAGCGTCCGCCTGCCCAGCGCTTTTTTCGTGACGATCATTGTGCCCTCCTCATCTGAAACGGGACACTCTCCACAATCCCCAGCACGAACGACGAAAAACGCCAATCTTGTTTCTGGGCCTGTGCTGTGATCTTCCGTATGGCGGGCGCGTCAAAGTGTTCCACGCCCCGTCCCAACGCATACGTCAACAGCTTTTCTGTAACGGTTGTAGCAAATACCTCGGGCCGCCGCAGAATCGCCTCTCGCAATCCCGCCACGCCCTGAAACTTGCTGCCGTCCGGCAACCCGCCATCGACATCCACCGCAATGCCTTCCTCGGCCGTCCGCCAGCGCCCCACGGCGTCGAAATTCTCCAGCGCGAAACCGGGCGGGTCCATCAATTGATGGCACCCCGAACAGGCCGGATTGTCGCGGTGCGAGGCCAGCCGCGCCCGCATGGTGAGGAACTTCCCACCCGTGCGTCTCTCGGAAAGCGCCGGCACAGCCGCAGGGGGCGGAGGCGGCGGTACACCGAGAATGTTCTCGAGAATCCACTTGCCGCGAATCACCGGCGAGGTGCGAGTCGAGTAAGAGGTCACCGTGAGCACGCTGCCCTGCCCCAGCAGTCCGCCGCGCGCCGCGCCGGGCTCGAACTCCACACGGCGGAACCGGCTGCCATACACGTTGGGAATCCCGTAGTGCTTGGCCAGCCGCTCGTTCATATAGGTGTAGTTCGCGCTCAGCAGTTCCATCATGCCGCGGTCCTCGCGCATCACGTGTTCAAAGAACAGCTCGGATTCCTTGCGGAAGGCCTGCCGCAGGTTGTCGTCGAAATCCGGGAACAGCCGCATATCCGGAGTAATCGACGCTAAATTCCGCAAATAGAGCCACTGCCCGGCGAAGTTCGTCACCATTGCCCGCGCCCGCCCGTCGCGCAGCATCCGCTTCACCTGCGCCTCGAGCACATCCGGCTGCCGCAGCCGTCCCGCAATCGCCACAGCGAGCAACTCATCATCCGGAATGCTGCTCCACAAAAAGAACGAAAGCCGCGAGGCCAGTGCTGCATCGCTCAACTTGTAAGCCTCGCCGCGCGCCACGTTGGCCGGATCCTGCTCCACGCGGAACAAGAACTCCGGGCTCACCAGCACCGCCCGCAGCGCCAGCTCGATCCCGTGATCGAAGCTCCCCCCGCCCCGGCCCTCACGGAAGAACCGCATCGGCGCCCGCACATCCGCTTCGCTCACCCCGCGCCGGTAGGCCCGCCGCATCACCCCCGTGAGGATCTTCTTCGCGCACGCCTCTTCGTCGGCCTCGCCCTTCGGCGCGCACACCATCAACCTCCGCCGGCTCGGCGTGTCGCCCGGCCCCATCACTTCATATGGTCCATTGATTGACACCGAATACACCGCCGGTTGAATGCGCGGATGGCGGTCCATGTTGAAGTGCGCTTGATACGGTTGCCGTTCCGTCTCCAGCAGCGCCGCACTCTTCATCGGAAACGCCGCCGACACCACATGCGGACCCGCCTTCACCGCAAGCCGCACGTTCAGGTCGCGATCCACCACGCTATGGTCCATGCCCCCGCGCGGCGGACTCACGCGAAACATCTTCACGCGCTCACCGTCGAGCATCAGCTCCACATCGTGCTCGCCCACCAGCCCTTCGACATGCTCATTGCGGTCGCGCGCCAGTCGCAGTTGGAACTCATAGACAGCATCCACCGGAAACGTGTACTTCACCCGCAGACCGCCGCGCGTGCCGAGCGGCATCTCCTCGAAGTGCGTTTCCTGCGTCAGGTCCGGAGGCAGCGTCACCGTCTCGCCGCCGGGCTGCCTGCCCGTGATCCCCACCGCCAGCCGGCTGATCTTTTGCGCCGCCGTGAGATAGCGTTCCAACAGTGTCGGCGACAACTCGCCCACGGTCACGTTGTCAAACCCGTGGCTCGCCTCATCGGCCGGCAGCAGCGACGTCACATCCACATCGAGCGCCAGCAGATCGCGCACCGCGTTCTGATACTCGCTGCGATTCAACCGACGGAAGGTATCGGGCCGGCCAGGATTCGGTTTCGCCCGCGCCGCCCCATCCAACTGCGCCGTGAGCGACGACATCACCGCCGTATAGGTAGCCTCATCGGGGCGGGGAAGCCCTGCCGGCGGCATCGTCCGCCCGCGCAGCCGCCGCACCACCTTTTCCCACACCGCGCTATGCTCCGCCGCCGCGCCCGAATTCAGGCCTTCCAGCGACAGGCCGCCCGACTTCAGCTTCGCGCTATGGCACCCCACGCAATACCGCTTCACCACCGCCTGCGTCTCCTGCGCGCACGCCCAGCCCGCACTCAGACACACAGCCAACACGGCGCTCGCAACGCGGCTCATACAGGGACTATATGTGGTTGGCTAGGGCGGGCGCAACCAGGGTGCATACCGAATCAACCCCGTCCGCGTACCCGCCCCCTGAAGTGGCCCTTGATGCGGCTTGACTTCTTAGCTCTATCTATATAGAGTTATGTCATGCAGCGGAACCGCCCGCTTTCCCCCCAAGCCGCCACCGTCCTGCAAGCCCTGGCCGCTCCGCACGGCTGGCAGTATGGCTACCACCTCTGCCAGATCACCAGCCTCAAAGCGGGCACCATGTACCCCATCCTGATCCGCCTCGCCGCCCGCGGTCTGCTCGAGACGGCGTGGGAAGACTCGCCCCCGCAAGGCCGCCCGCCGCGCCACCTCTACCGGCTTACGCCCGCTGGGCTGCGCCTGGCCGCCGCTCTCGAGGCCGCCCCTCCGCAGCCCGTCAAAGCCGCGCGGGCCCGCTTGCGCCCCGCCTGGGGGGCCGCGCGATGAGCAACATGTCAAACTCTCCCGATGCCGCCACACGCCTGCTCGCTCGACTCGTGCGTCGCATGCCGCCGGAGCACGCCGAATGGGGCCAAGCCATGCTCGCCGAAGTGGTCCACATCGAAGGCCGCCTCGCGCGCTGGCAATTCGCGCTAGGGTGCATCCGCGTGGCGCTCTTTCCGCCGCGCGAACTCATGCTGCTGCAAACCGCCGCCCAGCCAGGAGACCGTATGTCGCCTCAACACGTAACTGCCAGTCCCACAGCCGCCGCCGTACGCGGCTCACTGCTTCTCTTGCCGTTCGTCATCGCGAACGCCATCGTCGCCAACCGCATTGAGCCGTTCTTTTCTCTCATCCGGCCCGGCCCGCACACCAGCTCCCGTGAATATGCCCTGCTCGCCGTGGTTCTTCTGCTGATCCCGCTCGGAGCGTTCGTCGCGGCCCTGCCCTTGTTCGCGCGCGACGCCACCGGGGCCCGTCGCTTCCACCCGTTCAATGCAGTGTTGGCCGGCTGCTTGCTGGCCGTCTTTTTCGCCCTCGCCGCCGGCCTCGGAGCCGATATCTACCGCTGCGACATCCTCGGCCTGACCAGCTGCGACTAGCCCGCCTCCGCTATAACTCCCGCACTACCAGGCCCCGCCAGCGCATCTCCAGCGGCGGCCCAGAATGCAGTTGCAGCGCAATAAACCCGCTCTGCTCGATCCCTGTCTCGGCCTCCAGGTAATCCACCGTCACCATGCCGTTCAGCCGCAGCACAATGCGCGGCCCGCGCGCCTCGACCTCATACACGTTCCACGCCGCCTTGTCGATCTTCGCGATCACGCTCTCCGGCGCTTGCACCAGCACCTTCCTCCGCCGCGACTCGTCGTACAAACATCCCCAATAGTTCAGCCCCAAATCCGCCTGGTAGCCCACCACCTCATGCGACGGCGGCTCGGTTTCCTTGCTTCGGAACTGAATGCCTGAGTTCGCCTTCCCCGTCGGGTCCGTCATGCGGAACTCGGCCTTCAGGTGAAAATCCCCGTAGCTCTTCTTCGTGCGCAGGAACTCGTTGTACTTGATCCCCGGCGAACGCCCCACGATCATCCCCTCCTCGACACTCCACAACTCTGGTGTATCGATGCGAAAATCGGACAAATTGATCCCATTCCACAGCGGCTGGAAGGCCGGCTGGCCGAACGCCGGACTCCCCACCCCCGCGCCCACCGCGATACCCACGAATTCCCTGCGTCTCATGTCAATGTGATCCCCAACCGGTTGATGCCATCAAACGCCGCCACTTTATAACATTCGGCGAAGGTCGGGTAGTTGAACACCGTCTTGATGAAATAGTCAATCGTTCCTCGGAAGCTCAGAACGGCCTGTCCGATATGCACCAGTTCGGTCGCCCCCTCGCCGATGATGTGCACGCCCAGCAGTTCGCGCGTCTCGGCGTGAAAGATCAGCTTCAACAGCCCGTTCTCGTCGCCGAGAATCTGCCCGCGCGCGATCTCCTTATACTGCGCCTTGCCGATCTCGTAGGGCACGCCCTCTTTCGTCAACTCCTCCTCGCTCTTGCCCACCATCGAGATCTCGGGAATCGTGTAGATGCCATACGGGAACAGCTCCGGCTTGCTCTTGGCCTCGACTCCAAAAGCATGGCAAGCCGCCAGCCGCCCCTGCTCCATTGAGGTCGACGCCAGCGCCGGAAAGCCGATGATGTCGCCCACGGCGTAGATGTGCGGCTGCGCGGTCTGGTAAAACTCGTTCACCTTGAACCGCCCGCGGTCGTCCGCCGCCAGTCCCGCCGCCTCCGGCGTGATGTGCGCGGCCGCCCCCGTGCGCCCGATCGAATAGAGCACGCTCTCGCACATCACCGTCTTGCCGCTGTTCAGATAGATCTTCACCTTACTGCCGTGCTCGTCGGCCACCTCTTCCATCGCCCCCACCTCCTCGCCCAACCGCAGCGTCACGCGGTTCTCGCGCAGGTTGTAGGCCAGGTGGTCGCTCAACTCGTCATCGACGAACCCCAAAAGTTCATTCCGCTTGTCGATGATCGTCACCCGCACGCCGAGCGCGGCGAACATCGAGGCATATTCGCAACCGATCACGCCCGCCCCGGCCACGGCCATCGTCCGCGGCAGGTTCTTCAGGGAAAAGATGTCGTCGCTCGTGAAAATCGTCTGCCCGTTGAAGGGAATGTGCGGGTCCTTGGTCGCCTCGGTGCCAATGGCGATCACGATCTTTTCCGCCGTCAGTTCCAGGTGGCTGTGCCCGTCCGTGGTGTCCACGCGCAGCGTGTGCGCGTCCTGAAACCGTGCCTTGCCGCTGATCACCTCCACCTTATTCCGCATCAACTGGTGCCGCGTCACGTCGATCTCATGCCGCGTTACGTGGTCGATGCGCAGCAGCAGATCGGCCATCGTGATGTTCTGCTTCACCGTGTAGCTGGCCCCATAAACGCCCCGCTCGCGGTAGCCCGAGAGATAGAGCACCGCCTCGCGCAGCGTCTTCGACGGGATCGTGCCGAGGTTCACTGACGTGCCGCCCACCACGCCCTTCTTCTCGATCACCGCCACGCGCTTGTCGAGCTTCGCCGCCTGAATCGATGCACGCTGCCCGGCGGGACCCGAGCCAATCACCAGCAGATCGTAGTCGTAAGAGGACATTCCCCTAGTTTGTGGCAGGGGACTCCTGTTTGTCTCGCCCCAACCCCAAAGCCTTGATCCGCTTATGCAGATTCGTCCGCTCCAAGCCCAACATCCGCGCCGACGCGCTCACATTTCCCCCCGTCGCCGCCAGCGCCCGCCGGATCTGCTCGCGCTCGGCTTCCTGCCGCGCCTGATGCAGGGCGCTCCTGGGCTCGCCGCCGGCCTCCTCGCGCATCTCCGCCGGAACCGCCCCGGCCGCAATCTCCCCCGCCGGAGTCAGAATCGCCATCCGCTCCACGGCGTTGCGCAACTCGCGCGCGTTGCCCGGCCAGGCGTAGCGCGCCAACACGCGCAGCGTCTCCTGTTCAAAACGCTTCTGCCTGAAATTGTTCCGCGTGCAGAACTCCTCCAGGAAATACCCCGCCAGCGCCCCAATGTCGGAGGCCCGCTCGCGCAGCGCCGGCATCCGCAGCGGCACCACGCACAGCCGGTAATAGAGGTCCTCGCGAAACTCCCCCCGCCGCGCCATCGCCCCCAGGTCGCGGTTGGTGGCCGCCATCACCCGCACCTTCACGCGCAGCGTCCGCTCGCCGCCCACGCGCTGCAGTTCGCCCTCCTGCAACACGCGCAGCAGCTTCGCCTGCGCCGCCACCGGTAGATCTCCGACCTCATCGAGAAAGATCGATCCTCCATGCGCCAGCTCAAACTTCCCCTTGCGCGCCGCGGCCGCTCCCGTGAACGCGCCCTTCTCATGGCCGAACAGCTCGCTTTCCACCAGTTCCGCCGGAATCGCCGCGCAGTTCACCTTCACAAACGGCCCCGCCGCGAACGGGCTCTCGGCGTGAATGTGCGCCGCCAGCAGTTCCTTCCCCGTCCCCGACTCGCCCATGATCAGCACGCGCGCATCGCTCCGCGCCGCCATCGTCGCCTGCTCCACCACCGCCAGAAACGCCGGATGGTCGCCGATCATACGCGCCGCCGCCGTCTCCTCCAGCTTCACCCGCAACTGCTCGTTCTCCGACCGCAGCTGTCGCTGCTCAAGCGCATTGCGCACGGCCACCAGAATGCGGTCGCGGCTCAACGGCTTCTCGAGAAAATCAAAAGCACCCGCCCGCGTCGCCTCCACGGCGTCGGCGATGGTCGCCTGCCCGGAGATGATCAGCACGGGCGTCTCCGGCGCGCGTTGTTTGCGCTCCTTGAGCAGATCCACGCCGTTGCCATCCGGCAGCCGCACATCGAGCAGCACCAGGTCCGGCTCCTCCACCTCGGCCCGCGCCTCGGCCACGCTCTTTGCTAGCGCCACCTCGTGACCCTCGCGCTCCAGAATCAGGCGCAGCGAGCGCCCGATGTTCTCCTCATCGTCCACCACCAAAATACGCGCCATCAGGCAGCCTCCAGCCGGACTTCAAAACAGGCCCCTCGCAGCGGCCCCGCGGCCACCGCGATGTCGCCCCCGCACAGCAGCGCGCTTTTTCGCGCAATCGACAGTCCGATGCCCATGCCACCCGGCTTAAATGAAATCGCCGGTTCAAACAGTGCCGCCCGCGCCGCCTCGCTCAACCCCGGACCCGAATCGTTCACCCACACCCGCACCTCACGCCCTTCGCGCCAACCGCGCACGGTCACCTCGCCGCCGCCCGCGCACGCCTCGGCGGCGTTTTCCAGCAGGTTGGTGAAGATCGCCCGCAGCAAGTCTTCATCGGCCCGCACGCAGCCCACCCCTTCGCCCCACTCCTCGCGCCAGCGCACCGCGCCATAGGCCGGCTGGAGCAGTGTCATCCGCTCGTGGATCATCCGCGCCAGGTCCACACGCTCCATGGCCACCGGAGGCTCCGCCGCCAGCTCGCTGAACGCCCGCACGCGCCGCTCCAGGCTGCTCACCTCTTCCACGATGATCTCCGAGGCCTGCTTGTGAAACTGCGCGTCGGCTGACCCGTTGCGCGCCGCCAGTTCCTCCACCGTCAACCGGATTGGCGTCAACGAGTTCTTCACCTCATGCGCCATCTTGCGCGCCAGCGCCTGCCAGCTGTCAATGCGCGCCAGATACAACAGCCGCTCCCTGCTCGACTCCAACTCCGCCGCCATCCCGTTGAACGCCTCCATCGCCCGCGCCATCTCGTCTTCGCCCGCCGGCTGCAGGCGCACGCTCGACTCGCCGCTGCCCACCCGCCGCAATCCCCTTGTCAGGCTCTGTATCGGCCTGCTCAACCGCCGCACCGCCCAGATCAACAACCCCAATGTCGCCACCCACGGCAACGCGGCCAGGATCAGGAACAATGTGGTCGCCCCGCGCCGCGCCGCCCCGGAACGCGCCTGCTCCACTCGCGCGCGCGCCACCACATACTCCCGCTCCAGCTCTTTATAAGGAACTCCCAGCGCCCGCGCATACACCGTCACGCCCTGCGCGCCGCGCTGCATCCACTCCAGTTGCTCCCCCTGCACGCCCCCCAGCCGCGACTGCTCCGCCGCCCCTGTCTCCCAAAACTCCGCCACCTCGCGCGGCCACTTCGCCCGCGCCCCCGCCGCGAACCACTCGCCTTTCACGCGCCCCGCCTCGGCATCCCGCCGCAGCGCCTGGCTCTCGGCCTTATAGTGCGCCCGCGCCGCCTCCTGCATCCGCGCCGACACGCGGTCCAACTCCTCCACCGGAGCCAGCTCGATACCATGCTCAATCAGCCTGTGCCCCAGCCACAGCGTCAGCCCCAGCGGCACGATCGTCAGCGCCAGCCACGCCGTTACCAGCTTGCCCCGCAGCGTCTTCATGGCGTGCGCGCCTGCGCCAGCTCCTGCAGCCGGAACGGACCCGCTTCCCGCACCCACTCCTCCGGCTTCCTCTCGCCCTTGCCTCCCAGCACGTCAATCAGCCGTCCCAGGTTCACCCCCTCCTCGCTCAACCACTCCTCGTTTGGCTTTCCCCGCGCCACCCGCACCTCCAGCTTCAGCCAGAACGGCTCATCGGCCCGCAACCCCGCCGTCGCCACCGGAAGATGATCCAGACACCACTTCTCCACCTCCCGCGCTCCCATGCGCGAAGCCGCCGACCGCGGATTGCGCAACGTGCTGACCGTGTAGTTCTCCTCCCACAAATCGTAGCTGAGCGTGAACCGCTCATAGCTCCGCTTTCGCGCCACCGTCCGGCTGCCCGCAAACAGAGCCAGGTGATAATCGAGCGCCACCCCCACCCCGTTCTTCAACCGCTCCGCCAGCGCTCCTTCGATCACCCGTACATCCGGCGCCGCCACAAATAAATCCTGCGCCGCCGCCCGTGGACGCAACGCCAGCGGCTGTTCCACCGGAAGCAGCAACCCCGCCGTCAGGCAGGTCCCGCAGATCCACGCCATCGCCCACCGGCGCATCAGCTGTCCATTCCGAGGCGCGCCGCCCGGTCGCTCATCCGTTTCCCCCGTGCGTTGTCATCAGAAGTTCATCCCGACGAGAAAAATCGGCTCGATCCGCCCTTCCCGCAGTGGGAACGCCACCAGAAATCCAAACCCGCGCCCATAGCCGACCGCCACCGAATGCCGCAACCGTCTCACACCTCCAAAAGCCCGCGACGAACCGGCGTCATACACCGCCCGGAACTCGCGGTAGGAATAGTCCACGGACGCATGCGCCACCTGGTCGGAACCGAGCGGCGCCACATCCCACTTTGACCACCCGCGCAGCGTCCGGCTATTGCCCAGTACGAAGCGCTCGTACAATGGCGCCCTCCCGTTCAACCAGCCCGCCATCGCCGAGGCGATCAACACGTCGTGCTCTGATTCAAAGCGGTATGACGCAGCGGCGAGGTGTCTGCGGTACGAAAAATCGCTCCCCAGCCCGCCCGCCCCCACCCGGAACTCATAGTCCGCCGTCACTTTATGTTCCGCATCCGAGACTTTCCAGCGCCGCACCAGGCGCAGAGATGTGTATGCAGCGCTGGAAAGCTCGTGCCGCGCCCCTGGCGACTGCAAGGAAAGGCGGTGCATACTGACGCCCGCTTCCCACTCCAAGGGCTCGACCAACTTGACCGCCACGAACGGACGAAATTGCGTCCTCGTGCGGTATATCTCGATATCCTGTTCCCCGATTTCGCCCTCCGCCGGTGTGGCCAGCGCGCTTTCCAACGTCGGGTTCCACTGCGTGCGCCAGAGTTCCACGCCCATCCCGAACCGCACCCGGTCGTCCCACAGGCCCTGCCGTTGCGCGCCAAACCGGATGCCCGAGTAGCGTTCGGTCAACTCGTCCTGGTCCGTCAACGCCCCGGCCGTAAACAAAATACCCTCGTGCCGTACGTTGACATCGGCCCCAAAGGTGAAATTCTGCTTGCTGTGGTAGCCAAACCGCGGCACCACCACTTCGCGACCGCTGCCCTTCCGGATCAGCTCGTAGGTCACCCGCAACTGCTCCCGCTCAACCCCGCGCGCCACCTTCAGCACCACCTGGTAAGACGGCAGTTGCGTGCGGATCCGCTCGGCCAGTTCCTCCACGGCCGCCGCGTCAAAGGCCTGCCCCGGCAACGCCTTCACTCGCGCCAGCAGCGTCTGCGTCAGCTTCTCCTGTAGGCTCTCCGGCTGAATCTCGGCCCGTTCCACCACGTAGCGTGAATTGACGTTGCCGGCCACCTCCAGGCTGCCGGCTGCGCCTGCCTGGGCGTACAGCAGTCCCCCTCCGCAACAGGCCGTGATCAGAAGCGCCAACCGCATGAAGCCTCCTCTTGCAAGGCCCATGCCAAACATGAACTGTCAGAAAATAAAAGGTTTAGTGCTCGCCTCCCTGTGCCGTTCCCTCACAGGTGTGCGCTCCCGTCACGGCTACTCGGCCACGCTCCGCAACATCTCCGCCGAGACCACCTGCACCGCTCCCCGCCGCAACTCAATCCACCCCTTGCGCTCAAACAGGTTGAGAATCGTCGACGTCGTCTCCCGCGTCGACCCCACCATCGACGCCATCTCCCCCTGCGTCAACGGAATCTCCACGCGCCCGCCCTTGCCTGACCCGTTTGCCCGCTCCGCCAGGTCGGCCAGCGTCAACAGCAACCGCTGCTCCAGCCGGCACGACTGCATCAGCTCCAATTGCCGCTCAATCCGCTTCACCCGCTGCCGCAATTGTTCGACAACCCAGTCCATCAGCTTCGCGTCCCTCGCCATGGACCGTCGAAAATCCCTCGCCGGGAACTTGTGCAGTTTTGTCACCGTCGCGGTTTCCGCACTCGTCGACCAGATTTCACCCGACGAATGCAGCATTTCCCCCAAAAACTCGCCCGAATGCACCAGGCTCAAAAACGGCTGCCTTGTGTAAGAAATCTTACTAATTTTGGTCGTGCCGGACTCCACCAGGTACACATGGGTTGCCTTCTCTCCCGCCGAATGCAATCGCGTCCTGCGGCTAAACTGCTGTGCCGGAAAGCGCTCCTGCAAGGCGTGGAGTGAGGCCGGTGCATCCAGGTAAGAGGCGGCCATCGTCTCAGCCAGTAATCGTCAGCCATTTCGCGGATTCACCGGTCCGACTAAGTCACTGCTTCCGGCGGCAGGGCCGCATCCATGGCCGATTCAGTGTAATTCTAGTTTACACGCGCGTATTGCGCAACGATTGGGCGAAAATACTGCCAATTTCGAACGGATCCCGCATGGCATCGTTGCCAATGCGGCTTCTCACTTGCTCCAGCGTGCGCTGCATCTGCTCGATCGCCCCAACGATCTCCGTGCCGTTCGTCCGTAAAATGTCGTCCCAGATTTCAAAGGAACTCATCGCCAGCCGCGACATGTCCATCAGTCCCGGACCAGCCCCCGTCCGCGCCGCCGCCCCCAGCGTCTCACTCAACGTTACCGATAACGCAGTCGATAATAACTGCGGTAAGTGCGATGTGTGTGCCACCAGATGATCGTGAGCCGCCGGCGAAATCGGAACCACATTGGCCCCCATCTTCCGCAGCCACCCCACAAATGCCGCCGCCACGGGCGTATCTAATTCCGACACCTCGCGCGGCGTCACGAAGTAAGTTCGGCCTCGGAATAATCCTGCTTCCGCCGCTCCCGCCCCCCGGCTCTCCTTCCCCGCCATTGGGTGTCCGCCCAGGAACTGAGCCGCCAATTTCGACTCCCGCGCCCGCTCGGCAATCATCCCTTTCGTACTTCCCGCGTCGGTAATGAGCGTACCGGAACCAGCCCCGCCTAACTTCGGAATAACTTCCAGTATCTTGGAAATCGGCTGCGCCAGATACAACAACGACGATGTCGCCGCCTCTTCCAGACTCACCCCCCGGTCAATCGCTCCCCGCGCCACACCCTCGGCAATCGACCGCTCCGAGCTCACCCCCACGATCGGCCCCACAAAGCCCGCCTCGCGCAGCGCCAGCCCAAAGCTCCCGCCGATCAATCCCACTCCGATAATGGCAACACTCTCCATGGCGGCCGCCGGCTACATCTTCCTGCCGACCGCCGGAGCGATCATCTTCAGCTGCCGCGACAACTCAATCAATTGTTCCGGCCGCAGCGATTGCGCACCGTCGCTTCGGGCGTGATCCGGGTCCGGATGCATCTCCACCAGCAGCCCGTCGGCTCCGGCCGCCACCGCCGCCCGCGCCATCGGAATCACCTGGTCGCGCCGCCCCGTCCCATGCGACGGATCGGCCACGATCGGCAGGTGCGATAGCTTGTGCACCACCGGAATCGCCGACAGATCCATCGTGTTCCGCGTATAACTCTCAAACGTGCGGATGCCCCGCTCGCACAGAATCACTTCGTAATTGCCGCCCGACAGCACATACTCGGCCGACAGCAGCAGCTCCTCAATCGTCGCCGCGATGCCCCGCTTCAACAGAATCGGCTTGCGGATCTTGCTCAGTTCCCGCAGCAGGTTGAAGTTCTGCATGTTGCGCGCGCCCACCTGCAGCAGGTCGGAGTAGCGCATCATCAGCGGAATCTGCGATGAGTCCATCACCTCGCTGATCACCAGCAGTCCGTGCGCATCGGCCGCCTCGCGCATCATCTGCAGGCCTTCCTCGCCCAGCCCCTGGAAGCTGTAGGGCGACGACCGCGGCTTGAACGCACCGCCGCGAATCACCTTCCCGCCCGCCTCGGCCACCACCTCCGCACAGCGCCGGATCTGTTCCTTGCTCTCCACGCTGCACGGCCCGGCCATCAACACCATCTCCTCGCCGCCAATCTCCACCTCGCGCACCTTCACCACCGTCCCCCCCGGACGGAAGTGCCGGCTCGCCAGCTTGTACGGCGACATGATGCGGTGCGCTTCCTTGACGCCCTCCATCACTTCGAACTCCTGCGGGTCGATCCGCTCTTCCGGTCCCACGCCGCCCAACACCGTGTGCACCAGCCCCGTCGAACGGTGGACCGTGAATTCCATCTCCACCATCCGGTCAATCACCTGTTGCACCAGTGCTTCGCCGGCGCCCTCTTCCATCACCACAATCATGATTGCGACTCCTCCGTGTTCCGCATGCGGTCCCGCTGCAGCGTCCTCATCTCATCCATAATTCGCTCGTACACCCGGCTCAGCGCTTCATTCGAAAGCGGACCGCCGTTGCACCGCGCTACGTTGGCCATCACTTCCTGTTCCCGCTTCGGCTCGTAGACGCGCATCGTTAGCCGTTGCTTGGCTTCGCCGATCACCTCCACCACCTTCGCCCGTTCGTTCAACAGTTCCGTGATGCCGCCGTCGATCTCATCGATGCGCTTTCTCGCCTTGTCCAGCGTCTCCAACGCCAGGTCGGGCGAGGCCAGGTTGGCCCACGCTGGCAGATCAAAACCTTTGTTCTCCATCAGCTCACCATTCCCGCCTTCAACTCACGCGAAAATTCCTCGAGTTTTGCCTCGAGATCCGCCCCTTGGCCATGCGCCTCCACCAGCCGTACAAACGCGCTGCCCACCACCACGCCATCGGCCAGCTTCGCCGTCTCACCAGCCTGCTCCGGCTTGGAAATGCCAAAGCCCACCGCCAGCGGCAGCTTCGTCAGCCCGCGCAACTGCTCCACCAGCGGACCCACCGAAGCCGATAACTGTGCCTGCTCGCCCGTCACGCCCGTCCGCGATACAAGATACACGAATCCGGAGGAGTGCTCGGCCACCAGCCGCAGCCGCTCCTCGGGCGAGGTCGGCGCGGCCAGAAACACGGTGTCCAACCCGGCCGCCCGCATCGGCGTCACAAACTCGCCCGCCTCTTCCACACTTACGTCCGTCAATAGACAGCCATCCACGCCCGCCGCCTTCGCCTCAGCGGCCAGCTTCTCAAACCCATACCGCATCAGAGGGTTCAAGTAACTAAATAATAGGATCGGAATCCCGGAATGGGCGCGAATCGCCCGCGCAATCTCTAAGACCTTCCTGAGTGTCGTCCCGGCCGCCAGCGCCCGCTCGCTCGCCTTCATGATCACTGGACCATCGGCGATCGGGTCGGAAAACGGCACGCCCAGCTCAATCAAATCCACACCGCCGCGCTCCATCGCCGCCACCATCCCCGGCGTCCGCTCCGGCGCCGGATCGCCCGCCGTAATGTAGCCAATCAGCACGGACTGCCCGGCCGCCTTCTTCGTCGCGAATAACTCGGCAATACGGCTCACGCGGCCCCTCCCTCTGCATCGTCCCGGTCCAATTCCGGAAAATTGGCCCGGTAAATATCAATATCCTTGTCCCCACGCCCGGAGAGATTCACTAAGTACACCTTTCCCTTCTCACCAGGCGCGCGGCGCATCGCCTCGGCCAGCCCGTGCGAACTTTCCAGCGCGGGAATAATTCCTTCCGTCCGGCACAACCGTAGCGCCGCCTCCAGCGCCGCCCCGTCTTCACAATGCGCATAGCTCGCCCGCCCCTGGTCATGCAGCCACGCATGCTCCGGACCCACCATCGCGTAATCCAGCCCCGCCGACACCGAATGCGTCAGCATCACCTGCCCGTCCTCGTTCTGCAGCAGGTAACTCCGCGCTCCTTGCAACACGCCCGGCGAACCACCGTCAAACCGCGCAGCATGTTCACCCGGCATAATCCCGCGCCCGCCCGCCTCCACGCCCACCAACTCCACTCCCTCATCGGGAATGAACGCATGAAACGCGCCAATCGCGTTGCTGCCGCCGCCCACGCAGGCAAACACCGTGTCCGGCAGCCGCCCGATGCGCTCCAGCATCTGCGCCCGCGCCTCAATTCCAATGCAGCGATGAAAATCCCGCACCATCACCGGATACGGATGCGCCCCTAGCGCCGAGCCCAAAAGGTAATGCGTCGTCGCGATGTTGGTCACCCAGTCGCGCATCGCCTCGCTGATGGCGTCCTTCAGCGTCCGCGAGCCATACGTCACGCCGACGACCTTGGCCCCCAGCAACCGCATGCGGAACACGTTCAGCCGCTGCCGCTTCATGTCCTCGGCGCCCATGTAGACGACGCATTCCATGCCGAACAGCGCGCATACCGTCGCCGTCGCTACGCCATGCTGGCCCGCGCCCGTCTCGGCGATGATGCGCTTCTTGCCCATCCGCCGCGCCAGCAACACCTGCCCCAGGCAGTTGTTGATCTTGTGCGCGCCGGTGTGCAGCAGGTCTTCGCGTTTCAAGAAAATGCGCGCCCCGCCCAGCGACTCGCTCAGCCGCTTGGCCTCGTAGAGCGCCGTCGGACGCCCCGCGAAGTTGTGCAGCAAGTCCCGCAGCTCCGCTTGAAACTCCGGGTCCTCGCGCGACTCCCGCCACGCCCGCTCCACATCCTCCAGCGGCGCCATCAACGTCTCGGGCACATAGCGCCCGCCATAGGGACCAAAATGCCCTTGTGCGTCCGGTTCGAAAGTCGTCATCTTCATTTCGTATTGGTTCCCATCAACGCAAATGCCCCCCGCGCCGCCGTCACAAACGCCGCTACCTTCGCGCGATCCTTCCTGCCTGGCGCCGATTCCAGCCGTGAACACGCATCCACGCCCCACGGTTGCGCCACCTCGATTGCCCGCGCCACGTTGCCGCCGTCCAGTCCCCCGGCGAGCACAATCCGCTGCTGCAACCCGCGCACGAGAGCCCAGTCAAATGTCGTCCCCGTGCCGCCGTGAAGCGCGCCTGCCGGTGCATCCAAGAGCCAGGCTTCGGGTTCCTCCGTCAAATCCTCCGCGCGAAACCCACCATCCACACTCCGCGCCAGCCACGTCCGCACATCCACCACCGTGGCGTCTCCATGCAGTTGCGCCACATCTAACCGGCACTGCTCCACTACCTCCGCCACATGCGCCGCGCTCTCATTCACAAACACGCCCACCCGCACCACATCGCGCGGCACTTCGTCCACCCACTCCGCCAGAGCCTCCGGCTCCACAAACCGCGGGCTCTTCGCGAAGAAGTTGAACCCCAATGCCGTGGCCCCTGCCGCCACCGCGTCGCGCGCATCTTCCACGCTCGTAATCCCGCACACCTTTACAAGCATGTCAACGCCCGCAGCGATGCCACAGGGTCCTCCGCCTTCATCAAATGCTCCCCAACAAGAAACGCCTGGTAGCCCGCGCCCATCAGCATCCGCACATCACCTGCCGAGTGAATTCCGCTCTCGCTCACCCGCACCAGCCCCTTCGGAATCCGCGACGCCAGCTTGATCGACGTCTCCAGCCGCACCTCAAACGTGTTCAGGTCGCGGTTGTTCACGCCGACAATCTCCGCGCCTGAGTCGAGCGCCCGCTGCAACTCCTCGCCATCGTGAACCTCCACCAGCGCGTCCACGCCAAACCGCGCCGCCAGCTCACGGAACCGCCGCATCTCCTCGCTCGTCAGCAGCGCCGCGATCAACAAAATCGCATCCGCCCCCGCCGCAGCGGCCTCCAGCACATGCCGCTCATCAATGGTGAAATCCTTGCGCAACACCGGCACCGTCGTGTGCTCACGCGCCGCCTGCATGTCGGCAAGCGAGCCCTGGAAGAACTGCTCATCGGTCAACACCGACATCGCCGCCGCCCCGCCCCGCGCATACATCCCGGCAATCTCCGCCGCATCATAATCCGCATGCAGCACGCCCTTGCTCGGCGACGCCTTCTTCGCTTCGGCAATGATCGCCGGCCGCCGCCCGCGCAGCGCTCGCGCAAACCCGCGCCGCCCCGCCTTCCGTGCCTCGGCGTCGCGCTCCAAAGCCGCAACGTCCCACGCGCGCGCCGCTAACTCAGCGCGCTTGTGATCCGCAATTCGCGACAAAATGCCCGGCACCGTCTGCAACATGAAGGGAATCTCCCATACTAACAAAGGCCACGCACCCGCCCCTCCGTCCACTCGCTGAGCCGCCGTTATATCATGCCCTCCGGATGCACCATCATGCTTGACTTGCTCTCCCCCTCCTCACACATCCGCCGCCGGACCCTCCTCCAAAGCCTCGCCGCACTCGGGGCAACCTCGCCCGCATGGCCACAGGGCCGACAGGGCCCCAGCCTCTCCAATGCCCTGCCTGAAGGCGTTTCCTCCGGCTCTGTCCTCCTCGCCGCCGGCTGCCTCGACATCACCCAAGCCCCCTACCTCGCCGACCCCAGCGGCAAACGCGACTCCACCGCCGCCATCCAGCGCGCCGTCAACGACGCCCGCGATCACCAACTCGTCTGCTTCTTCCCCACCGGCACCTACCTCATCTCCGACACCATCTCCTGCCAGCAGCCCGTCGAGAAAGCCGCCAAGCCCCGCTTCACCGACGGCATGCGCCAATCCTATTGGGACATCCCCAACCGCAACTGCATCCTCATCGGCTCCACCGCCGGCAAGCGCCCCGTGCTCAAACTCGCCCCCAACGCCAAGGGCTTCGACGACCCGGCCAAGCCCAAAAACCTCGTCCACATCTGGGCCCAGACGCGCAACGATGCTCCCGGCAAAGAAGAGCCCGAGTGGGGCAAGGAGCAGCCCAACATCTCCTTCGGCCACACCTTCCGTGGCATCGACATCGACGTGCGCGGCCACGCCGGTGCGGTCGGCATCCGCCACACCGGCTCGCAGGGCGCCACCATGCTCGACGTCCGCATCCTCGCCGAAGGCGCCTATGCCGGCATGAACAACTGCCCCGGCCAAGGCGGCGGCACCTATAACATCGAGGTCATCGGCGGCCAGTACGGCCTGCTCTCCGGCCCCGAATGCCGCTTCCCCATGCTCGCCGCCTGCGTCTTCGAAGGCCAAACCACCGCCCCCGTCAGCCACGCCTCGCAAAGTCCGCCCATGCTGCTTGTCGGCTGCCGCATCGACACCTCCGCCCCCGCCGCCGTCGACCTCACGAAGAACCCCGCCCTCACCGCCGTCAGCCTCGTCGATTGCGTCATCCGCCTGCGCAAACCGGGCCTCGTGTTCGCCGTCCACGGCCGCGAAAACCTGCTCCTGGAAGACTGCTTCGTGCAAGGCGCCACCGCCGCCCGCGAAGGCGGCGCGCGCATTCCCCAGCCCGAGCGCTGGACCAAGGTCACGCGCTATGTCGCCGCCGTCGCCAACTCCGCCATCTGCCGCAACGGCGAGGTCACCACCGAAGGCGAAATCGCCGAATGGTCCTCCGCCCACGCCGCCCCCGACTACGCTGCCATCCACGCCCGCCACTGGAGCCGGACGCCCTCCTTCGAAGACCGCGACGCCGTCAACGTGCGCAGCCTCGGCGCCAAGGGCGACGGCGCCACCGACGACACCGCCGCTCTCGAAGCCGCTCTCGCCAAAGGCGGCAAGGTCTTCCTGCCGCGCGGCAGCTATCGCCTCACCAAACCGCTCGCCCTCCGCGCCGGCACGGCCCTCTTCGGCCTCCACCGCTCGCTTGCCTCCCTTCGCTTCGAAGGCCTCGACCCCGAACGCCCCGTTGCCACCATGCCCGACGATGCCAGCGCCGCTGTCAGCTTCACCTTCGTCTCCCTCGGCGGCGTCGTCGACTGGACCGCCGGCCGTGGCCTCGTTTTCCTCGCCCCCGCTGTCCTTCGCATCCGCGGCAACGGCGGCGGACGTTTCTGCGGCGTCACCGGCATCGGCCGCGGCTTCCGCGTCGACGGCACCCGCGAGCGCGTCGCCTTCTACTCCCTCAACGTCGAGCGCATCCGCACCAACCCGCAATCGGAGATCCGCAACGCGCGCAACGTCCGCATTTACTATTTGAAGGTCGAAGCCGCCCCCCACGGCTATGGCGTTGGTGTCGCCGAAGGCACCGGCAACACACCCCTCGGCATCACCGACTCCCGCGAAATCCACATCTACGGCGTCAACGGCAACGTCGTCACCGCCGAAAAGCGCCCCATGATCGACATCACGAATTCAGACAAAATCCTCGTGTTTCATGCGAAATCGTTCAAGACCGGCGACTTCGCCCAAGTCCGCGAAACCCGCGCCGGCAAGAGCATCGAAATCCCATCCGACCGCGCCGCCGCCCTGCTCATCCGCCAATAGAGGAGACTCCCCATGTTCAATCGCCGTCAATGGATGATCCGCGCCCTCCATCTCCCCGCCGGAGCCTGGATGGCCCGCTACAACGCCCTCACGGCCCAGGACCGCCGCAAGGTGAAAATCACCGCCATCAAGGCCATGCAGGTGAAAGGCATCGCCGGCAACTGTCTCATCCGCGTCGAAACCGACTCCGGCCTCACCGGCTATGGCGAAGCCGGCGCCACCGGTCCCATTGCCCGCGCCCGCATCCAACAGATCACCAGCACCGGCATGCTCCTCGGCCAGGACCCGCTCTCCATCGAAAAACACTTCCACGAGATGACCACGCGGATGTACACCTACCGCCCGCACATCCCCACCATCTCCGGCATCGACATCGCCCTCTGGGACCTCGCCGGCAAAATCACCGGCCAGCCCGTCAACTACCTCCTCGGCGGACCCTTCCGCGACAGCATCCAGCTTTACTCCCACGGTGGCGGCGCCGATCCCCTCGACCCCGCCGCCTGCCGCGCCTGGGTCGATCGCGTCAAGGCCGCCCCCGAAGGCTTCACGGCGTTCAAGGTTGTCTTCTCCCGCATCGCCGGCATCCAGGGCTTCCGCGAATCCGTCACCCTCAGCCCTGAACAGGTCCGCCGCGTCGAACGCGCCATGCGCAATCTCAAGGAAGCCGCCGGCGACTCCATCGACATCGCCCTCCACTGCCACGGCGAGATGGATGTGCCCAGTTCCATCCAGGTCGCCAAGGCCATCGAGCCGTACAATCCCCTCTTTTACGAAGACCCCATGCAGGTGCTCTTCAGCGATGGCTGGCGCGCCCTGCGCCGCTCCACACGCCTCACCATCCTCACCGGCGAAAAGCTCGAACTCCTGCGCGAGTTCCGCGAATTCATCGACGCCCAGGTCACCGACATCATCCACCCCGACCTCGCCTTCTCCGGCGGCCTCACCGGCACCAAGAAGATCGCCGAATACGCCCAAACCTGCCGCATCCCCGTCGCCCTCCACAACGTCGGCAGCCTCATTCTCTGCTATGCCAGCGCCCATTTCGGCTCGGCCATTCACAACTTCTACCGCTCCGAATCGGCCCTCGGCCGCCCCAACGGCGCCATTGAAAAAATGTCCGCCGCCGGAGCGCCCACCGTCAAGAACAGCCACCTCACCGTGCCCACCGCGCCCGGCCTCGGCTTCGTGCCCAATGAAGAGTTCCTCAAGACGCAACTCGAACCCGGCGAACCCTTCTGGAGTTGACGCGCCGCTGGAGTTGACGCGCCGCACGCTCACTCGCCTACATCTTGATATGCTGCTAACCGATGAACCGCCGCAGCTTTCTCTCCACGTCGCTTACCAGCGCCCCCGCCATCATCTCAGCCCAATCCCTACGCGCCGCCGCCTCCACCAAGCCCAACATCATCTGGATCCTCGGCGAGGACATGGGCAAACAACTCGGCTGCTATGGCCAGCCCGAAGTCCGCACACCCAACCTCGACCGCCTTGCCAGTGAAGGCGTCCGCTTCGACCACTGCTTCACCACCGCCCCCGTCTGCTCAGCCTCGCGCTCCGGCTTCAACACCGGCGTCTATCAAATCCACTCCGGCGCCCACAACCACCGTTCCCACCGCAAAGACGGTTTCCGTCTCCCCGCCGGCATCGAACTCATCTCCCACCGCATGCAGCGCGCCGGCTACTACACCACCAACGTCCGCAAGATCACCGACAAAGTCACCGCCTCCGGCAAAACCGACTACAACTTCACCGTCGAAAACGCCTGGGACGGCCCCCACTGGAGCGGCCGCAAGCCCGGACAGCCCGTCTACGCACAGGTCAATTTCACCGCGCCGCACAAGGGCCCGCAGTTCCCCCGCGCCCGCCGCGAGAACAAGTACATCGTCGATCCCGCAAAAGTCGCCCTGCCGCCCTACTGGCCCGACCACCCCACCGTCCGCGACGAATACGCCAACTTCCTCGACGCCGTCAACCTGCTCGACTCCGACGTCGGCGTCCTCTGGCAGCAGATGAAGAACGACGGCTTGCTCGATAACGCCCTCGTCTTCTTCTTTGGAGACAACGGTCGCTGCCTCATCCGCGGCAAGCAGTGGCTCTACGATTCCGGCATCAGCGTGCCCATGATCGCCTGGGCCTCCGGCGACGCAGCCAAATCGCTCAACCTCCGTGGCGGTCAGGTTCGCAGCGACCTCTGCCTCTCCCTCGACATCACCGCCACCTCCCTCGCCGCCGCCGGCATCGAAACACCGAAGCCCTTCCACGGCCGCCCGCTCTTTGGCTCCGCCGCCCGCCCGCGCCCTGAAATCTACGCCGCCCGCGACCGCTGCGACATGACCGTCGACCGCATCCGCTGCGTCCGCACCGCGCGCCACAAGCTCATCCGCAACTTCATGCCTGAGCGCCCCTACACGCAGTACAACCAGTACATCGAGACCAGCTACCCCACGCTCGGTGTGATGAAGGAACTCCACGCCGCCGGCAAGCTCAACGCCACCCAGTCCCTCTTCATGGCCCCGCGCAAGCCTGACTTCGAACTCTACGACATCCAGGCCGATCCGCACGAGGTGAACAACCTCGCCGGCCAGGCAGCCCACAAGAAGGTGCAGGCCGAGCTCACCGCCAAGCTCGACAAGTGGCTCGTCGACATCGACGACAAAGGCCGCTTCCCCGAAGATCCCAAGGCAGCGGAGTTGTAGAGGCGCGTAACCAGGCGCGGCCCGCCCTTCGCGCCGCCCTCTTTACTTCTGAAACGCCGGGTTGTACTTCCCCTGCTCGGCAAAGCCGCCCAGTTCCGGCCGCATCGGTGAGTGCCGCGGATAGCTGTCCCACACATCGCCCTTGCCCGTGATGCGTGAATCGCCCGTGCGCCGCAACTCGCCTTCCAGCCTCTTCCGCAACTCCGCCGCCACCGCCGTCTGCTCGGTGGCGATGTTCTGAATGCATCCGGGGTCCTGCCGCACGTTGTATAGCTCCTCACCCGGCATCTTGCCAAACGCCGCCTGGAACAACGGCCGCACCGCCGCCTCGTCGCGGTGCGCCATCATCCACTGCTTCGTCGGCCCGTCGTCGATGTCGTGGAACTTCGGCGGATCGCCCGCCATCCACAAATCCGGCTTGAAATTGCGAATGTACAGGTGCTCCCGCGTCCGCACCGCCCGCGTCGGATACCCCAGGTTGTCTCGCCGTGCATGCGAATGCCGCTCGCGCCCCGCGTACACGGCATCCCATTTCGGATCAATTACTCCGCTTTTAGTCGAGCCCAGCAGCCCCAGCATGCTCCGGCCCAGCATCCCCGCAGGACGCGCCACGCCCGCCGCCTCCAGAAACGTCGGCGCCAGGTCGGTGAAGCTCACCAAATCCTCGCTTACCCGCCCGCCGCGGAACCGTCCTTTGCCCATCACGGCCAGCGGCACATGCCAGCCGAAATCTTTCATCGTCGCCTTCGCGCCGGGGAACGACATCCCGTTGTCGGCCGTCACCACGACGATCGTGTTCTCCAACTCTCCCGACTTCTCCAGCGCATCCAGCATCCGCCCCAGGTGCTGGTCGAAATGCTCGATCTCGGTCAGGTAATCGGCAATATCGCTGCGCACCTCAAGCGTGTCCGGCAGATATGGCGGCACCACGATCTTGTCCAATCGCTTGCCGCTAGCCACGCCGATGCCTTTCTTGTAGGTCCGGTGCGGCTCCTGGCAGCCGTACCAGAAGCAGAACGGCGTCCCTTTCGGCCGCTTCTCCAGGAACTTCCCGAAATTGGCCGCATAATCGTGCGCGCTCATCCCCTGCTGCGCCGGCGATTCCTTTACCAGGTCAAACGACGGCCCGGCCGGATTGTGTGGCCACCCCTTGTCGCGGAAGTTGCAAGGCCCCGCACCCTTCCCCGTCAGCCCCACGAAATAGCCGGCCTTCTGCAGCAATTCAGGATAAACAGCCAGGTTTCTCGGAAAATAGCTGGCATGCGTCCCGGCCTCGCCGAGCGTCCAGATGTGCCGCCCGGTGAGCAGCCCGGCCCGCGAGGGAGCACACCCCGGCGCACCGGCAAACCCGTTGCGGAACAGCATGCCGCCCTCGGCCACGCGGTCAAACGCCGGCGTCTTCACCACCGCATCGCCCATCGCCGACGTGTGCGGATAGCTCTGGTCGTCGGAAATCGCCAATAAAATATTCGGCCGCCGCGCCTTTTGACCACGCAGAATCGCCGGAGCCAACCCCGCCACAAACGCCCTTCTCCCGATCATTGTCCACTCTCCTTGATCCCGAATATCCCGCGGTGCGCCACCGGCAGCTTGCGCGGCTTCATATCCGCGCCCAAAAAGGCATGCTTCGTGTGCCCGGTCGCCAGCACCACATCCGTTTCGGCGTTGCGCATCTCGTAGCCGAACTTCACCAGCCGCGGATTCGCCTCGGCGATCCACGCCTTCACGATCACCTCGTCATCGTACAGCGCCGGCCGTGCAAACCGGCAGTCCACTTCGACCACCGCCAGGTGCACATGCTCATCCCGCTCCAAATCCCGGTACCGCAGCCCCAGCGCCCGGCACAACTCCACCCGCCCCACCTCCATCCAGATGATGTAATTGGCGTGATACACCACCCCCATCTGATCGGTCTCCGCATACCGCACACGTAGCCGTGTCTCCACATCCATAAGGCCACGAGTATACCGCCCGTCACCCCCCACGAAACCCCAGCCCACCCAGACGCGTCTGCTACGATACCGGACGTGCGCGTCAAAGTCCTCTTTTTTGGCCAAGTGAAGGACCTCACCGGCCGTGCCGCTGACGAACTCGAACTGCCTCCAGGCTCCACCCTGCAGTCCGTCTTCGATCACTACGCCGCCCCCGCGCCCCTGCTCCGGCAAATGGAATCGAGCATCCTCATGGCCCGCAACCAGGAATTCTCCCCACGCGGCACGGCCCTTGCCGACGGCGACGAAATCGCCTTCCTCCCCCCGGTGAGCGGCGGCTCCACGCCCCACTGGACCCACCACATCACCACCCCGGAAGGCCACTTCTTCGCCCTCACCCGCCAGCCGCTCGATGGCGGCGCCGTTGCCCGCCACATCCTCGCCCCCACTGACGGAGCTTTCGTCAACTTCGAAGGCGTTGTCCGCAACAACTCCAAGGGCCGCGCCACCCGCTACCTCGACTATGAATGCTACGAAGCCATGGCCATCCAGGTGATGGCCCGCATCGGCGCGGAAATCGCCGCCTCCCACGACATAGGCCGCATCGCCCTGGTCCACCGCCTCGGACGCCTCGAAATCGGCGAAACCAGCGTCGCCGTGGTCGTCGCTTCGCCTCACCGCCGTGCCGCTTTCGACGCCGCGCTGGAAGGCATCAACCGCCTCAAAAAAACGGTCCCGATCTGGAAAAAGGAATACTTCGCCGACGGCGAAGTGTGGGTGGAGGGCGAATGGGACGACTCGTTGCTCTCGCGCTAAGTCTGCTCGCCGCCGCCGGCCTAGCTCAAACTCCCATCTTCCGCGCCGACGTCCGCCTCGTCCGCCTCCTGGTCACCGTCAAGGATGCCACCGGAGCCCTCGTTGGCAACCTCAATCAGGACGACTTCGAAGTCCGCGACTCCGGCGTCGCGCAAACCATCTCCGTCTTTGAACGCACCACCTCCCAGCCCCTCTCCATCTCCCTGCTCGTGGACACCTCCGGCTCCACCGCCAAGGACCTCAAGTACGAAACCGAAGCCGCCGGACGCTTCCTCCGCGCCATCACCCGCGAAGGCAACCCGCAGGACTCCCTCTCGCTCTACTCCTTCAACCACGACGTCACCCAGGTCGCCAACTTTACCCGCGACGCCAGCCGCATTGAGCGCGGCCTGCGCTCCCTCTCCGCCTCCGCCGGAACCTCCCTCTACGACGCCCTGCTGCTCTCCAGCGAGCGCCTCGAATCCCGCGACGGCCGCCACGTCATCATCGTCATCAGCGACGGCGGCGACACCACCAGCACCACCGATTACCACGGCGCCCTCCGCGCGCTCCACCGCGCCGACGCCGTTCTCTATCCCATCGTCGTCATCCCCATCACCAGCGACGCCGGCCGCAACATCGGCGGCGAAAACGCCCTCATCCAACTCGCCCGCTCCACCGGCGGACGCGCCTTCTTCCCAGGCATCTCCAAGCTCGACGACACCTTTTCGGAGATCCTCCGCGACCTCCGCACGCAGTACCTGCTGGCCTATTACCCAAAGGCCCTACCCGCCGCGCCGCCTCGGTCGTTCCGAACCATCGAGGTCAAACCCAAACCCTCCGGTTTGCGAGCCGTCTCCCGTGGCGGCTATTATGAGGAATAACCCCCGTGGAGCCCTCCTTGATCACGAAACCCCCCGCGAAGAACGCCGCAGCCAAAGCCAAAGCGCGTCCTCCCGAACAAACCTTCGAAGAAATCCGCTACCTCCGGCACCTCATCGACGATGGCATCACCGTCACCGTCAAGCTCATTGAAGGCGAAGTGTTCACCGGCGTCATCGAATACTACGACGCCAACTTCATCCGCCTCACCCGCGCCGGCGAGCCCAACCTCTTCATCTTCAAACACGACATCATGTACCTCTTCGAGGCCGTCCAGGACGAGGACGCCGAAGAATAGATGGCCTCCTATCTCGAGTCCGCCGTCTCCATCGCCCGCGAAGCCGGTTCCCTCCTGCTCCAGTTCGCCGAACGGCGCCCAGCCTTTGAACTCAAAGGCGAGTTCGATCTCGTCACCGCCGCCGACCGCGCCAGCGAAGCGCTCATCCTCGACCGCCTCCGCTCCCGCTTCCCCACCCACGCCATCCTCGCTGAGGAATCCGGCGCCCATGCCGCTTCGAGCGACTTCCGCTGGTACGTCGACCCGCTCGACGGCACCACCAACTTCGCCCACAGCTTCCCCATGTGGAACGTCACGCTCGCCCTCGAGCAGGCCGGCCAGATGATCGCCGGCGTTGTCTACGATCCCCTCCGCGACGAGATGTTCACCGCCGAACGCGGCGCCGGGGCCTACCTCAACGGCCGCCGCATCCACGTCTCCAAGGCCGCCCGCGTCGAGGAATCGCTCCTGGCCACAGGCTTCCCCAGCCGCCGCCGCCACGAAAACGTCAACGTCCACTTCTTCCATCAGGCCGCCATGTTCAGCCACGGCATCCGTCGTGCCGGCGCCGCCGCCCTCGACCTCGCCTATGTCGCTTGTGGCCGCCTCGACGGCTTCTGGGAGTTCGGCCTCAATCCCTGGGATATGGCTGCCGGAACCCTCATGGTGATCGAAGCCGGCGGCGCCTGCTCCGATATGAAAGGCCAACCTCACTCCGTCGGCGGCCCCCACCTCATCGCCTCCAACGGCCTCATCCACGACGGCATCGTCAGCCTCTTCGCCGAGGTCTGGAACGGCAAGCCGCGCATCCCCCTTCCGCAAATCGGCCCCGAATAGCCCACTGCCGCGCGCCCTCCCCCGGCCCCCGCAGCGCTTCGCCTCAACAAAACACCATCTCTCCGTCGTCGTTCAGTAGCCAAGCTGTAATGGTTCTGTAACAATGAGAAGGTGCGCTTCAGGGACGCCCTACTCCTCTTTCTCGCCTCCCCGTCCCTTTTCGCCGCCGACTTCGGCACCCTCAACCTCGCCGACGCCCGCCTCCCTCTTCACAAACGCTTCGTCCTCACCGCCCACTCCCGCTTCCGCTCCGACCACGATTTCTCCCGCTACCTCCAGTCCCGCGCCGGCGCCATCGGCCTCACCCAACTCACCCCCAAAATCGCCCTTGTCACCGGCTACTACTTCATCGACCAGGGCCGCCCCTCCCAAACCGGCCGCGACTCCTGGCACCGCCTCTTCACCGGCCCCCTCATCCACCCCATCCGCAAACCCAACTTTGTCCTCGAATCGCGCACCCTCCACGAACGCTTCTTCTCGGTTCCCTCCGGCGACTTCAACCGCTTCCGCCAACGCCTCTGGGTCGATCTTCCCCGCACCCCCCTCCAGCCCTGGATGCAGGTCGAAGGTCTCCTCACCCGCGTACCCGGCCCCGGCGGCGCCATTGCCAACCGCTTCACGCGCCGCTACGGCGGCGGCATCGGCCTCCAAGCGCCCAATAGCATGCGCCTCCGTCTCGGCCTCGAATACCGCCAGAACATCGTTGGCCCCGGTATGGTCAACCTCGTCTCCATCGTCGAATGGCGCCCCGCCAAACTGCGCTAACCCCTCCCGCAATCCCCCCCGCCGCGCCTCCTCCCCGCCCATCCTCCCGTTTTCTTCCCTACTCGCCTTTACTTTCAACCAGATAACGTGATACCCTTACCAATTCATGCGTACTGTCGACCTCATTCAGCGCAAACGCGACGGCGAAGAACTCTCCGCCGAAGAAATTCAGTTTCTGATCAATGGGTATACGCAGGACCAAATCCCTGACTACCAGATGTCGGCGTTCCTCATGGCCACCTTCTATTCGGGCATGACTGACAACGAGGTCACTGTGCTCTGCAACACGATGCTCGCCTCCGGTGCGGTCATCGATCTCTCCTCGGTCCCCGGCGTGAAGGTCGACAAACACTCCACCGGTGGCGTGGGCGACAAGACCAGCCTGATTGCCGCGCCGCTTGCCGCCGCCGCCGGAGCCATGGTCCCCATGATCAGCGGCCGCGCTCTCGGCCACACCGGCGGCACGCTCGATAAGCTCGAATCCATCCCTGGCTTCCGCACCAACCTCACCGTCGACGAGTTCCGCGAACAGCTTCGCATGTACAACTTGGCTTTTATGGGCGCCACCCCTGAAGTCGCCCCCGCCGACGCCAAGCTCTACGCCCTGCGCGATGCTACCGCCACCGTCGAATCGATTCCGCTGGTCGCTTCGAGCATCATGTCGAAGAAGATCGCCGAAGGCGTCGACTCGCTTGTGCTCGATGTGAAGGTCGGCACCGGCGCCTTCATGAAGCGCCAGGTCGATGCCCGCCGCCTCGCCCAGATGATGGTCTCCATCGGCCGCCGCGCCGATAAGCGCGTCGTCGCCCTCATCACCGACATGAACCAGCCGCTCGGCTTCGCCGTCGGCAACGCGCTCGAGGTGATGGAGGTTTCGCAGACTCTCCAGAACGCCGGCCCCACCGATCTCACCCGCCTCTCGCTTGAACTCGCCGCGCGCATGATCTTCCTCGGCCGCATCACCATGACCCTCGACGATGCCCGCGAGATCGCCCAGAAAATGCTCCTCGACGGCTCCGGCTACCGCAAGTTCAAGGAAGTGATCAAGGCCCAGGGCGGCGACCCCAATGTCCTCGACCGCTTTGACCTGCTGCCCAACGCCACCGGCGTCCGCGAAATCGCTTCCCCCCGCGCCGGATATATCTCCGCCATCGATGCCGAACTCATCGGCCGCGCCGCCAACCTCATCGGCGCCGGCCGCGACACCAAGGAAGATTCCATCGACCCCGCCGTCGGCGTCATCCTCGAAGTCAAAACCGGCATGAAGGTCGAATCCGGCTCCGTCCTCTGCCGCATCTACTACACCTCCGAGGACCGCCTCGAAGACGCCGCCGACCTCATCGAAGATTCCTTCCGCCTCTCCAAGGAAGCCCCGGAAGACCGCGAGCTCATTCTCGAAGTCGTCAGCTAACACGGGCGCACTATGGACCGATTCACCGGGCTCCTTGGTCTGGCCGCGGTCCTGGCCGTCTGCTACGTCCTCTCCTCCAACCGCAAGGCCATCCGCTGGCGTCCCGTCGGCATCGGCCTCGCGCTGCAATTAGCCTTCGCCTTCCTCGTCCTCAACACCCCCTTCGGCCGCGCTTTCCAGGCCGCCTCCACCGCCGTCAACGCCCTGCTCGAATACGCCGCCGTCGGCTCCAAGTTCGTCTTCGGGCCCATGGGCGCGCGCGATGGCGGCTTCGGCGTCGTCTTCGCCTTTCAGGTCCTGCCCATCGTCATCTTCATCAGCTCGCTCTTTTCCATCCTCTATTACTTCGGCGTCATGCAGATCGTCGTCCGCTGGATGGCCGTCTTCATGCAGCGCTTCATGGGCGTCTCCGGCGCCGAGTCCACCAACGTCGCCGCCTCCATCTTCATGGGCCAGACGGAAGCCCCGCTCACCATCAAGCCCTTCCTCCCCCGGCTCACCGAGAGTGAACTGTTCACCATCATGGTCTCCGGCATGGCCCACGTCTCCGGGGCCGTCATGGCCGCTTACGTCTCCATGGCCGGCGTGTCCATCGAACATCTGCTCACCGCCGTCATCATGACCGCGCCCGCCACGCTTGTGCTCGCCAAGATGCTGATCCCCGAAACCGGCACGCCTGAAACCGCCGGCGCAGTGAAGATCGAAGTCGAAAAGCCTGGCGTCAATGTCATCGACGCCGCCGCCACCGGAGCCCGCGACGGCCTCTTCCTCGCCCTCAACATCGGCGGCATGCTCATCGCCTTCCTCGCCCTCATCGCCCTCGTCAATGGCATCTTCGGGCTCGTGCAGGGCATTCCCGGCATGTCCTGGATGCCCAACTCCCTGCAGCAACTCCTCGGCTGGATCTTTTCCCCCGCCGCCTGGCTCATGGGCGTCTCCTGGAAGGACGCCTCCGCCATCGGCCAGCTCCTCGGCACGCGCCTCGTCCTCAACGAATTCGTCGCCTTCATCGACCTCGGCAAGCTCCGCGACACCCTCGACCCCAAAAGCTTCACCATCGCCACCTACGCCCTCTGCGGCTTCGCTAACCTCAGCTCCATCGCCATTCAGATCGGCGGCATCGGCGCGCTGGCCCCCACCCGCAAATCCGACCTCGCCCGCCTCGGCCTCCGCGCCGTCATGGCCGGCACCCTCGCCAACGTCATGTCCGCCTGCATCGCCGGCATGCTGCTCTAGAACCGCGCCGCTGCTACCCACCCAGCACCCGGCGTTAGAATATAGCCATGCGGAACGAATTCACCGCGGTCGTTGAGCAGGACGGTCCTTGGTTCATTGCCTACTGCGCCGAAGTTCCTGGCGCCAACGGCCAGGGCGCCACCCGCGACGAATGCCTCGCCAACCTCCGTGAAGCCATCTCGCTCATTCTGGAACACCGCCGCGAGGAGACCCTGCGCGCGCTGCCTCCCGATGCCCAACAGGAACCCGTCGTCGTCGGATGAAGCGCGACGCTCTGCTGCGCCACCTCCGCCGTCACGGTTGCGTGGTTCGCCGCGAGGGCAGGGAACACTCCCTTTGGGAAAACCCGCAAACAGGACACGCCGAAGCCGTGCCGCGCCACACTGAGATCTCCAACCTTCTAGCCAAACGCATCTGCCGCCGCCTCTCCATCCCCGACCCTCCCGGCTGAGTTTCCGCTTTCCCTCACAATTCCCCGTAACAATCCTCCGCCTGTCGGATAGTAGTCAGTGAGATGACGATGAGCGCCCTCTACGCCGAGCACGCCCCCGCCGTCTACCGCTGTCTCCTCGCCTGGACCCGCAACCCTTCCCTCGCCGAAGAGCTCACCGCCGAAACCTTCTACCGCGCCATCGTCGCCGACCAGCCCGTCCGCGCCGCCACCGCCCGCGGCTACTTCCTCGCCATCGCCCGCAACGCCTGCCGCAAACACCACGCCCGCCACTCGCGCCAGCAACCCCTCCACCCCGACGCCCCCGCCCCCGCCGCCAACGGCGACGCCCTCCTCGACCTACAGCGCACCCTCGACGCCCTCGCCGCACTCCCCGCCGACCTCCGCGAACCCCTCGTCCTCTACGCCCAAGGCGGCCTCGCCTACGATGAAATCGCCGCCCAACTCAACCTCACCCTCGCCACCGTGAAGATCCGCATTCACCGCGCGAGACTGCGACTGGAGCCCTTCCGATGACCCTGCACCCCGACGTCCTCACCGACCTCGTCATCCTTTACCACGCCGGCGAAGCCTCACAAGCCACCCGCGCCCTGCTCGACGACGAGGCCACGCGCAACCCCCAACTCGCCGCCGCCCTCGCCGCCCCCGCGCGGCCCATCCCGCTGCTTCCCGCGCAACCCGTCCTCGACGAACGCCGCATCCTCCGCCGCGTCCGCCTCCGCTACCAGGCCATCGCCTTCGCCGCCGTCTGGTTCTTCGCCCTCATCGCCGTCGCCATCTTCCCCCGCTTCCTCCCCCCCGGCCCCGGCTGGAGCCTCGCCATCACCATCCTCCCCCTCGCCCTCCTCGCCCTCTTCGCCACCGGCGGCCTCGGTGCGCTCTATTTCCTCATCCGCGCACGCCGCTAGCAGCAGAACGCCTCACGCGCCAGGGCCGCGGAAAGCCGGCGGAGCCGGGTTAGCTCCCCCGCGGCTCCTCCACCGTCACCTGCACCGCCTGCTCCTCTGACGAACCCCGGTCCCACACATACACCTCCGCCTCCAGCGCATCCTTCTTTGCCCAGATCCGCCACCCGCCCTTGCCGTTCCCCTCTTTCCCCTCGCGCCGCGCCGGCTCCACCGTCCACCCCGCCTGCTCAAACCCCCGCTCGTGATACGCCAACGCCTCCTGCGCCCGCGCATGGGCCCAGTAGTCCAGCTTCCAATACGTCTTCTTCTCCCGTGGCAACACCCGCGTCGCCACCACCTGCCGGTTCGGCAGCAACGGCACACTCGACGGAAACCCCACCGGCACCGGACCATCCCCATACGGATACGACTGCTCCACATCGCCCGCCCGCTCGCCCGCCTCGGCCAGCCGCAGCGCCATGTTCCCATCCCGCCCGCGATACCAGTCCACGCCCCGCTTCAGAGCCCAACTGGTCCCCAAACACACACCCCACCGAATCAGTTGCCGCCGGATCATGTCCCCACAATAAAGGAACCCCCGCTCCGCTTCACTCGGCGAAACACCTGAGGGGCGCCCCGCCGCGTCCCCGCGCGCCGGGGCCGCTGCCCCCCACTCTCCTTGCTACCCTGAATCTTTAGCCCATGCACACCGACTCCCGCCGCACCGTCCTCACCCGCCGTGTCGATCAAATCGCCTCCCTCGACGAACTCTTCCGCCACTGCCTGCCCGCTTTCGGCGGCGCCTTCCTCCGCCGCATCTACACCATCCTCGACACCGCCATCGGCCACGGCTGCCCCCTCACCCTTGCCATTGCCGGACCCGTCACCGTCAGCGGCCAGCACCAAACCTGGCTCATCCCCCTGCTGGAATCCGGCTACGTCGCCTACCTCTCCACCACCGACGCCGTCTGCTACCACGACGGCCACCGCTCCCTCACCGGACGCCGCAACCCCGTCCACGAAGTCCCCATCTTCGGCGACGACGCCGCCCTCCGCGATGAACACACCATCCGCGTCACCGACATGGCCTTCGACGAAGACGTCCTCCTCGATCAGGACCGCTTCCTCTCCGCCCTCCTCCAACTCCCCGAATTCCAGCGCAAGATGTCTGGTCCCGAATTCCGCCACCTCCTCGGCGCACGCTACGCCGCCCAGGAAGCCCGCACCGGCGTCGAACCCGGCCTCCTCTCCACCTGCCACCGCCTTGCCATCCCCGTCTTCGTCGGCGCACCCGGCGACGGCAGCGTCTTCCTCAACTCCATGAAGCTCTGGGCCATGCGCGAAGCCGGCCTCCTCCCCTCGTACAACTTCGACCTCGACCTCCACCTCGAAGTCTTCGAGTCCTGCGCCTATCACCACTGGGGACTTTTCGAAAGCCCCGCCCGCGCCCTCGCCACGCTCATCCTCGGCGGCGGCGTCCCCAAGAACTTCAACCTCCAGCCCGAACCCGCCCTCGGCCAAATCCTCGGCCTCCCCAACGTCCGCGGCTACAACTTCGACATTCAGATCGTCTCCTCACCCGTCACCGACGGCTCGCTCAGCTCCTGCTTCCCCGCCGAAGCCGTTACCTGGGGCAAGGTCGATAAGGACACCTACATGGAAGCCACCGAAAGCATGCAGGCCGACTACTCCTCACTCATGCCCTTTATCGTGAAAGCCATCCTCGACAACCGAGCCCGCTACGAAGCCCGCGCCGCCGAAATCGGAGAAGAAGCTCTGTTTAACGAGGAACCCAAGGCCCGAGGCTACCTCCGCCCCCGCGCAGGCTACCGCCTCTACGACGAACGCGACCGCCTGATCGCCCAACTCAAGGAAGCCCTCCGCGCCAACGGCGACTGGCTCCGCGAAACGCTGCACTACCCGCTCGCGTAACGGAACCGCGTCCGTCAGGAAGGGTGATCAGCTTTGGGAACGGATCGACAAGAGCGGCAAGGTCATGCGTCAGTTTAGGTGAGGTTGGGAAAGTGAATGGCGCCCCATTGGACCTTCTCACCGAATGGATTGATGTTACAAAGAAGTACAAAGTGTAGGCTCTAGGATTTGGTCCCCCTTTGTGGATGACGATAAGGTTCCCCAGTAGGCACTCGTGAAACC
Source organism: Acidobacteriota bacterium (assembly GCA_017304135.1). Classification (GTDB taxonomy): domain Bacteria; phylum Acidobacteriota; class Terriglobia; order Bryobacterales; family Bryobacteraceae; genus JAFLBB01. The sequence continues at coordinate 17,873 of JAFLBB010000029.1, read as the reverse complement.
GAAGGATAGATTGTCGAGCGCGAGTAAATTGGCGTTGACGGGAGTGTGCTTGGGGCTAGGTGCAGTGTGGACCACTCTGTTGTTTCTGAGGCCCGCAACCGAGGCGGAGGATTTGCCGTCTGTGTGGTTCGGCTTGCTAGCGGTACTCTTCATAGCACTTAGCTCTTTGTGTCTGTTGACGGCGTTCGCGAGCGCACTTAGTCGCCCCGCGCGAGAATCAAAAAATCTTGCTGTCGATGCCAGTGCTGGTCAAGAGTACATTGCGCGCTACACGGCCTCGATTCGGGCAAGCGCCATCATCATGGTCGCGCTTTCTGCTGTACTGACATTGCTCATGATCGCCTATGCAGGTGGGCCGCTGCCTGTGGCTTTGGGTGGGGGTGGGTTTATTTTTCTAGTCCTGTACTCGATCCACGTCTTCGGTACAAGCGTCCGATTCACGGCTAATGGTTTTGTTGCACAGGCCCCGTTTCAGAGCGAATTGCGGGAGAATTATGAGAGTGTTAGGCTCATCACGTCTAGGCCCGGAATTCTTCGGATTGAATTTGCAGATGGTCGCGTACTCAAAATTCGTGCAGGGTTGGGCGATCCGGACGTTGTAATGTCAATTCTTAACACCCGCTGCCCAGAGAATCCACGAGCGCTGCAGGGGCACACTGTGCGTGATTGATCTCTCTGGTGCGCAGAAATTCAATTCGGCTGACGAGATGTCGACGAGCAACCGGACGACGGGGCTATGGGAGTCGGCCTCCCCCTACTGCCCCGGCGCCGTAACCTTAAACAAAAAACTCTGCTCCGCCCCGCGCGCCGACACCTTGCTCGATCCATCCGTCACCGGCAAATCCGACGAATTACTCAGCCCCGTGATGAACAGCCCGCCATCCGGACCCACCGCCACGCCATAGCCTACGTCAATCGAACCGCCGCCCACAGGCCGCGATACCACCAGCGCCGCGCCCTCGGGCCGCACCGGATCGATCACCGTCACAAACGCATCCACCGCCTGCCCGCGGCCCGTCGCCGTCGAGTCCACCAGCGGAAAGTCCGTCGACAGCGTGTAGCCCGTCAGCGCCACGCGTCCGCCCGGAACCAGCGCCATGCCATACGCAATGTCGGTCCCCGTCCCGCCCAAGTAGGTCGAGTAAGTGATCTGCTCGCCCAGCGGCTTGCTCAGGTCAAACCGCATCAGGAACACATCGGCCTCGCCCGCCGGTGAAGCACGGTGCGCCGTCGCCGTCACCGGGAAATCGGTCGACGTCGTATAGCCCGTCAGCCACACGCCGCCCTCGGCATCCACCTTCATATCCTGCGGCGCGTCCAAACCGCTGCCGCCCGCCAGCCGTCCAAACCGCAGCACATCCAACCCCGTCCGCGTCGTGTCCAACTGCACCACGAACGCATCGATTGCATACTGCGCCTTCTCGCCCTGGTCCACCGTGACCGGAAAATCCGTCGACGCCGTGTAGCCGCTCACCAGCAGCGTCTGGTCCGGCGCAATCGCCATGCCCGTAATCACGTCAGTCGAGTTGCCACCCAGAAACGTCGCATACTGCAGCGCGTTCGACGTGAACAGGTTCACCTTGATCAGCCAACCTTCCCAACCGCCGCGCACCGAGCCCTGCAAGTTGCTCGGCGACTCCGCTGTAATCCCCGGCAGCGCCTGCGATGTCGTGTAGCCTCCCACGTAAATGTTGCCAGCGTTGTCCACCGCCAGAGCGCTCGCCACATCCTTCGCAATCCCGCCATAGGTCTGGCTGTACCAAACCTGCTCGCCGTTGGCATCCTCCGGCCGCAGCACCACCACGAACGCATCCATGTTCGAAGTCACCAGCGTCGTGTCCGTCGTCGTCACTTTCGGCAGTGCATTGCCCGCGCCCGGAAAATCAAGTGACTCCGTCGTCCCCGCCAAGTAAATGAACCCGTCGCGCCCCAACACCATCTTCGTCACATCATCGTTGCCCGTGCCGCCGAAAAACGTGTAGTAGGCCAGCTTCATCGTCCCGTCGGCCTGCGGTTCAAACTTCGCCAAAAAAGCGTCGCGCTGCCCGTTCGGAAGGTCCTGCACCGGTGCCAGCGGCGGCGTCACCGCCACCGTCGTATTCGCATAGCCGGACACCCAAACGTGCCCCCGCGCATCCACCGCCGTCGCCGTCGCCCCATCCAGCACATCGCCGCCGAAGTAGCCGCCAAACACCACCGGGTCCACCACCAGTTCCTGACCACGGTCATACCGGCCCACTTCCAGCCGCGCCTCGCCGCCCCGCAGCGCATACCGCACATCCACCACGCGCCGCACGCCGGCGATCGTCTGATACGCCACCGGACGCTTCACGCGAATCTCGCCCTCGCTCATCCGCGCCACCAGTTCGCCATCCACCAGCCGCAGCCCGCGCGCACCGTCCACCTTCAGGCGAACCTGCTTCGCATCCGCGCCCGGCGCAACCAAGAAATCAAATTCAAACCGCCCGTCCTGCCAGTAGTAGACGGCATCCACGCCGTCATACACACCCGCCGCCCGCACCTTCGCAAAGTGCGGCACATCTTTCTTCCACTGCTCCCGCGCGCCCACGAAATACTGCGACTTCGAACCCAGCGCCCCCACGCCCTCAGCCGCCGCGCCCCGCGAACCCGCCCATTGCAGGCCCAGCGTCTCGCCGCCCTTGCGGTAACGCACGCCGTCGCGCATCACCTCCACGGTCGCCTCGGCCGTCCGCGCCACAAACAACGAATCGCCCGCAAACTGCCCACGGTTGGGTTCAAACCACCGCGCCGTCGCGCCCCACATCCACAACGGCATCACTCCGGCGATCACAATAAAGCGCAACAATTGCATCGGAAACCAAACTCCCTGATCTGCGAACGTAAAATGGTCAGACGGCTCGCCTGGCTCACGGGTTTCTGTTCCCTGCCTGGGCGTTCCTTCTATTCTAACGCCTCACAATCTAAACTGGTTATTTCCCCATGTACCAGCCCGCCCTCGACGCCATCCGCCAGCGCACCCCGCTCACCCCGCAAATCGCCCTCGTTCTCGGCTCCGGTCTCGGCGCCTTCGCCCAAGAGGTCGAAAACCCCGTCACCATCCCCTACTCCGACATCCCCGGCTGGCCCGTCTCCACCGCCATCGGCCACGCCGGCCAACTTTTAATAGGGACAGTCACCGATATTCCGATTTGCGTCATGAGCGGCCGCGTCCACCTCTACGAAGGCTACTCCGCCCAACAGGTCGTCTTCGGCACCCGCGTCCTCGGCAAGCTCGGCGTCAAAACCCTCATCCTCACCAACGCCGCCGGCGGCCTCCACCCCGACTACGGCCAGGGCTCCCTCGTCCTCATCAACGACCACATCAACCTCATGGCCGAAAACCCCTGCCTCGGCCCCAACGACGACTCCCTCGGCCCCCGCTTCTTCGACATGACCGACGCCTACTCCGCCGCCCTCCGCGCCCGCGTCCTGGCCAAAGCCGCCGCCCTCAACATCCCCCTCCACCAGGGCGTCTACCTCGCTCTCAAAGGCCCCAACTTCGAAACCCCCGCCGAAATCCGCGCCTTCGCCCGCCTCGGCGCCGACCTTGTCGGCATGTCCACCGTCCCTGAAGTCCTCGCCGCCAACCACATGGGCCTCCGCTGCCTCGCCATCTCCTGCGTCACCAACCTCGCCGCCGGCATCTCCACCGAAAAGCTCTCCCACGAAGAGGTCCTCGAAACCGGCCGCCAGGTCCGCGACACCTTCGTTCGCCTGCTGAAAGCCATCATCCCCGAGGTCGCCGCATGACCAACCCCACCCAAGCCGACCTCATCGCCGCCGCCCTCGAAGCCCGCCAGCGCGCCCACGCCCCCTACTCCAAATTCCTCGTCGGCGCCGCCCTCGAAGACGAACACGGCCGCATCCACACCGGCTGCAACATCGAAAGCGCCTCCTACGGCCTCACCATCTGTGCCGAACGTACAGCCCTCTTCAAGGCCATCAGCATGGGCGTCCGCCGCTTCCGCCGCATCGCCGTCGCTGCCGACTCGCCCCAACTCACCCCTCCGTGCGGCGCGTGCCGCCAGGTCCTCCGCGACCACTGCCGCGAACTCGAAATCATCCTCTGCAACCCCCGCGGCGAATCCAAAGTCTTTCAACTCTCCGAACTCTTCCCCTACCCCTTCCATGACGACTTCCTTGCGTAATCTCATCCTCCGCGCCGCGCTCGCGCTCTCCGCCGCCCTCGCCCTTTCCGCCGCCGAGCCCGCCGACTGGCTCCTCTCCGCCCGCTGGGTCCTCCCCATGGACCCCTCCCGCGCCATCCTCGAAAATGGCGCCGTCGCCATCAAAGGCGATGCCATCCTCGCCGTCGGCCCCCGCGCCGAACTCCTCAAGCGCTTCACCCCCAAACAAACCCTCCACCGCCCCGACGCCATCCTCCTCCCCGGCCTCATCAACACTCACACCCACGCGCCCATGTCCCTCTTCCGCGGCATCGCCGACGACATGCGCCTGCAAGAGTGGCTCGAAAAATTCATCTTCCCCGCCGAAGCCCGTAACGTGACGCCCGACTTCGTCCGCGCCGGCACGCAACTCGCCGCCCTCGAAATGATCCTCGGCGGCACCACCACCTTCACCGACATGTACTACTTCGAAGAGGTGATCGCCGAAGCCACCAAAGCCGCCGGCATGCGCGGCGTCCTCGGCCAAACCATCATCGGCTTCCCCGTCCCCGACGCCAAAACCCCCGCCGACGCCCTCACCCGCACCGAAGCCTTCTTCAAACGCTTCGCCACCGATCCCCTCATCGTTCCCGCCGTCGCCCCTCACGCCCTCTACACCAATTCAGACGAAACGCTCCGAAACTGCCGCGCCCTCGCCGACCGCTACAACGCCCCCCTCCTCATCCACCTCTCCGAAACCAGGCGCGAAAACGACGACATCCACGCCCAGCGCGCCAAGTCGCCCACCGCCGTCCTTGAGGAACTCGGCGTCCTCACCGGCCGCACCGTCGCCGCCCACGGCGTCTGGCTCGACGACGCCGACCTTGCCATCCTCCAACGCCGAGGCACCGGCATCGCCCACTGCCCGTCCTCCAACATGAAGCTCGCCTCCGGCGTCGCCCCCGTCATGAAGATGCTCGCCCTCGGCATCCCCGTCGGCCTCGGCCCCGACGGCCCCGCCGGCTCCAACAACGACTTCTCCCTGTTTGAAGAGATGGACCTCGCCGCCAAGCTCGCCAAGGTCTCCACCAACGACCCCCAAGCTCTCTCCGCCCAAAAGGCTCTCGAAATGGCCACCATCGACGGCGCCCGCGCCCTCGGCATGGACAAGCTCATCGGCTCGCTCGAGCCCGGCAAACGCGCCGACCTCATCTTCGTCCGCGCCAACACCCCCCACGCCATCCCCCTCTACAACGCTTACTCGCAACTCGCCTACGCGCTGAAAACCACCGACGTCTCCGATGTCATGGTCAACGGCCGCTGGCTTCTCCGCGCCCGCATCCCCCAAACCCTCAATCAGGCCGCCATCCTCGCCGCCGCCCGCGACTACCAGCGCCGCATCCTCGAATCCCTCAAAGCCCCCGCCGCCCCTGCCCGCTAACCACACCGCGATACAATCTCCCCCATGCGAGCCCCCGCGCTCTTCGCCCTCATCATGACTCTCCTCCCCACCGCCGCCCCCGCGCAGGACCGCACCCAGGCGCGCTCCATGGTCATCACCCAGCGCGGCATCGCCGCCACCAGCCAAACCCTCGCCTCCCAAGCCGGCGCCACCATCCTCGCCCGAGGCGGCTCCGCCATCGACGCCGCCATCGCCGCCAACGCCACCCTCACCGTCGTCGAACCCATGATGAACGGCATCGGCGGCGACCTCTTCGCCATCGTCCGCGAACCCTCCGGCAAGCTCACCGGCCTCAACTCCTCCGGCCCCGCCCCCCGCGCCCTCACTCCCGACGCCCTCCGCGCCAAAGGCCACCACACCATCCCCGAAGAAGGCATCTGGGGCGTCACCGTCCCCGGCTGCGTCGAAGGCTGGGCCCAGCTCCATCGCAAATACGGCAAGCTCCCCTGGGCCGACCTCTTCGCCCCCGCCATCCACTACGCCCGCCACGGCTACCCCGTCACCGAATGGATCGCCTCCGCCTGGCAAGCCGGCGTCCCCAAGCTCACCAACGACGACAACGCCCGCCGCGTCTTCCTCCGCGACGGCCTCGCCCCCAAGGTCGGCGAACTCTTCCGCAACCCCTCGCTCGCCGCCGCCCTCGAACTCATCGCCAAACAAGGCCCCGACGCCTTCTACAAAGGCGACATCGCCAAAGCCATCGTCAAAACCGCCCGCCGCCACGGCGGTCCCCTCGCCGCCGCCGACCTCGCCTCCTATCAAGCCGAATGGGTCGAACCCATCTCCACCGATTACCGGGGCTGGCGCGTCTTCGAACTCCCCCCCAACTCCCAAGGCCTCGCCGCCCTCTCCATGCTCAACCTCATGGAGCGCTTCGACCTCCCCTCCTACGACCCCTTCTCCGCCTCCGCCTTCCACCTCAAAATCGAAGCCCAAAAACTCGCCTACGCCGACCTCAACCGCTACGTCGGCGAACCCCGCACCTCCCGCATCCCCACCGCCCAGCTCATCTCCAAACCCTACGCCGCCGCCCGCGCCGGCCTCATCAATCCCGACAAAGCCGCCTGTGAATTCGACGCCGGCTCCCCCCAACTCCCCTCCGCCGGCGACACCATCTATCTCTCCACCGTCGACTCCAGCGGAATGGTCGTCTCCCTCATCCAAAGCATCTACCTCAGCTTCGGCTCCGGCGTCGTCGTCGACGACTACGGCTTCCACCTCCACAACCGTGGCGCCCTCTTCACCCTCGAAAAAGGCCACCCCAACGAACTCGCCCCCGGCAAACGCCCCTTCCACACCATCATCCCCGGCTACATGGAGAAGGGAACTCAGCACATCGGCTTCGGCATCATGGGCGGCCTCAACCAGGCCCAGGCCCACGCCCAATTTGTCTCCTACATAGTCGACCACGGCATGAACATACAAGCCGCCATGGAAGCCCCCCGCTTCACTAAGTTGAATTTCTCCGGCTGCGACGTCAAAATCGAACGCCGCCTCCCCACCAACATCATCGAGAACTTACGCGACCGCGGCCACTACGTCCAACTCGAACCCAGCTTCGCCTCCGCCATGGGCGGCGGCCAAGCCGTCATTCACGACTCCGCCCACAAAGTAAACTACGGCGCCAGCGACCCCCGCAAAGACGGCGCCGCCGTGCCGGAACCGGACGCCTGGGTTCAAATCCCCCCGCGTCAATAAACTCAAGTGAATGGCAACGATACCGCACCATACGCCGTATGAGTACCTCGCCTAGGGTCCGCATCCCGCCTATATCGAAATTTAATGAAAGCAACCGCTGGACAGCGCGGACCAAGAATCTGGGCAATGTGGTAACGTATTCAATTCGGAGAATCGGAGTCAAGTGTCTCGCCTCACTCGAAATCCATTGCTGCTCGTCGCGGCCGTGATCGTCCTCTATACGCTGTTCGGTCTGGCCTTGCACACTGCGTTCAAGGGGAAATGGAATGAGGCCGGCCAATTTGGAGACGCATTTGGCCTAACGACCTCACTTTTCAGCGCTCTCGCACTAGTGCTGGCCGCCATTGCCTTTTTTACAGAACGTGAAGCTGACCGGGAGCGAGATCGTCGCGAGTTCAACCAACAAGCTGTCAACGCCTTCCTCAGATTTGAGGAGACGCTGATGCGGGACGCCAGGGCTACTGCCTGGCAAGTTCGTACTCGTTGGTACACTGATCCCAATCAGGGGCAGCAGTTCAGGGAACGATTTCTTGGCCGCCTCCTCCCAAGAACTCAGGCCCAGGCGATCCCTCCCGTCGGGGAGATTGCTCTCGATGATGTGCGGGCCTTGTCCCGCGTAATGGGCTTCTACCAGGCGCTTTCGCTCATTCAGTGCGATGATCATCAGTTGCGGAGCTTAGGCTTTCTTTACCCTTACTGGAGAGGATTTTTGCGGGATGTTGTGAACGAGTATGAGCACGCTTACGGCCGACTGCCGGATCGCCAGCAAGCGATGTTTCCAAGGCTGGAGTTCCGAGAGTGCCTCGATCGCCTGGATGGTAGGTTAGGACTGCCGGCATATGACTGGCGAGAGGATCCAATGTACTCTGGATTTGATTTGAATCAATTCTTATCCTCTCGCCAGGGGACGAGCAACAACCAGGCAAAGCCCAACGCGTCCCAGGGAGCGCCGCCTGCCCCATAGGTGGGCAATGGCCTCCCCTACTCCAACTCCGGCAACCCCTTCAAATCCGGCTCCACCCACTCATACCGCGCCTCCACGCTCGTCAACAAATCAAACCCGTAATACTCCTTCCACAACTCCGCCTTCCCCCCAAACTCCGCCGCCATCGCCCGCACCCGCGTCAGCACATCCCCCTTCGCTGACTCCAGCGCCTTGGCCAGCACATGCACCCAAAACACCGTCAGCGTCTCGTGATACCCGCTCGTCGCCGTATTCTGCCCGCCCTGCGCCAGGTTATACCGCTGAATCCCCGCCCGGATCGTCGGCGTCGCCTCATACCGCGTCAGGTGCAGTAAATACCACGACGCCATAATCACATGGTCGCGGTGCTTCCACTGCGCCAGCGGGTAAGTGCCCGCCTCAAACTCCCCGATAAATCGCTCTAAATTCGCCTGCGATTCCAGTGCATCGTAACTCATCGTAAGTACTCCATCAGCCTGCCGCGTAATCTCACCGCCGTCTCGTTGTCCGGCGCCACCACCAGAATCGTGTCGTCGCCCGCAATCGTCCCCACCACCTCGCTCCAATCGGCCCGGTCCAGCGCCACCGCCAGCGCATTTGCATTCCCCGGCGACGTCTTCAACACCATCAGATTCTGCGCCACCCGCACATCCTGCAAAAACTCCGCCGCCACCGTCGCGAAATCCGGTCCCCGCGCCGCCGCGCCCAACTGCGTATACCCATCCGCCGTCTTCGCGATCCCCAACTCCTGAATATCGCGCGACAGCGTCGCCTGCGTCGTCTGAATGCCCAACTCCGCCAGCCCCCGCGCCAACTCCTCCTGCGTATGCACGCGCCCCCGCTGGATCAGCTTCACAATCTGCCCGTGGCGGAAGGCTTTCGTCATCGTGTTATCCCCGCAACGCCTGCAACCTCTCGGCGGCCTCGGCCAATGCCGCCTGCACTGACGACGGCGCCGTGCCGCCCTTCACCACGCGCGTCTTCATCCCCTCGCGCGGATCGAGTAACCGCGCCAGATCTTCACTGACTCCCGGCTTGGCAAACTCCGGCGCGAACGCCGCCAGTGAAGCCGCATCCCACTGCGACGGCGTCTTGCCTGCGCGCACACTCTCCAACACCAACCGCCCCACCACCTGGTGCGCCGCATGAAACGGCAGCCCGTGCCGCGACAACGCCTCGGCCAGATCCGTCGCCACCACCCAGCTCTGCTCAGCCGCGAGCAGCGGCGGACCCTCCTTCAATACAGCGGACGTTGCCACCGTCCGCGCCATGTCGAGCGACGCCAGCATCGTGTCCACGGCGTCGAACAACTGCTCTTTGTCTTCCTGCATGTCGCGGTTGTAAGTCGTCGGCAGGCCCTTCAGGATATAGAGCATCGCATTCAAACTGCCCAACACCCGCCCCGACTTACCCCGCAGTAACTCCAGCGAATCCGGATTCTTCTTCTGCGGCATCAGTGACGACCCGCTCGTCACCCCATCGCTCAACTCCAGCCACCCAAATTCCTCGCTCGAATAGAGAATCCAGTCCTCGGCCAGCCGCGACAAATGGATCATGCACACCGACGCGGCATACAAGTAATCCAAAACAAAATCGCGGTCCGCCGAAACATCCATCGAGTTCCGCGTCACCGCCTCAAATCCCAGGTCCTGCGCAATCGCCTCGCGGTCAAACGGAAACCCGCTCCCGGCCAGCGCGCCCGAACCCAGCGGCAGCACATTCGCCGCCCGCCGCGCATTCTCAAACCGCTGCCAGTCCCGCGCCAGCATCTCGAAATACGCCAGCACATAGTGCGGCCACAACACCGCCTGTGCCCGCCGCATGTGCGTATACCCCGGCACCACCGCGTTCTCATGCCGCCGCGCCAACTGCAGCAGCGCCTCCATCAGCGCCGCCAGCTTCTCCTGCGTCAACGCACACGCCTCGCGCAGCCACAACCGCGTATCGAGCGACACCTGCTCGTTCCGGCTCCGCCCCGTGTGAATCTTATCCGCCAGCCCCGCCACCTTCTCCTTCAACTTACGGATCACGAACGTGTGCACGTCTTCATCCGGTGCGCCGTCAAAGTAAGTGGGAGCTTCGGCTTCCTTGCGGATCTCCTCAAACGCCGCCTCCAGCCGCGCACATTCCTCCGCCGTCAGAATCCCCACCCGCGACAGTGCCCGCGCAAACGCCTGCGAACCCCGCGTGTCGGCCTCCACCAGCCTCTTGTCGAAATGCAGCGACCACGAGTACTTCTCAAACACTTCGGAGGGACCGCTCTCAAAGCGGCCCCCCCACAATTTCATCCCGCTCATGGGACTCCTTAGCGCTTCTTACTTTTCTTCTTCAGCCCGGCCTTGACAGCGATCGGAAGGCCGTTCAACTTGATGAACCCGCGCGCGTCCTTCTGGTCATATTCGGCGCCCATCGTGAAGCTCGCGATGTCCAGCGAATAAAGCGAATTCGGCGACACCCGGCTCACCGCATCGCAGTGGCCCTTGAACAGCTTCATCTTGATCTCGCCCGTCACATCCTTCGCCGTCGACTCAAAGAACGCATCCAGCGCCTCGCGCAGCGGCGTGAACCAGAACCCGTTGTAGACGAGTTCGGCGTAATCCAGCGCCAACTTCTGCTTGTAGTGCAGCGTGTTCTTATCCAGAACCAGCGACTCCAGCTCTTTGTAAGCCGTCATCAGGATCGTCCCGCCCGGCGTCTCATACGCCCCGCGCGACTTCATCCCCACAAACCGGTTCTCCACCAGATCAATACGCCCCACGCCATGCTGCCCGCCCAACTTATTCAGCGTCTCGAGCAGCTTCACCGGCGCCACCGGCTTGCCGTTCAACGCCACCGGCCGGCCCTTCTCAAACCCCACCGTCACGTACCCCGGCTTATCCGGCGCTTCCCACGGATGCGTCGTCAGCATCCACACATCGTCCGGCACGGCGTTGATCGGGTCTTCCAGTTTCCCGCCCTCGTGCGAGATGTGCCAGATATTCCGGTCCCGCGAGTAAATCTTCTTAGTCGTCTGCGAAATCGGCACATTATGCTTAGCCGCATACTCAATGGCCGCCTCGCGCGACAAAATGTCCCACTCCCGCCACGGCGCAATCACCGGCAGATCCGGCGCAATCGCCATGTACGTCAGCTCAAACCGCACCTGGTCGTTGCCCTTGCCCGTGCACCCGTGCGACAGCGCATCGCAACCGGTCGCCAGCGCCACCTCGGCCTGCTTCTTCGCCAACAAGGGCCGCGCAATCGACGTCCCCAGCAGGTACTTGTGCTCATACACCGCGCCCGAACGCAGCATCGGCCACAAATACTCCGTGACAAACTCCTCGCGCATGTCCTCGACATACACTTCGCTCGCCCCCGTAGCCTTGGCCTTCGCCTTCAAGCCCTTCAGCTCATCCGGACCCTGCCCGATGTCGCCGCACACCGCCACCACCGCGCACCCGTAGTTCTCTTTCAACCACGGAATGATGATCGACGTATCCAACCCGCCTGAGTAAGCAAGCGCAACTTTCTTGTAAGTAGCCATAAGATTCCTTTCCGAATGCCGCGGCCCCGCGCCGCTCAACCGCCCGCGCTCCTATGCGCCGAGCAACATCAACAAAAGCGCCTTCTGCGCATGCAGCCGGTTCTCCGCCTGGTCATAAATCACTGACCCGGCCGACTCCATCACCTCATGCACCGTCTCCTGCCCGCGCTTGGCCGGCAAACAGTGCATGAACAACGCACCCGCCTTGGCCCGCGCCATCAGCGCCTCATCCACCTGGTACGGCGCAAACACCCGCCGCCGTTCCTCCGCCTCTTTCTCCTGACCCATGCTCGCCCACACATCCGTGTACACGGCATCGGCTCCTTCCACAGCCGCCGCCGGATCGTAGCTGTGCGCAATCCGCGCGCCGGTCTTCTCGCCTTCCAAACGCGCTTCCCCGAAAATGTTCTGGTTCGGCTCGTAGCCCTTCGGTGTCGCCACCGTCACGTGCACACCCAGCCGCGCGCAATTCAGCATCAGAGAATGGGCCACATTATTCCCATCGCCGACAAACACAAGCTTGCGCCCCGCCGCATCGCCAAACCGTTCCCATAGCGTCTGCAAATCCGCGAACGCCTGGCATGGATGATACAAATCGCTCAGCGCATTCACCACCGGCACCTGCCCGAAATGCGCCAAATCGTCCACCGTCTGCTGCAGGAACACCCGCGCCACAATCCCCTGCGTCCACCGCGCCAGGTTCCGCGCCACATCCATCACCGGCTCGCGCTCCGCAATCGGACCGATCGACACCACACAATCCCCGCCCAACTGCTTCACCGCCAGCTCAAACGTCAACCGCGTCCGCAGCGACGGCTTCTCAAACAGCAGCGTCACATACTTCCCATCCAGCGCCTTCCTGTATCGCCCCGGCGACCGTTTCACATCCGCCGCCAGCGCCAGCAACTGCCGCACCTCCGCCGCCGTCAGATCCTGATCACGCCTGCACTGCCCGCTCCAAATGCGAGGCAGCGCATCATCCACCGGCAATACTCGGGCAGGCATGGCCACGGCATCCTCCAGCGCAGAGGATTGCTCTGCATGTTTATTCACACCCTTGCATAATTACACACGCCGCCCACCAGCGCAAGGATCGCCCACTCTCCCTTGCTCCCCCGCCCGCCACGATGTATAGTTGCCCCCGCCAGCAGGCCCACCATGTATCGCCGCCACTTCCTCACCACATCCCTCGGCGCCACTGCTCTTTCCAGCGCCGTCCCCGCCGCCACGCCCGCCATCCGCTTCGCCACCAGCGGCTTCATCTGGCAAAACGAAATCGAGCAAGGCATCCGCACCACCGCCCGCTTCGGCTTCCCCGGCATCGAACCTTTCCGCCAGCACCTCACCAAATACCTCTCCGATCCCCCCGCCCTCAAGCGCCAGCTCGACGACGCCCGCGTCTCCCTCGTCACCTGCTCCAACGGCGGCCCCGGCATGTCGGTCAACTTCATCGATCCCGCTGAAACCACCAAGACCATCGACGATCACGTCGCCTTCGCCCGCGACTTCCTCCGCCCCTTCGGCTGCCGCCACTTCAAGATCAACCTCGGCCGCCGCCCTGCCGCCAAGCCCACCGCCGCGCAACTCGAAACCATGGCCTCCACCCTCAACGCCATCGGCAAACGCACCCTCGAGTTCGGCATCAAGCTCGCCCCGCATCCCCACATCTGGGCGCCCCTCGAACGCGAAGACGAAGTCCGCCGCGTCATGGAACTCACCGATCCGCGCTACGTCTTCCTTACCACCGACACCGCCCACCTCACCCTCGGCGGCATGGACCCGCTCAAAATCATCACCGACTACTTCCCCCGCGTCGCCGCCGTCCATTTCAAAGACACCGAGCCCAAATACCGCGGCCACACCGGACCCACCCCCACTCAGGAGGAGCACCGCAAGGTGAATCTCTATAAGAACCTCGGCGCCGGCGGCGTCAATTTCCCCGCCATCCACCAACTCCTCCAGCGCCGCGGCTTCCAAGGCTGGATCACGCTCGACCTCGATCCGCCCCGCCCCGGCGACGGCACCATCGACGAGAACCTCGAGATCAACAAGCGCTATCTCCTCCGCGATCTCAAAGCGAAGCTCTGATCGCCCCCCCAACACAAACCGGGCGGGACCACCCGCAGGCAGCCCCGCCCGGTTATGACTGCAACAACCTCACACCATCAGCGCGCGTGCGACCGGTTCACCGATGTGTCCGCGTTCGGACCATGGCACACCGAACAGCTCTCGCCCAGCGTCGACGTCATCGCCAACCCGTGCGAAACCGCCTGCTGGCTCGTATGGCAACCCGTGCACGCCGCCGCCGTCGGACCTATCGGCGTCAACGGCCCGTTCGGATCCAGCACATCGCGCACACCCGCCGGCAACGGCAGTTGCTGGCTTCCGTTCACGTGGCACTTATCGCAGTTGCGCAAATCGCCCGGATACACCACCTCGCGGAAATTCGTGTTCCCGAAGATGAAGTCATAGGTCAACTCCTCGCCTCTGTGAATGCGGTGGATGAACTGCGAAAACGCCAGCCCATGCCCGTTCGCCCCCGTCGTCGCCGCGCCCGCGTTATGGCACGCCGAACAGAACTCGGTGGCGTCGTTGCGCGCCCCGCCGTGAATCTGCAGCGACACATGGCACACGTTACACTTCGCCGTGTCCACAATCTTCCGCCGCGCCACCACAGGCGTGCCGTCCACGGAGAAATAGCGCGTCTTGTTCAAACCAATGTCCCGCGCGTCTTGCTGCCTCTGTGTACCTTCCAGCAGCGTCACGTTGTTGTAGCCCTGGATACTCACCGAATAGCTGCCCTTGGCCGTGGCCGCGAGCGCCGTCGGCGCAACCATTTCATATATGCCGTTGCCCTTCGCCGTCGCCGTCCGCGCGTCGATAGCCGGAGGAATTCCGTAATAGTCCGTCGTCGGCCCAATAATGTAGAGCCGCAACTGCGCCATCTTCGACGCATCCACCGGCTCGCCCTTCTTGTTCTTCACGGAGAAGGTCACCGTCGGCCGCGCGTTCGGCGCCGCGCCCGTAACACCGAGAATGTCGAACACCACGCCCGGCAGCGATTGCGAAAACCGCGCGATCGTGTGCGCGCCCATAATCGACGCGTCAAACTCCAGCTCGCCCTGCGGCGTATGGCAGTTCGCGCACTGGTTGTCCGTCAGTTGCGGCAGATCCAAGTGCCCCACGCCCGTTGCAAAGTTCACATCGTCGTGGCACGATCCGCACGCTGCCCGGCTCGGCTTCGTCAGATGCGCGTCCTTCTGCTTGGCCGTGCTGTTGGGCTCATGGCACACCGAACAATTCCGCGCATCCGGATACGCCGGAAATCCGACTTCCGAATAATCCGCGTTCCCAATGAAGTACTTCCCGCCTGCCACCACGCTCGGCAGAATCTTCCCGGCGTGGATCTTGTGGATCATCACCTTCATATCCACCGTGTTGCCGCTCACCTGGTCCGACGTCTGCGGCGTGTGGCAGATCACGCACACCTCCATGCTCCGCCGGTTGCCGCCATGCAGCGCCAGCGGATCGTGGCAGCGGTTGCAACTCGCCGTGCTCACCACGTCGCGCGTCACCGTCACCGGCGAACCGTCCGGCACGAACAGGAAAAAGTCATCGTCGCGGTCGATCGGCAGGTCAAACTCGCTCAAGTTGCGGTTGCCATACACGGCCACCACGTGTGTCGCTTTGCGGTCAATACTCGCCGGAGCCTTCACCGTGAAGCGATAGCTGTACTCCCCATCGCCCACCGGCGTGAACGTCCCCGTTGCCTCACCCGTGGCCTGCGTCGCCGAACGCCCCGAAGCGGCGTCCACTCGCACCCGCGTGACGTAGGAAACATACTGCGTCTGGCCCTGCGGAATGTAGGCCACGGCCCACGTCATCGCGACCACGCCCGGCGTCACCACCCCCAGCCGGTCCAGCCCCAATCCTCTCGGATCGGTCACCTTCACCCTCGCCGTAATCGTTCCATCGGCGGCTATCTCCGCCGCGGTGATCTTGAAGATCAATCCCGGCCGGACAAAATTTACCAGGTTCTGGTCGGCATAAAACGCCTTGTCGTTCACCGTAAACTGCGGTGTCGACCCGCTGCCGATCAGGTGTGCAGCCCCGGCCAATGCCAGCGCGCACAAAAATACCCACCCTATCCTTCGATGCTCACGTTGCATCTGTCTGCTTGCCTTTCCGGCGACAAGCGGCCATTCACGCCTGGCTGGCTATGAAAAGTGCTAATAGTTATGCGCGACGGCAGTCCCTGCCACCACTGGCCACCATTCAGTCCCTGAATGTCCGGCCGCAATGAGTATACGCTCCTTCCCGCTCCGTAGCCATCCCCATCATCCGCCCGGCTTCCCCCCGCCAGCCGTCGCGATTCCCACCGTTCTCGCCCCGCCGCTCCGAAAATTGCAACACTCTACCTCCGCCGCTCATCCATGCCACAGGTGCCCCACTTCTCCCAATCCACCCTCATCGACGCCCCCGTCGAAGCCGTCTTCGCCTTCCACGAACGCCCCGACGCTCTCACCCTTCTCTCGCCCCCCTTCCCGCCCGTCCGCCTCCTCTCCCGCACCGGCCGCGGCATCGAAGCCGGCGCCGAACTCGAACTCCGCATCGGCCCCCTCCGCTGGCTCGCCCGCCACACCCACTACGAACCCAACCGCCTCTTCGTCGACGAACAAATCGCTGGCCCCTTCGCCCGCTGGATCCACCGCCACGAGTTCACCCCCGCCGGCGCACAAACCCGCCTCACCGACCACATCGACTTCCAACTCCCCGGCGGCCCGCTCGTCAACTCCCTCTTCGCCTGGGCCGTCAAACTCTCCCTCCGCGACATGTTCAACCACCGCCACCGCGTCACCCGCCAGCTCACCCACGGCTGACCACTCCACCCCTCTCCGCGCTCGAAGCGCCAACCCTACTCGCGCGGCGCGGTTGCCCGGGCCGGTTAGGCCCCCTCCTTCGGCGACCGCCGCACAATCACCCCCGCCTTCCTCTTCGCCCCAAACACCAGCTCCAACACCCCCCCCTTATCCGGCCGCAACTCCACCATCTCCTCGTCATCCACCTCCACGTCATACGGCGTCTCCGGCGTCAGCCCAAACAAATAGTAAGTCGACTTCTCCTCCCCCGTCTCCACCCCAAACCGCCCGCTCGCCGGCAGCGTCAACAGCGTCGTGTTCCCCATCACCACCGGCTGATCCAGCGCCGCCTTGTCCAGGTTCAACACCTTCCCCTCGCGAAACATCTGCCGCGACCCGCCGCTTTGGTAAAACCACACCGCATCCTCTTCCCACGACGACCGCACCACCAGCCGCCCACTTACCGGGTCATGAAAGATATTCGGTAAGTAGTGGTAACTCAACCCCGGCTGATACGGATTCGCCCACAAAAACTCATACGGAATCGAAAACGGTCCGCGCATCAGGAACCGGTCCTGAATCAACCACCCCTGCAGAAACTGGCTCTCCTGCGCATTCGAATCGTAGGCCACCATCGCCAGCGCCGCCGCCCGGCTCTGCGCCGCCACCCGCAGATCCGGCTCCCCATGCGCCTTCATGATCGGAATCCGCCACTCATTTTCCGACCCCGGATACGGCGCCGGATAGTGCGCCAGGATGTGGAACACCGGCAGCGTCGCGAAATACTTCGCCGCGCTCTCCCGCAAATCCAGATCCAGGTTGTCCCGCATCACGTGGAGCAACTCGTACAGGGCGAAATGCTCCTGCGGCTGAAACACCATCTCCCCGGCCTTCACCTTCGCCGCAATCGTCTTCTCCCACCAGCCCTCAAATAACCCTTCTACCGTTTTCGACACCACATCCGCCCCATGCCCGGCCAGCGCCACCGCCGCGAACAACCGCGACCGCCACGCCTCCACCCCCGTCCCCGTCTCCTTCGCCAACCCCGCCCGCAACTTCGCCTCCAGCTTCCCCGACTCCTCCTTCGTCATCAACAACTGGCACCAATCGAACACAATCGCCAGTTGCCGCAGGTCGCTCCCCGCTCCCAACGCCCACTCCACCGCCTGCCGCCCCCGTTCCTGGTTCCCGCCCGCCATGTAATAGGTGGCCATCGCAAACCCCGGCTCCGGGAACTTCG
>JAFLBB010000281.1 GCA_017304135.1 Acidobacteriota bacterium | reverse complement strand
GCCCAAGCCGACGCTGGCGGAACTGCTCGATGAGTTGATTTGAGCTCGCCATGGACTCCCAACGCTTCGCCATCAAGGGCCGCGTGATCGGCGCGGACGATCCACAATTGCAGGAGGCGCTCGCCCACGTCTACGAGACGCCCGAGCGGCCGCGCTGCCTGTGCGTGCCGGGCGGCGTCGAGATGTATGTGGCGTTGCACAGACAGTTCGTGGTCAAGCGCATGCCGGACAGTGGCAGCGCCCACCATCCGGGCTGCCCCTCCTACGAGCCGGAGGTCCAGCAGTCCGGACTGGGCGAACTGGTCGGTGAAGCGGTGCTGGAGTCGGAACCGGGCCGGGTCGAATTGCGGGTGGATTTCCCCTGGACACGGGTGCTCGGGCGCGGCGTGCCGCGCGGCGAACCCCAGGAGGTGGCGGAGATCGGCGTGCCACGGCGGCAGATGACGTTGCGGGCCTTGATGCACTTCCTGTTCGAGCGCGCGGGCTTCAACCGCTGGAGCCCGGCGATGGCGGGCAAACGCAACCAGGGCGTGTTGCGCAAGTACCTGCTGGAGGCCGCCGAGGAGATCGTGGTCAAGGGCGTGCCGCTGGCCGAGCGCCTGTATGTGCCCGAACCCTTCAGCGAAAGCGCCAAGGCCGAGGCGGCACAGCGCCGGCGCGAGAAACTGGCCGTGCTGCGCCCCAAGGACGGGCAGACGCCGCTGGCCATCGTGATCGGCGAGTTCAAGGCAAGCGAGGCGACGAGTCAGGGCTGTCGAGTCTGGATTCGCCACATGCCGGATGCGCCGCTGTTGATCGCCGGCCGGAGTTGGGAGCGGATCGAGCGGGCGTTCGCTCCGCTGTTCGAGGCGCGCGATGCCGATACCGGCCACCCCGTCCGAGTGGTCATGGCCGCCCTGATCCGCGCCCGCCGTGAATACACCTATGAAATCGATGCGGCGAGTCTGATGCTGACGAGCGAGCAGTGGATTCCCATCGAGGGCGTGCATGAACTCCCCCTGATCGACGCGCTGGTCGCCCAGCACCGCCGCTTCGTCAAGCCGCTCCGCTATGACGCTCGGAGCGCGGCGGCTTTCCCGAATGCTCTGCTGCTGGATGCGGGGCCGGCGCCGGTTCCCTTGCACGTCGTCAGCGCTTTCATGGACCCGAAGGAGCGGGCGGCGAAAGAGAAAGCGACTGCGGCGGCCAAACAGGATGCCTGGGTATGGCGGACGGATCAGCCAATGCCGTCCTTGCAAAGCGCGGAAGGTTCTCGCTGAAGGAGCGTCCGCGAACGCGACACAGATGGCGTGTGCCGATCAGGCCTGGACGATCGCTGGGGAGAGGCCGTCGCCATTACCATCACCCGCTCACGCAGTTCCTTCCCGGCTTTGAAGGAGGGAACCCATTTCGCCGATACCGCTACCGGCTCACCGGTTTTCGGATTGCGGGCCAGGCGGGAAGGACGGTAATTCAGGTTGAAACTGCCGAATCCGCGAATTTCAACGCGGTCACCGTGAACCAGTGCGGCGTGGATGGCCCCGAGAATCTCCGCCACCGCCATCTCGGCATCCTTCTGGACGAGTTGTGGAAAGCGTTCAGCAAGCAGAACGATGAGTTCGGAGCGGGTCATGACGAGATTTTACCCGAGGCTGCCTTGAGGCCAAGGGGAATGCCTTTGCGGTGAGTGTTTCCGCAGGGGTTGAAACGGGGGGAAGTCGCGAGAGCATGAATCGTCGGAATGTCCCGACGATTCATGGAGAAGCGCCATCATGGCCCATCCCAACGCACACCCCGTTACTGCCGTGCAGGGCAGCGGCGCTACGGCTGCACCGACCCTGCTGGGACAAGGCCCCGCCCGCATTCCTACCGGCGGCAAAATCCGCGCCGGCATCAAAGTGCTCACGAAGAAAGCCGCCGAGCAGCCCCAGGCCAAGGCCATCTACGACCAGGGCGTGGCCGCGGGCCAGTCCTTCGAGCAGATCGAGCGCGCCATCGCCGAAGCCCTGCCCAACCTCAAGACGGCGCTGGTGCCGCGCAACGTGCCGTGGTTCACCGTGCGGGCGCAGGATTTCCCCAATCCCGAGATCGCCCGGGAGATTCTGGACGCCTATGGCGAGGATCGGGGCGAAGGCCGGCGTTTGTACCGCTTCCCGGTGGTGTTCCCCTCCGACTACTGGCAGACCGTGATGCCCCACGAGTTGGCGGCCTGGGGTACGCACGAAAAGCACTACTGGTCGCAATACTCGGCCGATGGCAGGGTGCGCCACTGCATGTGCCATGCGCCGGTGCCGGTGGACGACACGGGCCGGCGCACCATCCGCCTCTTCGGCGGGCGCAAGACCATGGTCCGCGAGGATAACGGCGGCCTGTGCGACCCTGAGTCCTGCCGCGAGTACCAGCAGCGCCAGTGCAACCTGACCGGGCGTTTCTTGTTCTTCATTCCCGGTATTCGCTCGATCAGCGCTTTCGAACTGCACACCAACAGCTTCTACGCGATGAACGCGGCGATCCAGAAGTTCGAGACCGTGGGTTTCCTGCGTGGCGGGCGCATCTCGGGTTTCCTCGACCGGCAACGCACGCCTTTCTACCTCACGAAAAAGCTGATGGAGGTGGCCCACATCGACGAGCAGGGGAGGGCGGTGCGCGTGCCGCAGTGGATCATCGACCTGGAGGCGCCGGTGGATGTGACGGCCTTGCTGCACGACAACGAAGACACCGAGACGGCCCTGGTGCAGGCGCAACTGGCGACGCAGGTGCTTCAAGGCAGTCCGGCAGCAGACCGTGCCGAATCGTTGCCGGCGGATGCCGCCGACGTGCAGGGGACGACGGTGGCCGATGCAAGTCCAGCCGAGGAGCCACTGTTGCGCGCCGGCCGTCCCAGCTTCGAGCAACTGATGGCCCGCGTCCAGGCTTACGGGATCGTGCAGGAACGGTACCAGGCCTACGCCGACCGGCGCTGGGGTCGGGGCTGGAAGATCAACCCGAACGGCCGCGCCCAGGCCTGGAATGAATTGGAACGCTACGGCAACGATCCGCAGGGCTACCTCGACAAGATCGAGAGCGAGATGCAACTGGCTTCGCGAGGGAGGACAGCATGATCCGGATCGCGCACTTCTCCGACCTGCACTACGGCACCAAGAACCTGGCGGAAGCTGACCGTTGCTTCGGCGCCGCCATCGACCGGGCCATCGCGTTGGGTGCGGAGGCGGCGGTTCTCTCGGGCGATGCCACCGACCATGGCCTGGACTTGCATGCCCCGGCCGCCGAAAGGCTGGTTGCTCAGGTGCGGCGACTGGCCGACCACTGCCCGGTGCTGATGCTGCAAGGGACGTTCTCGCACGAACCGCCGGGCACCCTGGCGATCTTCCGGCTACTGGGCGGACGGCATCCGGTGCATGTGACCGAGCGGATCGAGCAGGTCGCCCTCACGGCCCGGGGCGAGTGGCTTTCTTCAACGGGTTGGTGCTTCGAGGGGGTACCGGACGATGCCCGTGCCCTGTTCTCCTGCATCCCTACGGTGAACAAGGCGGTGGTAGCCGCTACGGTGGGTGCGGCGGAAGCCGCGCAAGCTGTGGGGGAGCACCTGGCCCTCTTGTTGCGCGGCTACGCGCCGACCCATCGCGCGGCCCGCCGGCAGGGCGTGCCCACCATCGGCGTATGCCATGGCACGGTGTTCGGCTGCGTGAGCGAGCACGGCGTGCCGATGGCCGGCTTCGATCACGAGTTCACGACCGGCGCACTGTTCGCCGCCGAGGCCCAGGCCTTCATGCTTGGGCACATCCATCGGCATCAGGCATGGGAACAGGAAAGCAGGGCAGGGCGGCAGTGCATCGCCTATCCCGGCTCCATCGGTCGTTTTCATTACGGCGAGGAAGGGGAGAAGGGGTTTCTGTTCTGGGAAGTCGACGCCGACCAGGCGCGCTTCACCCTGGAGCCCACGCCCGCGTGCCGGACTGTCGATATCGTGTTCGAGGGTAAACCCGACCTCGACGCCCTGCGCACAGCCGTCGCGCAGCAGAACATCGCCGGCGCGTTCGTGCGCGTGCGCTGGACCGTCGCCGATGAAGACCGCCATCAGATCGACCGCGCGGCGATCGAGCGGCTACTCGACGGGGCGGCGGAAACCAAGCTGGAGGGACGTATCGTGCCAGTGGTGCGCACGCGGGCGGCGGGGATTTCGCAACTGGCGAATCTGGCGGATAAGGTACGGGCCTGGGCGCAGGTGACCGAGGCGCGGGCGGAACCCTTGCTCGAGTGCCTCCAGGCGCTGTCAAGTCAGGAACCGGAGGCCATTGCTGAGCGTGTACTGCTTGGGCAGGAAGTCCCTGATGGCGGGGAATGCATCGACACCGCTGTCACCCGGTCGCCCCCCAGGGCCGAAGTTGAGCCCGCGCTGTCGTTTTGACCTGGCCGTGGCCTGTCCCTTGGGGACGGACTTGCACACCATTTTTCGTGCGGGAGACTGACCTGGTCATCCCGCTGGAGTACCGCCATGCAACCGCTTTCACTCACTCTCAAGGGCTTTCGCGGCATTCGCGATGGCCTGGGACGCGATGTACTGACCCTGGATTTCGAGCGACTGGCCGATGGCGCCGACCTGGTCGCCATCGCCGGCGCCAACGGGCGCGGCAAGACCACCGTGATGGACAACATGCACCCGTACCTGACGATGCCATCGCGTGCTGCGATGGCCGGTCCGGGCGGTTTCTCCTACTACGACCATG
>JAFLBB010000280.1 GCA_017304135.1 Acidobacteriota bacterium | reverse complement strand
GGCATCCACGACTTCCTCTCCGACAACCCCATCGCCGACCCGCCCCAAGGCCAAAAGGACGTCCCCGCTTCCTTCGCCAACGAAACCTTCCTCAGCGACATCCTCAAACAAGGCGGCTACCGCACCGGCTACATCGGCAAATGGCACATGGGCAACGACGCCCAACCCGGCCACGGCTTCGACTACACCGCCACCGTCCGCAACCGCACCTACGCCGACCCCACCTACCACATCAACGGCAAGGAAACGCCACGCCAGGGCTTCCTCACCGAACTCAACACCGCCTACGCCGAAGAGTTCATCAACCAAGGCGACGCCGCGCAACCCTTTTTCCTGACTCTCGGTTACCTCAACCCCCACACCCCTTACTCGGGCCACCCCCAGCGTTACTACGATATGTATGCGAACACCAAGTTCGATACCATCGGCTGGCTCCCCAAAGCCCCCAACGCCCTCCGTGAGAAGGAAATGATGAACGACGTCGTCGGCAACATCCGTAAGTGCGCCGCCAGCGTCACCGCCCTCGACGACCAGATCCCCCGCCTCCTGAAATCCCTCGACACCCGAGGCGTCCGCAACAACACCCTCGTCATCTTCACCGGCGACAACGGCTACTTACTCGGCCGCCATGGACTCTGGTCCAAAGGCCTCGCCTCCCACCCCATCAATATGTATGAGGAATCCGTCCGCGTCCCCATGCTCTGGCACTGGCGCGGCAAAATCCCCGTCGAAGCCGCCCGCCCCGAAATGGTCAGCTTCTACGACTTCCTCCCCACCGTCTGCGAAGCCGCCGGCGTCAACGCCCCCGCCAACCGCAACCTCTGCGGCCGCAGTTACTGGTCCTTAGTCCGCAACTTACCGCCCGACCGTAAGAACCCCTGGCCCACCACCGTCTTCGGCCACTTCCGCAACACCGAAATGGCCCGCGACGGCCGCTTCAAACTCGTCCTCCGCAACGATGTCGCCGGACCCAACGAGTTATTCGACCTCTCCACTGACCCCCGCGAACGCACCAACCACTACGACAACCCCCAATACCTCTCCGTCCGCGACCGCCTAACCACCCAGTTAGACGCCTGGCGCCGCCGGACTCAATCCTGATCCGGCGCGCGCCCCGGCGCCCCACTAACTCTATCCCTCCGCCACACACGTATTCCGCAACTGCCCCAACCCTTCCACCTCCACCACCATCTCATCGCCCGCCACCAGCCACCGCGGCGGCGTCCGCCCCAGGCCCACACCCGCCGGCGTCCCCGTCGAAATAATATCCCCCACCTCCAGCGTCATCACGCTCGAAAGATGCGCAATCAGCGTCGGAATGTTGAAGATCAAATGCTTCGTGTTCGAGTGCTGCAACACCTCGCCATTGATCGTCATCTTGATGTCGAGGTTATGCGGATCAGCCACCTCGTCCTTCGTCAAAATGTATGGCCCCATCGGGCAGAACGTATCAAACGTCTTCCCGATCATCCACTGGCTCGTCGCCAACTGGTAATCCCGCGCGCTGACATCGTTCAGGTTCAGATAGCCATACACATGCTCTTCCCACTTCTCCGCCGCAATGTACCGCCCGCCCTTGCCGATCACCACCGCGAACTCCGCCTCGTAATCCGGCTTCACGCTATTCTTCGGCAACACCACGTTCTCGCCCGTCGCAATCACCGCCGAGGCGAACTTGCAGAACACCGTCGGCACCTCCGGAATCGCCATGTTCGACTCCACCGCATGGTCCCGGTAGTTCAGCCCAATGCAGATGATCTTCGCCGGCCGCGGCACCGGCGCCAGCAGCTTCACCGTCTCCAGCATCGGCGACGACGGCTCATTGGCATTCACAAACGACTGGATCTGCCCCTTCGCTCCATCGCCGGCCACAATCACGGCCGTCGTCGACGGATATCCCAGCCGCGCCAACCCCACCACGCGCCCGTTCTGAATCACCCCCGGCTGCGCCAGGGCATCTTGTCCAATAAAGGTGACGAGTTTCATAAGAAGCCCGCTATTGTATCACCGCGCCATCACCGCCATTCCGCCATCACCGCCACGCCCCCATCACCGCCTGCGCCCGTTACGCCGCCGCGCCGGTAACCGGGCTCCCCTCCCCACGCAACACAAACAAAACAGTCGCCATTCTGCGCTAAAATCCCCCACTACCACTACACCTGCTTTCTGGTACCATATGAAGGCCACTTGCAGGTGCTATGGGTAACCCCCCTACGTTCCCTCCAGTGCGGATCCTCCCCTGCCGGGGCGGAGCCAAAAAGCCACTGCCTCTTGCGGGTTGGTCCGTCCTCCCCGCCTGACTCTTTAGGATTGACTCGACGAAGGAGCTTCGATGGAAGTTTGGTTGATGCTGTTGATCTCGGTGGTCATCATGCAAATTGCGGTGCTCTGCACCACCATTTATCTGCACCGCGGCCTCACGCACAAGGGCCTGGAAATCGGCGAACCGCTCGCCACCCTCATGCACCTGCACCTCTGTCTCTTTACTACAATCGTTCCGCGCGAATGGGTCGCCGTCCATCGCAAACACCATCAATTCTCCGACAAGGAAGGCGATCCCCACAGCCCCTACCTCGAAGGTCTCTGGCACGTCTTCTTCGGCAATGTCTTCTACTACCGCCGCGCCGCCAACGACGTCGCCAACGTCCGCAAATACACCCCCGACTACCGCCCCACCCTCATCGACAAGATCCCCGGCCAGGCCCGCTTCGGCCTCATCGTCGGCATGGCCATCTTCGTCCTCATGTTCGGCTGGGCCTGGGGCATTGGTCTCTACCTCGCCCAGGGCATCACCTACATCTTCCTCAACGCCTCCATCAACAGCATCTGCCACATGATCGGCTACCGCAATTGGGAGAATAAGGCCACCAACCTCAAGTCGCTCGCCCTCATCACCGGCGGCGAGGGCCTCCACAATAACCACCACGAATACCCCACCGCTGCCCACTTCGCCATGAAGGGCGCTGAGTTCGATCCGGCCTGGCCCATTATCAAGCTCTTCGAAGGCATCGGCCAGATCCGCGTCAAACGCGCCCCCATCGCCAAAGCAGCCTGACCTTCTCGCGGACGAGCACCTGCAGCTCCTGCGAATAAACGGCCACCGGATCCCCCATTCCGGTGGCCGTTTTGTTTCTCCCCCCTCACCAGTCACAAATCCTGATCGCCTATCGCTCCTTGCTCTGCAATCACTTACCGCCCCCGCCGCAATCGCCCGCGCTCACCATGGCCTATCCTCGGATCACATGCGGTGACATGCGCGGGGCAGTCGCACCCTTTGCTCCTTTCGCGATTCCACCCCGCGCATGCAATAAAAAAGCCGGCCCCATCAGGGCCGGCAAATTGAGCCAATGACTACTGAAAATTCGTCGCGTGAAACGGCCTAAGCCGCCTTCTTCACCTTACCGTTGCGGATGCACGACGTGCACACCTTCATCCGCTTCGTCGATCCGCCCACCACCGCGCGAACGCTCTGCAGGTTGATGTTCCACCGCCGGTTGGTGAGATTGTGCGCGTGGCTGACGCGGTGGCCGAAACGCGGCCCCTTGCCGCACACTTCACATACTCGAGACATAACAGGTTTCTCCACGGGCGGCTGCCCGAATCTCTAGAATACCAATCCGGGCGAAGGAATGGCAAGCGCCTGCACACTTTTACGAGACCAACTGGCCGCACGGCTCCCCCTACCGCCTCGCCGTTGGCGCCGCCTCGCCCGGGTCCTGCAACGGCAAATCCGCCAGCAGCGCATGATGGTCGCTGATCCCCTCCGGCACCACCGCCGTCAGCGCCTCCAACACCGCCCCAAAGTGCGGCGCAAAGTGATAGCTCTCCCCCAGCCGGTCCGGCTCGCGCGCCAGCCCTTTCACAAAGATCCAGTCCAGCCGCATCTCCCCGCCCAGCCCCTTCAAATCGCGCTTGAACGTGAACGTCGGCTGAAACCCCTTCAACGACCTCTGGTTCGAATTCCCCAGCTTCCCCCCGCGCCCGTTCACCGTCCGCGCCTCATCGCCCCGGAAGTCAAACGCCCGCCCGTCGGCAAAGCGGAACTTCTCCAGCCCGCTGAACAACCCCGCCTCCCGGTTCGGCGCCACAAACGGCACGCTCGCCGCCGTCGGGTCCTGGTAGTTCTTGAAATAGTTCGCCGGCAGCGTGAAGATTCGCGGCACACTCACCGGACTCAGCCAACCCACCGCTTGCCCGGCCCAGAAACGCGGGTTCTTTACCCGCTTGGCCAGCTCTCGCCGCACCGACGTCGGCGCCGCGTCCGACCCCGTCGTGTTCAAATCCCCGGCCACAATCACCGGACCCTCCACCACCCGCAACTGGTTCAACAGGTCCGTCATCTGCTCCTGCCGGCACTTCGGCTGGCACTTGTTCTCCAGGTGCGCCGCCACCACCGTCACCTTCCCGCCCGGCGCCTCCGGCACGGCCAGCTCCACAATCAGCGCCATCCGCCCGCCATGCCTCACCTCGCGCGCAATCCGCTCCAGGAACACCTTGTCAGCCAGCTCGCGCCGGCCCTTCTCCAGCTTCGCAATCTCGTCCCGCTCCTTGCCGAACCAGTCATAGCAGCGCCGCAGCCGGTGGATGCGCGCGCTCACAATCGGATACCGCGCCATCACCGCCGACCCATGCAAACCCAGGTAGCGCGCCTTGTCCGGCAGCAGCCCCTTGCGGATCTCCTCTTCCTTCTGCTCATCCGTCAGGTCGATG
>JAFLBB010000279.1 GCA_017304135.1 Acidobacteriota bacterium | reverse complement strand
AGGTGAAACCCGTCGATCCGCCCAAGCCGCCCCCGCCCCCCATCCCGCTCAAGTTCTACGGCTACATCGCCGGCGGCGCGGGCAAGCGCGCCTTCTTCCTCCAGGGCGAAGACATCTTCGTCGCCGGCGAAGGCGAAACCATCAAGGCCCGCTTCAAAATCGTCAAAATCGGCATCAACGCCGCCACCGTCGAAGACGTCCAATTCAAGAGCCAGCAGTCGCTCCCCCTTGAGATCGTCCCTGCTGTCTGATGGACTAATAGATGAGCATGCGTCGAAGAGCACAGCGCCGCGGGGAGCAGGGCTTCGCCCTCCTGCTCGTCTTCGCCATGGCCGCCGCCGTGGTCTTCATGCTCTATCTCGAAGCCCCGCGCCTGGCCACCGAAGCCCTCCGCTCCAAGGAGCAACTCCTCATCGATCGCGGCGAACAATACCAGCGCGCCATCCAGATCTTCGTCCGCACCATCAAGAAATACCCGCAGTCGCTCGAAGAGCTGGAAAAATTCCAGGACAAGCGCTTCCTGCGACGCCGCTACAAAGACCCCTTTACCGGCGAAGAGGAATGGCGGCTCATCCACTCCGACGCCAACGGCGTTCTCTACGACTCCAAGGTCTACGGCCCCAAAAAGGACGCCGACGGCAAGGAGCCCCGCCAGACCTTCGTCGGCGAACTCCCCTCCCTCGGCAACCCCAACCCCGTTGACCCCAACGACCCCAACGCCCAAAACCCCGCCCTTCAGCGCCGCGCCAGTGACCGCCCGGCCATCGCCTCAGGGCAGGGGACTGGCGGCGCCCCCCAGCCCGACCCCAACGCCCCCCTCGATCCCAATGCGCCCCTGAACCCCAACCAGAATCCCGGCCAGCCCGGCGGCTTTCCTGGCGGATTCCCCGGCCTCCCTGCCGCCCCCGGCCAGCCCGGCGCTCCGCCCGTCATCCCCGGCGCCCCCGGCATCAGCGGCATGCCCAGCTTTCGCCCCGCCAACCCCCTCCAGATCCCCGGCCAAACCCAGCCCGGCGCCTCGGGAACCTCCGGCTCCTCCGGCGGCGGCTTCATCGGCGGGTCGATCCCCTCTCCCGGCGGCGTCTCCAGTTCCCAGGGCGGCGGCTTCATTGGCGCACCCATCGGCGGCTCTGCCACCACTTCGCCCACCGGCGCACGGCCCGGCGGCACGGTCCAGGGCGCTGTCGGCGGTGTTCCCGGCGTCCCCGGCGGCCTCCCCTCCGGCGCTCCCGGCCAGGTCCCCACCGCCGCCGCCGACCTCATCCGCCAGATCCTCACCACCCCCCGCGCCGGCGGTCTCCAAGGCGCGCAAGGCATGGGCCAAGGCGGACTCGGCGCGGGCATCGCCGGCATCGCCTCGAAAAGGGAAGCCACCGGCATTAAGATCTACAACGAACGCACCCGCTACGACGAATGGGAGTTTGTCTACGACCAGAGCAAGGAAGCCAAAAGCGCCATGCAGGCCGCCGGCGTCAACTCGCAGGGAACCAACCAGCCCGGCGGTCCGCTGCAAGGCAGCCAGCCCGGCGCAACCGGTGCATTCGGACAGCCCGGCACATCCGGCCGCGGCTTCTCGCAACCCGCCTCCCCCACCACCGGGTCATCCAGCGGCACGAGCGGCGGCACAGGCGGCGGCTTCATAGGCGGACCCCTCCCCACCACGAAAAAGTAGGGGAACCAATCGCCGCGCCGCGTTCCTACGACAGCAGCTTGAGAATCTCAGCCAGCTCTTTGCGCAACCCCGACAAATCCACCGCCGGCGCGGCCGGAGGTCCGAACAGATCCCCCTGCACCTTCGCCACCGGAGCCGTCTTCACCGGCGCCTTCTTCTTGTTCTGGTCGAGATACAGGCGCGCGCCTTCAATCGTGAAGCGCTTCTCGTAGAGCAGCCGCTTCAACTCGAGCACCATCTCCACATCCTTGCGCCGGTACAGCCTGTGCCCCGTCCCTGATTTCTTTGGCATCAGCGAGGGAAACTCCGACTCCCAATACCGCAGCACATACGGCTCCACGCCCGCCAGGTGGCTCACTTCGCCAATGCGGAAGTACAGCTTGTCGGGAATCTCCGGAGTCGTGCCGGGCGGCGGCGCGGGATGAACGTTGCGCATGAAGGGTTTGCCGAGCCTCCTCATCATCGTATGGGATGGTTCCCACAGCGTCAATATTCCAGTTGCAAATTGGTCCGCCCGCTGCCTTCGGCCTACAGCCACGTCCCTCCCCGCGCCACCTGCCGCCCTTGCCCGCCGCTACTGCCCCCCACCCCATTCGCGCTACAATCGCTGCGGGAGGTTCCCTTGCCCCTCATCGACTCCCACACTCACGGGAGCTTCTGCTGGATCGAACTCGGCGCCTCCGGCCAGGATGTCGCCAAACGCTTCTACGGCGAGCTCTTCGGCTGGCACTCCACCGATCTCCCCCTCGACGGCGAATCCGTCTACACCCTCTTCCACATCCACAACCGCAACGTCGCCGGCTGCTACCAGCTCGACCCTAAACAGCACCTCGGTGTCCCCCCTCACTGGATGACCTACATCCAGGCCGAAGACGCCGACGCCTCCGCCGAACGCGCCGTCTCCCTCGGCGCCAAACTCATCGTCGACCCCTTCGACGTCTTCGACCTCGGCCGCATGGCCGCCCTCCAGGACCCCTGCGGCGCCTACTTCTGCCTCTGGCAGCCCCTCGCCCACCACGGCATCGCCATCTCCGGCGTCCCCGGCGCCCCCTGCTGGTTCGAGCTCCTCACCCCCAATCCCGAACGCGCCCGCGAATTCTACACCCAGCTCTTTGCCTGGGACATCCACCCCGGCCACGAAGGCAACTACCTCCACATCAACGCCGGAGGCCGCGAATCGGGCGGCATCCTCCCCCTGAGCGCCGCCGCCGAGGACACCCCCTGCCACTGGGCCCCCTATTTCCTCGTCGACGATTGCGACGCCACCGCCACCCGCGCCCGTGAAATGGGTGCACAATGGTGTATGGAGCCCACCACCCTGCCCGGTGTGGGGCGCCTCGCCACGGTGAAAGATCCCCAAGGTGCGGTCTTCTCCTTCATCCAGCCGGCCGTTCCAGCGGAGAACGCGGCGAAGAGCGAGCGCGGCTAAACCCGCCGCCCGCGTAAAGATTTTTTCCAAGCCAGTATCGTAAGAAAGCTCTGAACTTTCATCACAGTTCGAGCGTCTGAATTTCGTGGGAGAGTGGAATTGAAAACGAAGTGGAAAGTTATCCTCGGCATTACCACGGTGGCCGTGATTGCCGGCGGCATCATTGGCGGTCTCAAATACCAGAACCGCGGCGTCATTACCGTCCAAACCGGCAAAGCCTCACGCCAGGACCTGACCTCCCTGGTCACCGCCTCGGGCGAAATTAAACCCCGCAATTACATCAACATCGGCACCAACGCCACGTCGCCCGCGCGCATCGTCGCCATTGAAGTGGTGGAAGGCCAGCAGGTGAAGAAGGGGCAGGTGCTGGCCCGTCTGGAATCGGTCCAGCCGGAAGCCGAGGTCGCCGCCCAGCGCGCCTCGGTGAGCTCCACTGAGGCTGAATCGGCCGCCGCCGAGGCCGGCGTCAAGGTCGCCGACGACAACATCCGCACCGCGGAAGCCTCCGTCGAACGCGCCAAAGCCGAGCTCGAAAAGGCCCGCATCAACTTCAACCGCACCCGCCAGCTCTTCGAGGCCAAGCTCATCGCTTCCCAGGAATATGACCAGCGCCGCATTGAAGTCACGGCCATGGAAGCCGCCCTCAACGAGGCCGCGCTCCGCGTCACCCAGCTTCGCGCCCAGCGCGCCCAAACCCTGGCCAGCCTCTCCGCCAGCCAGCGCCGCATCACCGTCAGCCAGGCCCAGCTCCGCCGCGCCCAGGACGTCCTCCAGCGCACCTTCTCGGTCGCCCCCATCGACGGCATCGTCACCAACCTCCCTGTCCGCGTCGGCGAAACCGTCGTCCCCGGCATCCAGAACTCCTCCTCCTCCCTCATCATGACCATCGCCGATATGTCGCTCATCACCGCCGAAGTGAAGGTGGATGAAACCGACATCGTCAACGTCAAACTCGACCAGGTGGCCGACATCACCATCGACGCCATCCCCAACAAGGTCTTCAAGGGCCACGTCATCGAAATCGGCAACACCGCCATCCTCCGTTCCACCGGCCTGGCCGCTTCGCAAAGCGCCATCTCCAGCCAGGAAGCCAAGGACTTTAAGGTGGTAGTCGCCCTCGACGATCCCCCCGCCGAAATCCGCCCCGGCCTCTCCTGCACCGCCAAGGTCGTCACCGCCACCCGCAAAAACGTCGTCTCCATACCCATCCAGGCCCTCACCGTCCGCACCAGGGGCGACCTTGAGGCTCCCGCCACCGGCGGCGTCCAGGCGGCGGAGAAATCCAACCCCACCGCCGAAAAGGCCCGCAAGGAAGAGATCCAGGGCGTCTTCATCATCCAGGGCGAAACGGCCGTCTTCCGCAAGGTCGATACCGGCATCACCGGCGCCACCGAAATCGAAGTCACCACCGGGCTCAACGACGGCGACCAGATCGTCACCGGAACCTACAAGATCATCCGCACGATGAAGAACAACACCAAGGTGAAAATCGACAACAAGGCCCCCGTCAAAGCCGAAAGCTAAGGCCGAACGCCGACCCCGTTCCGGGCCGCCCTGACGCTGGCCCCGTTGCCGCGCGGCCCTCACGCTGGCCCCGTTGCCGCGCGGCCC
>JAFLBB010000278.1 GCA_017304135.1 Acidobacteriota bacterium | reverse complement strand
GGCGGGGGGAGAAGGGGAGTGGACGGGCGATATGAACTATGGTTAAATAGATCACTTCAGCCTGGGTTATATGAGCGGAACGCCGAATTCCCTGCCCTCACTGCCCGAGGTTCACGCCTCGGTGGAGACGACGCAGCCGTCGATCTGGAAGCGCATTTTTGCGTTTGCTGGGCCGGCGTACCTGGTGAGCGTGGGCTACATGGATCCGGGGAACTGGGCGACGGACCTGGAGGGTGGGGCGCGGTTTGGCTACCAGTTGTTGTGGGTGCTGGTGGTGTCGAACGCGATGGCGATTTTGCTGCAGACGCTGAGCGCGCGGTTGGGGATTGTGGCCGGGCGGGACTTGGCGCAGGCGTGCCGGGAGGCGTATCCGCGGCCGGTGTCGCTGGCGTTGTGGGTGTTGTGCGAGATTGCGATTGCGGCGATGGACCTGGCCGAGGTGTTGGGGGCGGCGATCGGGTTGAAGCTGCTGTTCGGGATACCGCTGCTGACGGGGGTGTTGCTGACGGCGCTCGATACGCTGCTGATCCTGTGGTTCATGCATTTCGGCATCCGGCTGTTTGAAGCCTTCATTTTGTCGCTGATCTCGATCATTGCAGGCTGTTTTTTGCTGGAGATGTGGCTGGCCCAGCCGGTGCTGGGCGAACTGGGGAAGGGCCTTGTGCCGCGGCTCAATGGGGAGAGCCTGTATGTGGCCATCGGCATTTTGGGGGCGACGGTGATGCCGCACAACCTGTATTTGCATGGGGCGCTGGTGCAGACGCGGCGGATCGGCAAGTCGGAGGCCGAGAAGCGGGTGGCCTGCCGGTACAACCTGATCGACTCGGTGGTGGCGCTGAACGCGGCGCTGCTGGTGAACGCGGCGATCCTGATTCTGGCGGCTTCGACGTTTTACTCGCGCGGGATTGTGGTGAGTGAGATTGAACAGGCGCACGAAATGCTGTCGCCGCTGCTGGGGACGACGCTGGCGAGCGCGGCGTTTGCGATTGCGCTGCTGGCGAGCGGGCAATCGTCGACGATGACGGGGACGATGGCGGGGCAGATCGTGATGGAGGGATTCCTCAACTTCCGCATGCGGCCGTGGCTGCGGCGGCTGATCACGCGGACGCTGGCGATCATTCCGGCTGCGTTGACGGTGTACTTCAGCGGCGAGGCGGGGAGCTACAAGCTGTTGATTCTGAGCCAGGTGATTCTGAGTTTGCAACTGCCGTTCGCGGTGATTCCGCTGATTCACTTTTCGAGCGACCGGGCGCTGATGGGCGGGTTTGCCAATGCGCGGTGGGTGAAGGCGCTGGCGTGGACGGCGGCGGCGATCATTGTGGGGTTGAATATCTGGCTGGTGATCCAGACCTTTGGGGAGTGGATTGCGGCGACGGGGATGTGGTTGTGGATTCTGCTGGGTCCGCTGGCGGTGGCTCTGGGGGCTCTGCTGCTGTGGGTTTCGCTGCATCCGTGGCTGCCTGAGCACCTGAAGAAACTGGGGCGAGCAGGGATTCCGCTGGCCGAGCCGGTGGCGGCGCTTACTGAGGTCAGCGCACCACAATATCGGACGTTATTGGTGCCACTGGACCACAGTGGAGCGGACCAGGAAGCGGTGAACCATGCGCTGGCGCTGGCCAAGGCGCATGGGGCGAAGATCGTGCTGGTGCATGTGGAAGAAGGCGTGACGAGCCAGGTGTATGGGGAGATGGCGTCGACGGCGGAGGTGGAGCAGGGGTTGGGTTATTTTGGCCAGATCCTGGCGCGGTTGCGGGAGGCGGGGGTGGAGGCGGAGTTGATTGTGCGGCATGGGCCGAGCGCGGGGGCGGAGATTGTGCGGGTGGCGCGGTCGATTCAGCCGGATTTGCTGGTGATGGGGGCGCACGGGCATCGGGGGTTGAAGGACCTGGTGTTTGGGCAGACGATTCAGAGTGTGCGGCATGAGCTGGCGGTGCCGATGTTTATTGTGCGGGGGCAGAAGAGCGGGGAGACGACGGCGGGGGACTGAGGGGGGCGGGAGGCCGGCGGAGGGCTGGAAGTGGAAATGTGAGGGGAACACCTGTGTCGGAGTGACCCGCCCGTGGCCGTGTGAGCAGGTGTAAATCCTTTAGAATCTTTGCTGCCAGATGGCCCGATGGGTGCATCATAAAGGCGAGAGATCATGGCACGCCCTTTGACACCCGCGGTATTTGTGCTGGCTGGCGCGCTGGTGGCCGGTCCGGGCCAGGCGGCGACGCTGGAGCGGCTGTCGATGGACGAGATGATCCAGAAGTCGACCGAGATCGTGCGCGGGCGGGTGATGACGATGGGGGTCTCCACGCGCGGTTCGATTCTCTACACGCTGGCGCGGGTGGAGGTGATGGAGCGGTGGAAGGGCTCGCAGAACGGGGTGATCGAGGTTTGGATCCCCGGCGGGCGGAGCGGCAACCTGCGGCAGACCTTTTCGGGGGCGCCGGCGCTGGAGGTGGGCAGCGAGTATGTGCTGTTCCTGTGGGCGGGGGCGAGCGGGAACCGGCAGGTGATCGGGTTTTCGCAGGGCGCCTTTGACGTGAAGCTGGACGCGAAGGGCAATCCGCAGATGCAGCGGTCGGCGACGAGCGAGACGATGCTGGATGACCGGGGGCGCGAAGTGGGCGACGTGCCGGTGCGGATGAGCCTGACGGATTTGCGGAAGCTCCTGAAGAGCAGCCTGGGGAACCAGGCGGGCGCGCAGGAGGGCGTGGAATAGCCGATGCGGAAGAGCTTGCGCGCGGCGGCACTGATTCTGGCCCTGGCGGCCGGAGCGCAAGCCTACTATCACTTCGTGCATTTCACGTCGCGGCAGGGTCCGTACACGCCGATTCCGGAGAAGTTTGACCTGCGGGCGCTGCTGAACAAGACGGTGTATTTCATCATCAGCGAGACGGGTCCGGCGGCGGCGGCTCCGGGGGACAGCCTGGCGGCGATCACGAGCCAGTTGCGGCTGGCGGCCAAGGCGTGGAACGATGTGCCGACGTCGGATTTGCGGATCGCCTTTGGCGGCTACGCGCAGCCGGGGGCGTTTCAGGGTTCGCCGGTGGTGGAGGTGGTGTTCGATGAAGTGCCGCCGGGATTAGTGGCTGCCGGCGGGGTGACTTCGCGCGGGACGTTGAGCAGCGGCGACGCGGGGCCGTTTGTGCCGATTCAACGCTCGACGGTGATTCTGCGGCGCGACCTGACGGACCGGCCGAGCTGGAGCGAGGCGTTTTTCCTGACGCTGGTGCATGAGTTTGGGCACGCTTTGGGGTTGCAGCATACGTTGACGTCGAGCGTGATGTCGACCGAGATTACGCGGGCCATGACGAAGGCGGCTCCGGTGGGGCCGGATGATATCGCCGGGTTGTCGCTGTTGTATCCGGCGGCGGGATTTTTGGAGGCGACGGGAACGATCCGGGGGCGCGTGGCGGTGGGGGCCGAGGCGGTGAACCTGGCGAGCGTGGTGGCGCTGGCGCCGGATGGGTCGGCCATCAGCGCGCTGACGAATCCGGACGGGACGTTTGTGATGCAGGGGCTGCCGCCGGGCTCCTATTACGTGTATGCGCATCCGCTGCCACCGCAGCTTTCCGGCGAGAGCTATCCGGCCAACATCATTCCGCCGTCGGATCTGGAAGGGCGGACGATTCCGGCGAGCGGATCGTTTGAGACGGTGTTCTATCCGGGCGTGAAGGACGTGTCGCAGGCGTCGATCATCACGGTGGGGGCGGGCAGCCAGGCGGAGGGGATCAACTTCAATGTGCGGCGGCGGACGTCGCCAGCGATCTATGCCGTGCAGACCTACAGCTTTCCGGGGCAGGTGGCGGTGAAGCCGGCGCACTTGAACACGTATGGCGGGCGGAATTACTTCATCGCGGCGGGCGTTGGCTTGACGGCGGGCGGGGGCGTGACGCCGGGGTTGCAGATGGGCGTGATTGGCGGGGCGGCGGTGATTGCGCCGGGGAGCATCCGGCCCTATCCTTCCGATGCGCGGTACATGACGGCCGACTTCAGCCTGGCGCCATTTCCGGGCGAGGGCAGCAAGCACCTGCTGTTCTACGCCGATAACGACCTGTATGTGCTGCCGGGCGGTTTCCGCATTGTGAACCGCACGCCGCCGCTGATCACCTCAGTGACGCCGGAGGCGGATTCGACGGGCGCGGCGGCGATGCGCGTGAACGGGACGGGACTGCTACGCGACACGCGCATCCTGTTTGACGGGGTGGTGGCGACGACGCGGAGCTTCAGCGAATCGACGGGGATGCTGGTGAGTACGCCGGCGGCGCAGCCTGGCCACAGGGCAGTGGTGGTGGCGCTGAACCGGGACGGGCAGAGCAGCCTCTTCCTGCAAAGTACGCAGACGGCTCCGGCGGTGACGCTGGATGGGGTGGAGGCGGGCAGTTTCACGGTGACGCCGAACGTGGTGACGCCGGGGACCGAGGCGATGGTGGAGATTGCCGGAGCGGGGATGGCGTTCCAGGACGGACAGGTGGCGGTGGCCTTTGGCTCGGCCGACCTGGCTGTGCAACGGATTTGGGTGACGGGCGCGAACCGCATGGTGGCCAACGTGGTGGCGGCGGCGAATGCGCAGCCGGGGGCGACGGTGGTGACGGTGGTGAACGGGCTGCGGAGCACGGGTGTGGAGGGCGGCATTGCGGTGACGCAGGGGGCGCGGCCGACGATCCGGGGCGGGGTGACCGAATCGGGTTCGGGACGGTTGGATGTGGTGCCGGGCGGGGTGGCGAC
>JAFLBB010000277.1 GCA_017304135.1 Acidobacteriota bacterium | reverse complement strand
TCGTCCGATATGGAGGGGAGTGCATGGGTGAAACACGTAGGTGGCGAATGCCGAACCGGCGGATGGGACTTGGGCTGGCGCAGTTTGCCGGGCTGCTGGCGGCGCCGCGTCTAGCGGAGTGGCTGCTTGGGGGGGGCGGGTGGCTGGTGCATGCGCCGTTGCACTCGATGGTGGAGACGTTTGGGTGCGTGGCGGCGCTGAGCGCGGCGGGGATTGAGCTGATTCATGTGCGGACGGGGGGGAATGTAGAGCGATCGTGGCTGGCGGTGGGGCTGATCGTGATGGGGCTGTTTGACGGGCTGCACGCGGTGACCTTACCGGGCGATGCGTATCACTGGTTATGGGCTCCGGGGATGTGCGTGGGGGGGCTGTTGTCGGCGATGGTGTGGCTGCCGACGCGCTATCTGGCGGGACCGCTGATGAGGGTGCTGCCGTTGGCGGGGCTGGTGGTGGCGGCGGTGGGAGGCGTGGCCATGGCGGGCGGTGACGGGCGCGGGCAGGCGCTGGCGGCGGGCGGGTGGTGGGAAGGGGCGGCGGGACAGTTGAGCGTGGCGGGCGGAGCGGGATTTCTGGCGGCGGCGGTGTACCTGTTGAGTGACCGGCGGCGGTCGAACCACTCACGGACGCTGGAGGGTTACTGTCTGGCGCTGGCGGCGGCGGGGTTATCGATGCCGGGCAGTGTGGCGTGGGGTGTGGGCTGGTGGTGGTGGCACCTGGTGCAGCTGGCGGCGATGGGGGCGCTGCTGGCGCGGTATTTGCAGTTGTATCTGCGGTCGCAGCGGGCGCTGCTGGGGATGAACGACGTATTGGAGCGCAAGATCAGCGAGCGCACGGCGTCGGCCGAGCACCGCAGCCGGGCGCTGGAGATTTCGCAGCGGGCGCTGCAGCAGGCGGTGGATTCGGCGAACACGGCGAACCTGGCCAAGAGCCGTTTCCTGGCGCACATGAGCCACGAGATCCGGACGCCGATGAACGCGATTCTGGGCATGGCCGATTTGCTGTGGGAGTCGCCGCTGAACGCCGACCAGCGGAACTACGTGCAGGTGTTCCGGCGGGCGGGGCAGAACCTGCTGGCGTTGATCAACGACATTCTGGACCTGTCGAAGATCGAGTCGGGGCAGTTTGCGCTGGACCGCACGGATTTCGACCTGGCCGAACTGGTGGAGCGGACCGTGGAGATCATCCGGCCGCGCTGCCAGCAGAAACAGATCAGCCTGGTGGCCGACCTGCAGCCGGAGATTCCGCGCCACCGGGTGGGCGATCCGCTGCGGCTGCAGCAGGTATTGATGAACCTGGTGGGCAATGCGGTGAAGTTCACCGAGCGGGGGGAGGTGAGGCTGACCGTCCGTGAGGGGCCGTACGCCAATGAGCTGACGTTTGCGGTGGCCGACACGGGAATCGGGATCCCGGAGGACCGGCTGCAATCGATCTTCGAGGATTTCACGCAAGCCGACGCCTCAACGACGCGGCGCTACGGGGGGACGGGATTGGGCCTGGGGATTGCCCAACGGCTGGTGCGGTTCATGGGCGGGGAGATTGAGGCGTTGAGCGTGGTGGGGCGGGGCAGCACGTTCCGGTTCTATGTGCAGTGCGAGCGCGGGGCGCGGCGGGCGGCCAGCGGGGCCAAGGTGGCGGAGGATTTCGCGCATCACCGGGTGCTGGTGCTGGACGACAACGCCACGAACCGGATGATTTTGCGGGAGACGCTGCGGTTCTGGGGGTTGGAGTCAGTGGAGTGTGGAACGCCGGGCGAGGCGCTGGACGAACTGGAGCGGTCGGTGCGGGACGGAAAGCCGTACTCGCTGGTGTTGCTGGACCGTTCGATGCCGCGTGCGGATGGGTTCAGCGTGGCCAGCCAGATTCACGAGGTGGCGCCGGGGATTTCCATTGTGATGCTGACCTCGGATGAGTTGCCGGGGGACGCGGCGCTACGGCGCCAGCACGGGATCACGGCGTTTTCGACCAAGCCGGTGAAGCGGCCGGAGCTGTTGCGGATCCTCTGTTCGGCGCTGAGCCGGCCGCCGGGGGGGGGCTCGACAGAGGGCCCGGAGCAGAGCCGGGGGGTGACGCCGCCGCCGTGCAGCGGACCGCGGGTGGCGCTGCTGGTGGCCGAGGATTCCGAGGAGAACCGGATTTTGCTGGAGGCCTATCTGAAAGCGAGCGAGTTTGCGCTGCACCTGGTGGAGGACGGGGCGCAGGCGGTGGAGGCCTTCCAGGGGGGCGAGTATCAACTGGTGCTGATGGACCTGCAGATGCCGGTGGTGGACGGGCTGGAGGCGACGCGGAGGATACGGGCCTGGGAGCGGGAGCAGGGGCGGCCGGCGGCGGCTGTGATTGCGCTGACGGCCAATGCGTTGCCGGCCGATATGGAGGCGTCGAGGCGGGCCGGCTGCGATGCGCATCTGCCCAAGCCGGTGTCGAAAACGAGGCTGATCACGGAACTGCGGCAATGGGCGCGGCGGACGCAGGCGGCGGCTGGTCCGGCCGACATCGTGGCGCAGGTGCCGGCGGGGCTGGAGGAGTTTGCGCCCTCGTATCTGGCCAAGCGGCGGGGGGAACTGGTGGTGATGGAGCGGCTGGTGTCGGCCGGGGATTGGAACCAGTTGCGGGTATTGGGGCACAACATGAAGGGCACGGGGGCGGGCTATGGGTTTCCGCGCCTGAGCCAGATTGGGGCGGCGTTGGAGATGGGGGCCAAGCAGTCAGACCGCGAGGCGGTGTCGGCGCAACTGCGGGAGCTGGATGAATTTCTGCGGCGGGTGCGGCTGGTGGAGCCGGATGGCCATGCCGCTGAGGTGGTGTAAGTAGAAACGGCCGGGGAAGAACCTGGATTTTCCTTCAAGTCGCCCTAGGAATCACCGAAGAGGACGGAAGGAGGACCACCGGATGCGGCAGGCAGGCAAGGGCGGCGAGGTGGTCTGAACACACATCATCATGCTGAAGAAACAACTCGCGGTACTCCTGATCGAAGATGATCCGGACTATGTTCCGCTGGTGGAGTCGTGGCTATCGAACTGTTCGGAAGCCGAGTTCACCGTGATCTGGACCGATACGCTGCTGACGGGATTGCAGCGATTGGCCGGGGGTGGGATCGACGCGATCCTGCTGGATTTGAATTTGCCGGACAGCTCGGGGGCGGACTCGTTTCATGCGGTTCA
Source organism: Acidobacteriota bacterium (assembly GCA_017304135.1). Lineage (GTDB taxonomy): Bacteria > Acidobacteriota > Terriglobia > Bryobacterales > Bryobacteraceae > JAFLBB01. Next base: position 1,575 of record JAFLBB010000277.1, on the reverse strand, counting down.
CGCCAATGCGCCGGGCCTGCCGGTGGTGCTGCTGAGCGCCTCGGACAACGAAGCGTTGTCGATGAGCCTGGTGTTGAGCGGGGCGCAGGACTACCTGGTAAAGGAGTCCTGCGACGGGAAGGTGTTGAAGAGGGCGCTGCTGCATGGCGTGCTGCGCCAGAGTGCGCGCGGGGGCGAGGGGGGCGAGCCGAGGGAGGCGAGCCACCTGGTGGGACTGCTGGGAGTGAAGGGCGGGGTAGGGTGCTCGACGCTGGCGTGCACGCTGGCAGCCGAGTTGAGGCGGGTGACGGCGCAGGAGACGCTGCTGGCCGACCTGGATTTGCAAGCCAATTCGGTTTCGTTTCTGCTGGGGCTTTCGGGGCGGCGGACGATTCTGGATGCGCTGGCGATGTTGAGCCAGTTGGACCGCGCCTGTTGGGATGCGATTGTGACGGCAGGGCCGGAGAGTGTGACGGTGCTGGAGTCGGCGGATCTGCGAGGGGGGGCGGCGCCGGCGCCGGAGCGTCTGGTGCAGTTGTTTCATTTTCTACGGCTGTACAACCCCTGGACGGTGCTGGACCTGGGCCGGTTGAACACGATCTCGATGGCCGTACTGCCGTCGCTGAGCCATCTGGTGCTGGTGTCGACCGATCATGTGGCGAGCCTGCACCAGGCGCGGCGGACGGTGGAATTGATGAGGGAGGCCGAGATGCCGGCGGCGAAGGTCCGTTTGGCGGTGATCGCCAGCGGGCGCGAGGGAGCGCTGGCGCAGAAGGACATGGAGCGGATGTTTGCCGGCATTGGCACGACGGCGTTGCCGGAGAACTCGGCGGAGTTGAAAGTGGCGATGATGGAAAGCCGCCTGGTGGCGCGCACATCGCCTTACCGCACGGCGGTTTCGGCGCTGGCGCACCGGTTGGCGGGTGTGGCCGAGCCGGCGCCGGCGCGCGAGGGCACGCTGGCGCAACTGCTTTCCCTTGGCGGACGGTTGAAGAAGGGCCGCGAGGGGCAGGTGGGAGTGGAAGCCCGGGGGCGGTAGCGCCGGGCGGAGGAATCGGGAGAGGGAGGTAGTTTTCGTGTTTTTACTACACGTGCATCCGCAAATGACATCGCCCTGGGTGCTGGACGCGCTGGCCCGCTGTGGGGCCGAGGGCATTCGTGTGCAATCGATCGCCCGGGCCAGCACGGCGCTGGCGCGGGTGGCCGGCGGTGGGGTGGACGCGATTCTGCTGGACGGCAGCGGGGGGCGAACGGTGGTGTTTGAAGACGCGCTGCAGCTGTTGCGGCGCGAGGCGGGGAGGCTTCCGCTGCTGCTGGCGCTGGGGGAAGGGGCGGCCAGTGACGGGCCGGAACCGGCGATTACGGAAGGGACGGCGGGCGGGCTGGCGGCGCTGATGGCGGGCGGGGCCAAGGCGATGCCGGCGGTGGGAACGGAGCGGGAAGACAAGCTGGTGGCGGTGGTTGGGGTGAAGGGCGGGGTGGGGACGACGACGGTGGCCCTGAACATCGCCGCGGCGATGGCCGAAACGCGGCGAGTGACGCTGGTGGAGCTGCGGCCCGATTTTGGGGTGTTGGCGGGGCGGCTGCGGGGCAGGG
>JAFLBB010000276.1 GCA_017304135.1 Acidobacteriota bacterium | reverse complement strand
CCCCACCGCCGCAAACAACACAATGTCGCCCTTCTCGATCTTGCCCTGGTCCAGCGCCTCGCGCGTGGCCAGCGGAATCGTCGCCGCTGTCGTGTTCCCAAACCGCCCGATGTTGATCACCACCCGCTCCCGGCTCAACCCCAACCGCTCCGCCGCCGCCAGAATGATCCGCTGGTTCGCCTGGTGCGGCACCAGCAGCTTCACCTGCTCCGGCTTCACGTTGAACTTCTCCAACACCGTCATGCACGCCTCTTGCGTCTTCCGCACCGCGAACTTGAACACCGCCTGCCCGTCCTGGTGCACATAATGCATCCGCTTCTGCACCGTCTCCACCGACGACGGAATCTTCGATCCGCCCGCCGGCATATACAGCGAGCCCCCGCCCGATCCGTCAATCTCGTTGTGCGAGCCAATAAACCCCAGCCCGTCCTCCGTTGACGGCTCGATCAGAAACGCCCCCGCCCCATCGCCGAACAACACGCACGTCGCCCGGTCCGTGTAATCGATGATCCGCGACATCGTGTCCGCGCCAATCACCAGCACACGCTTGTTCGTACCCGCCATCACCAGGTTTGCCGCCGTCGTGATGCCGTAGATGAACCCCGCGCACGCCGCCGACAGGTCAAACCCCCACGCCTTCGTCGCGCCGATCTTGTGCTGCACCAGGCACGCCGTCGCCGGAAAAAACATGTCCGGCGTCACCGTGCACACGATGATCGCGTCCACCTCCGTCGGCAACACCCCGGCCCGCTCCAGCGCCGATTGCGCCGCCCGCGCCGCCAGGTCCGACGTCGCTTCGTTCGGCTCGGCAATGTGGCGCTCGGATATTCCCGTGCGCGTCAGAATCCATTCATCCGACGTGTCCACCATCTTTTCCAAATCGGCATTCGTCAGAACATGGTCGGGAACGAACGTTCCCACGGAGGAGATCTTCGGTAGGGGCATATGAAGTTGTCAATGAGCGCTCGTCCGGGCGGACGCGGGGCCCAATCTGTTATCGTAAGGTTTCTCTAGGATGCAAGTCCAGAGCGCACTCCTGTTCGAATCCCCGGAGCAGATCTACGCCAGGGTCTTTCGTGAACTCCGCCCGCGTACCCCCATGCCCACCTTCGTCATCCACTACCGCCGTTTCGCCAACGCCAACTCCTTCATCCGCATGCGCGACGGCATCATCGAAGCCCGCATCACCGACGTCCTCCAAGGCGCCCCTGCCCCCATCCAGGAAGCCCTCGCCTGGATCCTCCTCGCCAAACTCTTCCGCCGCGAAATCCCCCCCGCCGCCTCTGACCGCTACCGCCGCTGGATGAACCGCTCCGACGTCCGCCGCCACCTCCACCTCCTCCGCCAGTCCCGCGGCCGCAAATACATCAGCGGACCCCAGGGCCAACACCACAACCTCGACACTCTCTTCGAGGAACTCAACCAGCGCTTCTTCCACGGCCTCATGGGACGCCCCGAACTCGGCTGGTCCCGCACCGTCTCCCGCCGCCTCCTCGGCCACTTCGACCCCTCCCACAACGCCATCATCATCAGCCGCGTCTTCGACTCCCCCTCCGTCCCCCGCCTCGCCCTCGAATACGTCATGTTCCACGAGATGCTCCATCTCCAACATCCCGTCGACCACTCCGGCGCCCGCCGCTGCGTCCACACCCGCGACTTCCGCGCCGCCGAAAAACAATTTCCGCAACTCAAAGAAGCCAAGGCCATCCTAAAAACACTATGAGCCGCATCCAAGCCCTCACCGGCATGCTCGAACAAGACCCCGCCAACAGCCGCTTCCGCTACATGCTCGCCATGGAGTACGCCAACTCGGGCGACCTCGAAGCCGCCGTCACCCAATTCAACGAGATCCTCACCCGCGATCCGGCCTACTCCGCCGCCTACTTCCACGGCGGCCAAACCCTCGAAAAATTAGGCCGCCTCGACGACGCCCGCGCCCTTTACCAGCGCGGCATCGATGCCACCACTCAAAGCGGCGACATGCACACCCGCAGCGAACTCCAGGGCGCCCTCGATATGCTCGGCTAGCTCCCCGCCCCCAGGGGACTGCCACCTTTTTCGCCGCACCCCTCTCCGCTCAATCCGCATCTCTTCGCGCGAAAAAGGCTGGCTGTCCCCACTCGCACCCACTCACTTCCGTACGTAAAAATACGCCCCCAACGTCACCTTCCCCACTCGCCCCGCCCCATCCACCTCAAACACCGCCAGTTCCCCTAACGACGTCCCCGTCAACATCCGGAACTTGTGCTCCCCCGCCGGCTCCATCCTCACCCGCGTATCCAGCGGATCCTCCGCATCCGGCGCATACCCCACCAGCTCCCCATCGATCACATCCACAATGAACTCCGACGACTTCCACCGGTACGTCCCCTTGTACTTCTCCCACTCCGGCCGCATCGCGATCTTCTCCTTCTCCGCCGCCAGCGCCGGCGCCACCAACTGAAACGCCTTGTCCACAAACTGCTCCGGATTCCCGTCATTGGAATTCGTCAGCACAATCACGCCCACCTTCGCCTCCGCATCAAACGCCACCGCCGTCCGATACCCGCCCAACGAACCCCCATGCCCGGCCAGCGTCCGCGACCCCAACTTCCGCAACGAAAATCCCAACCCCCACCCCGACGCCCACGACGGCTGCACCCAATGCGGCCTCCGCATCTCCTCCAACGTCGATAGCTTCAACACCTTCTCATCCCCGCGAAACTGAAAGCTCACAAACTTCGCCAGGTCCTCCACATTCGTCGCCAAACTCGCCGCCGGCGCAATCCCCTTGCAATCGGTGAACTCCTCCACCTCCCGCATCTGCCCCGCCACACGCGACCCATACCCCGCCGCCAGCCCAAACATCCCCCGCTGCGGCATCGGCGTCGACGCCGTCATCCCCAGCGGCTTCAGCACCCGCTCCGTCACATAATCCCCCCACTCCATCCCGCTCACCTTCGCCACCAGCTCCCCTTCCACCGACACCGCCAGATTTGAATACTTCCACTTCGTCCCCACCGCATACGCCTGCTCCTGCCCCGCCAGCATCTCCCTCACCTGCTCCCTCGTCGGAAACTGCTTCGTGTTCCAATACGATGTCGCCGACTCCCGCGGCAGCCCCGACAAATGCGTCATCAGATGCCACACCTGCACCGGCACATCGCCCTTCGTCGACCGCAGCCGGAACCACTCCAAATGCCGCGCCACCGCATCATCCAGCCGCAGCTTCCCCGCATCGCGCAACTGCATCGCCGCCGTCGCCGTGAACAGCTTTGTAATCGACGCCACCCGGTACAACGTCTGCGGCGTCGCCGGCATCCGGTTGTTCAAATCCGCGTAGCCATAGCCCTTGGCAAACACCAGCTCCTGGTCGCGCACAATCCCAATCGCCAACCCCGGCTGCTCCCGGTCCGCCACCCGCGCCGCCACCCATTGGTCAAACACCCGCAGCGCATCCTGCGCCTTCGCCGGCAACTCCGCCCCGCGCCCCACCGGCGCCCACATCACAATCGCAAACACCACGGCAAGCAATCTCATGCACCGCAGTGTCGCACGATTCTCCGCCCGCTATCCCCCCAACCTCTCCGCCTCCCCCCGCAACATCGAATACACCGCATTGTCCAACCACCGCCCATCCACCCTCTGTGTCCTTCGCAACACCCCCTCCAGCGTGAACCCCAACCGCTCCGCCACCGCCCGGCTCCGCTTGTTCTCCACCGCCGCCCGGATCTCCACCCGCTCCAGCCCGTAGGTCTCGAAGCAATACCGCGCCACCGCCCGCGTCCCCTCCGTCACCAACCCTCGCCCTTCCCACTCCTTCCCCAGCCAGTACCCCACCGCCACATGCTGGTTCTGCCAGTCCACCGCATGCAGCCCCACGCACCCCGCAATCTCACCGCCCACCCAGATCCCCGCATGAAACCCATCCCCCTCGGTGAACTGCTTCAGCGCCGCGCGAATGAACTTCTTCACGTCCCCCGCCGAATGCGTCCACGCGATCCAAGGCAGCCACGGCCGGATATGCTCGCGGTTGGCATCGGCCAGTGCATACAACGCCTCCGCATCCCGCAGCTCCAACAGCCGCAACTCAAACTCCACGCCCTTCGCACTCGTCAACGGCCAGCGAAACATACCCTTAGAGTAAATTGGTGACCATGCGGTTGGCATGCCTCGCACTCGCCCTCGGCTCGCTCCACGCCCTCAGTGCCATGTGCCCACCACCCGGCCCCACACTCTGCCGGGTCGCCCGCAGCGAAGTCGTGTTTCTCGGTCGCGCCGTCGAAGCCTACCCGCACTCCCAAAAGCACGCTGCGAAAATCTGGCGGCCCAGGCTCACCCGCAAGAACCGCCCCGCCAACTGGAACGACAACTTCATCCCATCCCAAACTACCCGCTTCGAAGTCCTCGAAGGCTTTCGCGGCGTCTCAAGCAAGTACGTCGTGCTGCACACCAAGATGGAATCCCACATTGGATATATCTTCGAGCAAGGCGCAACCTATCTGGTCTTCGCGTACCGCGACGAATCCAACGGCGTGCTCGATACCTCCGGCTGCGGTCGCACCCAACCAATCACCGGCGACAACCCCGACCTCACCACCATCCGCCAGATCTTCGCCGAAACCAAACGCGGCCGCCTCTACGGCTACGCCACCACCGATCGCACGCAATTCCTCTTCGAATTCGAACGCCCCGTCGAGCCCGTCCCCAACGTCCGCCTCACCCTCACCTCCCCCACCCTTACCCTCGAACGCACCAC
>JAFLBB010000275.1 GCA_017304135.1 Acidobacteriota bacterium | reverse complement strand
GGTAGGCGCCCCAGGTGTGGGGGTTCCAGAGGCCGAACTTGTTGGGGTGGGAGATGGCGGGGTTTTGTTGGAGGGTGAGGAAGCGGCGGGTGAGGGTGAGGCGGGGGTCGGTGAAGTCGGAGAAGGCCCACATGATGAGGGGATTTGTCGGGGGGAGACATTCGGGGTGGGTGCCGCGCGGGGGGAAGCCGGTGATGCCGAGGCCGCCGGGGGCCATCATTGTCAACGCCCAGATGGAGACTTCGACGGGGAAGGCGGCGCGGTTCCAGAGGGTGTGGGTGATGCGGACTTGGGCGTCGCCGTCGAGTTCGATGTGGAGTTGTTTTTGGAGGCCGGTGGCTTCGGTGGGGGCGGTGGCGGTGAGGGAGTGGGCGGTGCGGGTGATGTCGACGGGGTGGTTGTCGGGGTAGTAGGTGCCGGGGACGAGTTCGGGGGCGACCCAGAGGCGGTGGCCGCCTCGGCAGTGGAAGGTTGTGTCGGGGGCGGCGGGGGTGTTGCCGGTTTGCAGCTCATCCGGGATCGTGAGCATGTGGTTCTGGCCTCCGACGAAGGCGAAGCGGATGATGCGGGGGCCGAAGTCGCGGGTGACGTCGAGTTCGATGACGCCGTTGGAGAGGCGTTCGGTGATCAACGGCCCATCCAGCCGCCGTCGACGACGAGGATTTCGCCGCTGACGTAGTCGGAGGCTTTGGAGGCGAGGAAGACGGCGGCGCCTTTGAAGTCGTCGGGGGTGCCCCAGCGACCGGCGGGGATGCGGGAGAGGATGGCGGGGTTGCGGACGGGGTCCTTCTGCAGAGCCTCGGTGACGTCCGTGGCGATGTAGCCGGGGGCGATGCCGTTGACGTTGACGCCTTGGGAGGCCCACTCGTTGGCGAGGGCCTTGATGAGAGAACCGATGCCGGCCTTGGAGGCGGCGTAGCCGGGGACGGTGATGCCGCCCTGGAAGGTGAGGAGCGAGGCGGTGAAGACGATTTTGCCGGAGTGGCGTTCGAGCATGCCCTTGGCGATTTCGCGGGTGAGGATGAACTGGGAGTTGAGGTTGATCTCGATGATTTTGTCCCAATATTCGTCGGGGTGTTGGGCGGCGGGGGTGCGGAGAATGGAGCCGGCGTTGTTGAAGAGGATGTCGATGACGGGGTGGTCGGCCTTGACCTTGGCGATGAAGGCGTAGAGGCTGGCGCGGTCAGAGAAGTCGCAGGCGTAGGGGTAGAAGTTGCGGCCGAGGGCGCGGACGGCTTTGCCGATTTCGCTATCGGGGCCTTCCATTTGGGCGCTGACGCCGATGATGTCGGCGCCGGCTTCAGCGAGGGCTTCGGCCATGCCACGGCCGATGCCGCGGCGGCAGCCGGTGACGAGCGCGGTTTTCCCGGTGAGGTTGAAGTAGTCGAGGACGCCCATGGATTAGCCTTTGCAGTCGATCAGGATTTTCATCACTTCGCCGCCTTTGAGCATTTGTTCGAGGGCGGATTGGACGCCATCGAGCGGGTAGACGCCGGAGATGAGTTTGGGGATGGGGATGACGCCGGAGGCGGCGAGGTCGATGGCTTCGTCGAAGTCCTGGTGTTCGTAGACGCGTGCGCCGCAGAGTTTGAGTTCGCGCCAGAAGAATTGGAAGAGGTTGACGGCGGGGGGCTGGGCGAAGATGGCGACGATGACGACGCGGCCTCGGGTGCGGGGGAGTTTGGTCATGAGCTCGGCACCGGCGGCGGAACCGGAGACCTCGAAGACGACGTCGGCGCCGGCGGTGGCGGTTTGTTCGTTGACGAGGGCGGGGACGTCGACCTCGCGGGAGTCGACGACGGTGAGGCCGAGTTCGCGGGCGAGTTGGATGCGGAAGGGGTTGACCTCAGTGACGAGGACGCGGGCGCCGGCGTGTTGGGCGACGAGGGCGACGAGTGTGCCGATGGGGCCGGCACCGATGACGACTGCATAGTCGCCGGGTTTGACTTCACCGAGGCGGACGTCGTGGCAGGCGACGGCGATGGGTTCAACGAGGGCGGCGTGTTCGAGGGAGAGGTTGTCGGGGAGGCGGTGAAGGGTGTGGGCGGGGACGGTCCAGAGGCCCTGGAGAGCGCCGGGGACGTCGATGCCGATGAAGCGGAGGCGCTGGCAGATGTGGGAGTGGCCGGCTTTGCAGGCGGGGCAGGGTTCGCCGCCGGTGCCTTCGCGGGGGAGGTAGGAAGAGCAGGGGTCGAGCGGCATGACGGTGACGCGATCGCCGGGGGCCCAGCCTTCAACGCCCGAGCCGATGGCGGCGATGGTGCCGGACATTTCGTGGCCGAGGACGGCGGGCGTTTTGACGCGGTGGTCCATGTGGCCCTGGAAGATGTGGAGGTCGGTGCCACAGATGCCGCAGTGGCTGACGGAGAGTTGGACCTCGCCGGGGCCGGGTGGCTTGGGTTGGCAGTCGCCGACGCCCATGTTGAATTTTTCGCGGTATAAGGAGGCCTTCATAACGAAACCAAAGTATATCGGGTTTGGGTTGTGGAGTCGCTCGGGGGCGGGGGTGGTTGGCGGGGCGGCGGGGCGTGTTACTCTGGCGGTTTCGCTATGAGACTGAAAGACAAGATTGCGATCATTACGGGCGCGGGCTCGGGTATTGGGGAAGCCACGGCGGTGCGGTTTGCCGAAGAGGGGGCGCGGCTGGTGTTGAACGATGTGGACGGGGAGAATCTGCATCGGGTGGTGGAGCGGGTGCGAGGGATGGGCGGGCAGGCGGTGGGGGCGCATGCCGATATCAGTGTCGAGGCGGAGGCGGCGTCGATTGCGGATGTGGCGGTGAAGACGTTTGGCGGGATCGATGTGCTGGTGAACAACGCGGCCAACTTCACGCAGATGGGGCTGGAGCAGGCGACGATGGCGGACTGGCAGCGGGTGTATGGGGTGAATGTGTTTGGGACGGCGATGGTGACTAAGTATGCTGTGCCGCATATGAAGGCGAAGGGCGGGTCGATTGTGATGGTGGCGTCGATGAGTGCGTTTATCGCGCAGCCGAACTTTACGAGTTACAGCACGAGTAAGGCGGCGGGGGTGATGATGACGCGGTCACTGGCGTTGGATTTGGCGCCGTTTAAGATTCGGGTCAATAGTGTGTGTCCGGGGTGCATTGTGACTTCGGCCAGTCATCGGGAGGTGGAGCGGTTGGGGCTGAAGTTTGAGGATTGGTATAACGACAACGCGTCGAAGCATATGTTGGGGCGGTTAGGGGAGCCGGTGGAGGCGGCGAATGCGATTTTGTTTTTGGCGTCAGAGGAGGCGAGTTTCATTACGGCGGCGGAGTTGATGGTGGATGGGGGGTATGTGCATTGGTAGGGGGGGCAAGCCGGGGTGGCGCGGCGCGCTACGCTGGCATAGGCAATGTCGAAAGCCAAACTGGACGGCGAGTCCCGAGTTCAAGCGTACCTCGCAGCGTTTGGACTGCGCGGCGAACGCTTCACCAAGGCCGAAATGCGGCAGGGAAAGACGCCAGACTTCCGCGTCTACTCGGGTGATGATCTGGCCTTCTACTGCGAGGTGAAGACGGCGCAAGAAGATGAATGGCTCGACAAACAATTGGCCGCAGCGCCACCGCTGACCCTCGGTGGCGGTTCACGCCCGGACCCGACGTACAACCGCATCAGCAACTACATCTCCAGCGCTGTGGGCCAACTCGATGCGGTAAACCCGTCCATGGATTATCCAAATGTTCTCGCCATCGTCAACGGCGATGACGGCGCAGGCTTCACGGATCTGATCCAAGTCCTGACCGGTAACGCCTCCTGCGAGAGCGGCGAATTGATCCCGATGTTTCGCGAGTACTCTGAGGGCCGCATCCGCGAGTCCAAGCTACGCGTGCATCTCTACTTGTGGTTCAACGAATGGCAGGAGCGCGAACCGTGGAAGTTCTTCCCGGAGGTTCATCCGGACCATCACGCGGCCATGTGTCGCTATACCAACGTTAATCCGGCTGAGCTAAAGCGCCTTGTGAACCTGTAACCGGCGCATTTCTGATTGAGTTGGATGGTTCCAGTCAGCGAGATGCCCGGCTTCTCGCGCGGTATTTCGATGTTGTAGATGATGTGGTGACCGCGCGCCTTACACCTCGGCTACTGTAATTGCTCGCGGAGAACCTGAGGCAGCGTACTTCTCAGTGGATGAGTCATATATGGATTCGCTTGCATGTCGGGGTGGGGACAGCCAGCCTTTTTCGCGTGGGGTGAGGCGCGGAGCCTGGGGGAGTTGGTTGGCGAAAAAGGTGGCAGTCCCCTGGGGTTGCGTCGTTAGACGAACTTATAGGTGCCGGGTTTGGGGAAGGGTTGGCGCGACATGGGGGAGTCGTAGCCGGTGACTTCCTTGGGGGAGAGGTCGAGTTTGGAGTTCATCATCATGTCCCAGGTGAGTTCCTGGCCGGAGTAGGCGGCTTCGCGGGCCATGATGCAGGTCATCGTCGTTTCGGCGACGGAGGTGGCGTGGTTGATGTAGGGGCCGGTGCCTCGGATGGAGTTGACGAGAGCCACGTGTTCGGCGACGTAGTCCTTGATGTCGGGTTGGGCGCCGAGGTCACGGCAGTTGGAGCGGCCTTTGGTGCCAATGACGAGTTCGCTGATGTTCTGGTAGAGGCCGCGGGGGTATTGGCGGCAGTAGCTGGACATGCGGACGCCGTTGGCGAAGACGAAGTCGGTGGCGAGGTGGTCGTAGATGTTGCCGTGGACGTCATCCTGGGGACGCCAGGAGACGCCGCCGTAGGCAGCGGCTGAAA
>JAFLBB010000274.1 GCA_017304135.1 Acidobacteriota bacterium | reverse complement strand
ATTCTGGCGGGAAATTTCGGCCCTTCTTTGCTTGTCGAGAGGCATGGTGGCCCTCCCTTTTCTGGAAATGAAAATGGCAAGGCCCCGGGGGCTCCTTTGGAGGGGAGCGCCAGGGGCCTTGCCTACTTTGACGTTAGCAGGCGGGGGGAAGGCAGTTGCGTGGTTTGAAAAGTTAATTTATTGAAAACAGGGGGAATATAATTTTGTTTTCATTGTCACTGGCTTTTTTGGGGTGGGGGATTTGGAGGCGTTAACGGCTTTGCAGCATCACTGTTCGCAAAACGTGGTTGATCCGGGTGGAGTAGCCGGCACCAAAGCCTTGGAGCCATTCGAAGACATCCGCGTCTAGCCGCACGGCCACCAGCTTCTTTGCAGGGCGCTTGAACTGCTTCAACTGCTTGTCCGACAGCTCCGGAATGCTGGAGTAGTCGATGCTAGAGTCATCGCCGAGTTTCTGGCGGGCGGCATCGGATTCCGATGTTTCCTTCTGGCGTTTGGTGAGCGGTTTGCGCCAGATGGCTTCGGCACTCACGCTGACGGGCTTCCCGGGCTGGTTTGATGTGGATGATTTCTTCGGCATTTGCGCGCTCCTCTCGATAGACCTTCGGCGCTAACGAAAACTTGACCACTTCCGCGCGGATAGAGTTGCCCCCATTGGAAACAGTATTGAGATCGTCAGTTGCTGGGTAGCGCGCATCATTATCCGCGCCGGCAGGCGCGCGTGTGCCGGCGGGTTGTTGCCGGAGGCAATATCATCCACGCCGAAGGCGTGCCGCGGGGACCTCTATCGCTTTTCGCGCAGGCGAGCCAGCCGTGCCCGAAGATGCTGGAAGTACCCCTCCGCGGCGCCAAGCCCAAGCACCTCGTCAATGACCGGGCCAAAGTAGGCAAGCGAGCGAATCATGCCCAAGGGAGGTGCATCGTCAGACCGCAGAAGCCGTCGCGCACTGGCCAGCACCAATGCGTTCTCCACCACGGTCAATGGCACCCCGCGCGCATATAACCGCAAGGCAAAGGCGCGATCCGGCTTGCGAATCGCGCCACAGGTTCCCGGCGCCGCGCGGTAAACATCCAGCACCCGGCCCACATACTCCAGCGAGTCCATCGGTCAGCCCTGTGGCTCCCGTAACGGCGGACCCTCAATGCGCACGGTATGACAGTAATGCCGCACACGGCTCAGCAATGCCTCGGTCATCGGCTTGTTTCCCAGTAGCCCAGCCCATTCTTCATACGCCAGATTGGTCGTGATGATGGTCGAGTGCTGGCGATAGCGCTCCTCCATCAGTTTGAAAAACACGTTGGCTTGTTCCGGTTTGAGATTGGTGTAGCCAAGCTCGTCAATCAGTAAGATGTCCAGGCGCGCCAGCCGGTCCACCAGTCGCCGCGTGGACCGGTCCGCCAGCGAGGCGTACATCTCGTCGAACAGATCCTGCGCCTTCATAAACTGACAGCGCAATCCGCTCTGCAGTGCCTTCATCAGAATGCTCGACGCCAGTCCGGTCTTGCCCACGGCCGTGGGGCCGATAAACACAATATTCTCGTGCTTGGCCACAAAGTCGAGTTCGGCAAAGGCCCGGATCTGCTTGCGGTTCACGCCCGGTTGCTTGGCAAACGGAAACGTCTCCAGCGCCCACCGTTCCGGCAGACCTGCCCGTTGGATGCGCCATTCCAACGCATTCTCCTGCCGCTCGCGCCACTGCGCGCGCAGCAGTCCGGCGACAAAGTCGGTGTAAGTGATCTGTTGCAGATCCGCGGCGCGGAGCTGTTCGTCGTAGACCGCCCGCATGCCGTGCAGCTTCAGATTTCGAAGCAATTGATCGAGTTCCTCAGTCATCGTTGTTGCCCTCCAGCAAGAAGAAGTCCCGTTGGACGCGGCGCAGAATCATGCGTTCGACGCGGTCCAGATCGTAGAGCCCATACTGCGCGGCCTCGGCGATGGCGCCCAGAAACGGCTCGCGCGGATACTCACGCACCAGGCGCAGCAGGTGACGCAGTGCGACGCCAGCCATCTTGCGGCCCTTGCGTTTCAGGTCCGCTACATACGGGGCGATCTCCGGCGCGGCCTGAAGAATCATTTGTTCGTCCGGATGCGGGTCGCTGCGTTTGGGGCCTTCGCCCCCATTTTCACCACGGCGCGGCCGGTGCTCGCGCAGCGTGACGCGTTGATCGGCGGTCAGCAAACGCGTATGTGTCACGATGCGGCGCGGGTCGAGCTCAATCTCGATCCGCTCGCGTGACTCGCGCACTTCCACGCGGCGCCCGATAAAGTCCGCCGGAACCGAGTACCGGTTGGAGTGCAGCGACACATACCCTTCGTTGTCCACCATGCGTTGATGCAGACGGTAGACCTCCGGAATCCAGGCCGGCAGCGGCTGCAGATGCAGCCGTTCGGCCGCGTAGAGCTCGCGTGGAATGGCGCGGATATGCTTCTTATACGTGGCGTTGACACGGTCACACCACTGGCGGGCCTGGCGGTTGAGATCCTGCCAGCTGGCGAACGTCCGTCCGGCCAGAAAGTTATTCTCGATGAAGTGGAACGGCCGTTCGACGCGCCCCGAGCGGTTGGCGTCGCCGATCTCATGGGCCACGAAACGGAAGCCGAATCGTTCGCCGAACGCCGCCATCTCCGGCACCGGTTCCATCTGTTTGCCGCTGCCGCGCAACACCACCACATGCGTGTTGTCGATCATCACCCGTTGCGGCGCGCCACCCATATACCGCAGTGCTTCGGTGAGAAACGCCTTGCAATCGAAACGCTGAAACTGCGGCCAGATCTCGAAGTAGAGCAGGCGCGAATAACACAGCACCGCCGAGGCGGTCTGGGCTTTGTACCTCCGGCCGTCGACGGTCACTTCATGCGGTGATGTATCATGCTGCATCTCCACGCCCGGCAGGCATTGGTGATCGTAGCTGCCAGCGGGCACAAGCGGCGCGCGGCCAATGCCCTGCCGGCGGCAGAACGACGTCAATGTCTGATACGACATCGTCACGCCTTCGGCGGCGAGTTCCTCATGGACTCGCACGAGATTGCCTTTGCACGTGTGCAGTAACTCGATAATCCGCTGGCGATGGGGCGCGGCTTTCTCGTCGCGCTCGATCCGCGGCACAGCGGACGAATTCATCGCCAGCACCTTGCGTACGCTCTGCCGCGACAGGCCCAGCAGCCGGGAGATCTCCCGTTTGTTCTTGCCCGTGGCCGATAACCCCAGAATCGTCGTCCGTTGCTCTTGGCTCAGCATGTTCTGTCTTTCCCTCCTCGATTCGTTCGGCCAGCTGGTGCAATAGCCGCGTGGCCTGCCCGATCTTGCCGGCGAGCATTTGGCTGTCGGGTGCCGGATCCTCGGCGTGCGCCAACGCCCGGCGGGCGATCGCGACGATCTGATCCAGATCGCCTTGCAGCGTTGTTGGTGCTGGGGGCGGCTGCTGCCGCGCCTTCAAAAACAGGTCCGGTTCGGCCAGAATCCGCTCCCGCGCCAGTCCGCGGGCGTTGCGCCAGGCGTTGTAGAAATCGGCGGCTTGCCGCGTGGTCCAGTGCCGTTGTGCGAATATCTGTGCCATGCGCTCACATTGCTCCGGATCGATGCGCGCCGCCGGCGCCAGATAACGCATGGCTATCTGCGGGGCGATATATCCATCGCGCACCTGCTGCTGGATCGACTCCGACAGCGTTTCCACCAACGCCAACCGGCGCGCCACCCAGGTCGGACTGCGATCGAATCGCCGCGCCAAGGCGTCGATGGTGTAGCCGAGTTTCTCTTCCATCTCCGCCAGCAACCAGCCTTGTTCAAGCGCTGTCTCCGGTTCGCTGTTCATGCGCAGGGATCGGACCAGCAGCAGGGCTTCTGCTTCGCCCGCCGTATCCAAAACGACGGCGTCGACGGTGTCTCGCCGCAACTGAACGAGGGCGTCGATGCGCTGGTGGCCGTCGATGACCAGATAGCGCGAGGCGTGTGGGATGACGATGATGGGAGTTTGCTGCCCGGTCTCAGCCAGCGAGGCCAGCAGGCGCCGGAACCGGGCCGGGTGGCGGACCCGGAGGTGGGCTAGGCGGCGGTCCAATTGATGAAACTCCAAAGTTTGCGGCATGGTGGGGCGGCGCTTGGTTTTCAGTATGCGCGCCGCCCGCTCTGGTCTTTTGAGAAAAAGCGGGGTTGTTACCGGGAACCCCTTTCGGGTCAATGGGATAGCCGGGTGACTGGTCTTTGCTGACGCGCACCAGAGATTTGCACATAACTGCCATGAAATCAACGCCTTTGCCGCCGAACTGGTCTTTCGCGATGTCCCAGGGGAGTTCTTGCAATGGGGCTGGAACGCGGATCGGTTCGGGGTCGGAATCGGGGCCGGCGTGGCGTTGATCGATGCGGTAGGCGGCGGCGTAACTGGGGTGACGTCGTCGCCAGTTTGCCTGGGTCTTTTGGCGGCGGACGGCCTGGCACTCTGGACGGCCGCAGCTGCGCTGACGGTCGCCCACCCGTGGATCCGGATAGAACCACCGTCGACAATTCCGGCAGGGGCGCTTCCGCAGTCGGGGCATCCCTACCTATCGGCCCGCCTTGCGGGTGGTCAACTTTTCGCTGGCAGGGGTGGGTCAGTTTTCGTTAGCGCCGAAGATAGACAGGAACAACCAACAAGATCGAGTTTCGGACCAGACCGATGGCGTGCCAACGCTGCTCCCCATCTACCACGCGGTCCTTCCGCAACAGGAAATCCGGATCGGCGAGCGCTCGTGACGCCAACTCAAAATCGATACCGCCA
>JAFLBB010000273.1 GCA_017304135.1 Acidobacteriota bacterium | reverse complement strand
TGGGGCGCAGTATTCCGGCTCGTCGATCACGGCCCGCACGGCCGCTGAGCAGGGCCGCGAGGTCTACGCCATCCCGGGGCCGATCAATTCCAAAATGAGCTGGGTGCCGAACCTGCTGATCAAGCAGGGGGCGCGCCTGCTCCAGGACGCCCAGGACGTGATCTCCGATCTGCCGGAGCCTCTGCGCCGGGCGCTGCCGGGTATGGAACCGGCGGCCGAAGCGGTCGAGCCGCAGCAGTTCGATCTCGATCTGCACTTTGGCCAGAATGCGAAACTGGCCAAGGTGTTGCTGCAGATACTAAAGACGGAGTCCGCCGTGAAACTCGACACTTTGATTGAGTCGGCGGAGCAGTTTTCCCCCTCGGAGGTGATTTCGGCGCTCTTTGAACTGGAGCTCACCGGGCTGGTGCGCCAACTCCCCGGAAAGCAGTTTGCTAGAGTGTGGTAGGTGATCATCCCGGCCTGAGGGCTTCCCGGAGTCCTTGACGGGGGTGCTACCTTCATGGTGTCAGTCTCTTCTCTCCGTTCGCCGCCTGGCCGGAAGAAGGCAGGCCCGAAAGGAACGTCGTTCTCGCACATGAGCAAGTCTCTCGTCATTGTCGAGTCTCCGGCAAAGTCGAAAACCATCGCCAAGTACCTTGGCCAGGACTTTACAGTCAAGGCCTCGCTCGGCCACATCAAGGATCTGCCTAAAAAGGATCTCTCCGTAGACGTCGATGGCGACTTCACGCCCCGCTACGAAGTGATTGAAGGCAAACGGAAACTCATCCAGGAGCTGAAGCAGGCCGCCAAGGAAGCCGACGCCATCTACCTGGCCGCTGACCCTGACCGCGAAGGGGAGGCCATCTGTTATCACCTGATGGAAGAGCTGGCGGGGGCTTCAAAGAAAGGCCCCGGGCCGAAGGTCTACCGGGTGATGTTTAACGAAATCACCGCTCCGGCCATTCGCAAAGCGTTTGAAACGCCGGGCCAGGTGAACACGAATCTCGTCGACGCCCAGCAGGCGCGCCGCGTGCTGGACCGTATTGTCGGCTACAAAATCTCGCCGTTGCTGTGGGATAAGGTGCAGCGCGGGCTCTCAGCCGGGCGCGTGCAGACCGTGGCCTTACGGCTCATCGTGGAGCGCGAGCGGGAGATCCGGGCCTTTGTGCCGGAAGAGTATTGGACGATTGACGTCAGCCTGAACGCCAAGAAACCGCCCGTTCTTACGGCGCGGCTGGCGAAAAAGAATGGCGAAAATCTGAAGGTCACAAGCGCCGCCGAATCCGAGGCGGTTCTGGCCGCCATCGAGGGCGCGTCCTACACCGTGCAGTCGGTGGGAACCAAGGAGAAGCGGCGCAACCCGGTGCCTCCTTTTATTACGTCGACCATGCAACAGGAGTCGGCGCGCAAGCTGCGTTTCTCGGTGAAGCGCACGATGGGCCTGGCGCAGCGGTTGTATGAAGGCGTGGAGATGGGTTCGGAAGGCGCGGTCGGCCTGATCACCTATATGCGTACCGATTCGGTGCGCGTGTCGGAGACGGCTCTGCAGGATGTGCGCGACTTCATCCCCAAGCGCTATGGTGACGCTTACCTGCCGGCTAAGCCGAACTACTACAAGGGCAAGAAGGACGCCCAGGATGCGCACGAAGCAATTCGTCCGACCTCGGTCGCGCTCACGCCCGACGAAGCCGCCAAGTTCCTCTCCGATGATGAGATCAAGCTCTACCGCCTCATCTGGACGCGCTTCGTGGCCAGCCAGATGACGCCGGCGGTGTTTGACCAGACCACCATCGACGTCGCGGCCAACGGCAACGACGGAGCGGCTTATATGTTCCGCGCCACCGGGTCGGTGCCGAAGTTCGACGGCTTCCTGGCCGTCTACCAGGAAGGCAAGGACCAGAAGGACGAGGAAGACGAGGAGCTGAAGCACAAGCTGCCGCTGGTGGAGCAGGGCGAGGTGCTCAAGTTCAAGGAGATCGAGCCCGAACAACACTTCACCGAGCCGCCGCCGCGGTTCAACGAAGCCACGCTCGTGAAGGAACTGGAAGCCGACGGGGTGGGCCGGCCGTCGACCTACGCCTCGATTCTGTCGACGATTCAGGATCGTGGCTATGTGAAAAAGGAAGGCGGCAAGTTCAGCCCCACCGAGCTGGGCTTCGTGGTCACCGACCAGCTTGTGAAGAGCTTCGACGACATCTTCGATGTGCGCTACACGGCGCGCATGGAGCAGGAGCTCGACGAGATCGAGGAAGGCAAGGTCGAGTGGCGCACGGCGATGCGTGAGTTCTACGACAAGTTCAATGTCGACCTGGAACGCGCCGGCTCGGTGATGGAAAACATCAAGCGCATGGAGAAGCCCACGGGCCTCACCTGCGAGAAGTGCGGCAAACCGATGGTGCTGCGCTGGGGCAAGCACGGCACCTTTGTCGGCTGCTCCGGTTACCCCGATTGCACGAACACGCGCGAGCCTTCGGCCGATATGGTGGAAGGCGCGGGGATGGAGATCACCGAGCAGGACGAGGACGTTTACTGCGAAAACTGCGGCCGCGTGATGGTGCTCAAGAAGGGGCGCTTCGGGCAGTTCCTGGCCTGCTCCGGCTATCCGGACTGCAAGACGACGAAGCAACTCGGCAATGCGCAGCAGAAGAAAGCCGATGTGCCGCTGGAGGAGACCTGCCCGACTTGCTCCAGCAACCTCGTTCTGAAATCAGGCCGTTTTGGCGAGTTCACCGCCTGTTCCAACTATCCGACCTGCAAATATGTAAAGCAGAAGACGATCGGCGTCACCTGCCCGCAGTGCGGCAAGGGCGACATCATTGAGCGCCGCTCCAAGCGCGGCAAAACCTTCTTCGGCTGCAACGCCTACCCGGAGTGCGACTTCGTCGCCTGGTCGAAGCCCATCGTCGAGAAGTGCCCGAACTGCGCCTCACCCTTCCTGGTGGAGAAGCGGCTCAAGAAGGGCAACTTCGCGGCCTGCCCGAACAAAGAGTGCAAGTTCACGCGTGAGCTGACGCCGGAAGAGGAAAGCGTACCGGTCGGCTAAGCGCCGGCTGGCCGTGACTCTGCCCGGGCGGGCGCACCGAGCTCACTCGCCTTCGTAAGGGAACTTGCGAATGGCCCGCGTGCAATCCGACAGAGCCTGCAACAGCGTCCTTCCCCAACCGCAGGGGCGGAAAGGCGTTGTTTTCTGATTGGTCTGCTTGTCGGTGGCGGCGAAGAACTTCATCATCGGGTCGGCCGGCTCGGCGTACTCCTTCACCGTGATGAGGAACTCCACCTCGCGGTCGCCCACCTTCTGCACCACGGAGAAAAAGTGCACCATGGCCAGCTTCTCCGCCGGCACCGTATCCGCAAATTGCCATTCCGCCACGCAGCCCTCCTGAAGCGAGTGTAAGAGGTCAGATTATAGCGCAGACTAGCGCAGCGTCTGGCGCAGCCACGCGACCATTTTCGGCTTGTAGGCCTGCCAGGCGGGATTCTTTTCCCAGGCTCCGATGCCGTGCGGCGCGCCCTCCACGGTGAACACCTCACAGCGGTTGCCGGCGGCCTTCAGCTTGTCGCAGAGCAGCGGCGACTGGTCGTAAGGCACGGAGGCGTCCTTCGTGCCGTGGATGAAGAGAAACGGCGGCAGGCCCTTCTTCACATAGGTCGCCGGAGAGGCCTCGCGCAGCTTGGCGATGCCGGCCTCATCGAGCTTGTCGATGCCGAGGAACTGGCGCAGGTTCTTGCCCACTTCGCCGCGCTCGGTTTCCCGCTTCACCAGATCGTGCGGGCCGTAGAAATCAACGACGGCGGCGACACGCGTTTCCTTCGTGGGCCTGACGCCCGCCAGAGCCACCAGGTGACCGCCGGCGGATTCGCCCATCAGCGCGACGCGGCGCGGGTCCACCTTGTACTCCTTGGCGTGCGCCTTCACCCAGCGGATGGCCGCCTCCACATCCTCGAGCGCCGCCGGATACTGGTGCTTCGGCGCGAGCCGGTAGTTGATGGTGAACCAGGCGAAGCCGGCCTCAGCGAGCACGGGCAGCAGCGGCTTGTCGTAGCTGCGCTTTGTGCCGTTTTCCCAGCCCCCGCCGTGGACGACGATGACGGTCGGGAAGGGGCCCTTGCCGTCGGGGATCGAGGCGTCGAGCGTGAGCGATTCGCCGCCGGGGCGGGCAAATTCGATGTCGTTGCGCTCCTCGGCGCACCAGGCGGCGACGGAGGCGAGCAGGCAGATCAGAAGCAGGCGCATGGCGCGGAGTGTATCACGGGGGGCACGCCCCTCAGGCCTTCACCATGTCGACGACAGCTTCCGTGATCTGGCCGAGATAGCGGCCCCCGGCGCGCACATCGGCGGCAATGGCCAGCCGCGGGCTGGGCGCATCCCATGTTCTCGGCACGGTGATCGTGAAGGCGCGCTTGCCCTCGCTTTTCGCGGGAACCTCGAAGGTGAGCACATCGGGCTCGATCGTCCACTCCGACGGCGCAATGAGGGCGACCTCCATCTTCATCGCCTCGGCGCGGTAGTTTTGCACGCGCACCTCGGCCTTCTGCACGGAGCCGGCGGCGAGCAGCATCTGGTAGGGATAAATCTTGACCCAGCTTGGGTCGAGTCCGAAATTGGTTTCACCCTCGGGCAGCAGGTCGAAGAAATACTGCTGCTGCGTGCGGAACTTCTGCTCGGTAGCGAGCATGATCTGTTTGTCCACCGGATAGGCGCGGCCGTGGCCAGGGGCGATCAGCGCCGGCTCGTGCTCGATCAGGTTGCGGACCGATTTGAGATGGCTGTCGTTCTCCACATGGTTGCGGAAGATGAGGTTGTGGCGGAGCGTACCGTCGTTGCGCGGGTTGGGGAAGAAGGCATCGCCGGTGAAGGCCACGCGGTTGCCGTCGATGGTGGCAA
>JAFLBB010000272.1 GCA_017304135.1 Acidobacteriota bacterium | reverse complement strand
CTCCGCCGGCGATCACCACTCCGCCAATGCCCACCGCGCCGCCCTCCCTGACCGCGCCGCCCGCCTTCTCCGCACCCTTGGTCGCCGCGGCCACGCCTCCCCCCCTTCTCTCCATGGCCCCTGAAAACGACTCCCTGCCGCGCATCCTCGAAGAGATCGGCGACTGCACGCGCTGCAAACTGCACAAGGGCCGCACGAAGCTCGTGTTCGGCTCGGGCAATCCGGAGACGAAGCTCGTGTTCGTCGGCGAAGGCCCGGGCGCCGACGAAGACGCCCAGGGCCTGCCGTTTGTTGGGCGCGCCGGCCAGTTGCTGACCCAGATGATCGACGGCACGGCCTCGAAAGAAGGCATTCCCATCCAGCGCCCCGACGTCTACATCTGCAACGTGGTGAAGTGCCGGCCGCCGGAGAACCGCACACCCGAGCCCGACGAGATGCAGACCTGCGGGCAATTCCTCTTTCGCCAGTTGATGGCGATTCAACCGCGGGCCATCTGCGCGCTCGGCTCCACGGCGGCCAAGGCGCTGTTGGGAACCAAGGAGGGCGTAACGAAGCTGCGCGGCAAGTGGCACAAGTGGAATGGCATCCCGCTTATGGTCACCTATCATCCGTCCTATCTGCTGCGCGCCTACAACGTGGCCGCCAAGCGCGAGGCGTGGGAGGATTTGAAGAAAGTGCTCCACTTTGTCTATGACTGAGGCCGGCTTCCCTGATTTCTTTGGCAACGCGGCGGCCTGCGAGATCCTGGCCGGCATGATCGCGCGCGAGAAAATTCCGCAGACGATCCTGCTCGATGGTCCCGATGGCGTCGGCAAGGCGACCCTGGCGCGCCGGTTCGCCGCGCGGCTGCTGGGCCATGCGGATCAGATTGAACGCGACGACCTGAGCCTGGAACACAACGCCGCCACCCTGGCTGAGCGCGAGAAGTGGACCGCCGAGAAGCGCTCCGAAGACCCGTTCTTCCTCGCTTCGCACAACGACTTTGTCACCTTCGCGCCCGACGGCCCGCTGCGGCAGATCCAGATTCCCCAAATGCGGCTGCTCAAGGAACGCGCGCAGTTTGGGCCCATGCGCGGCGTGCACCGCGTGTTCCTGGTGGACGGCATCGACCGCGCCAACGAACAGGCCGCCAATTCGCTGTTGAAGACGCTGGAAGAGCCGCCGCCCTATCTGATCTTCCTGCTCACGGCCGAGAACCCCTATGACCTGCTGCCCACCATCCGTTCGCGCAGCATTCCTCTCAGGCTCGCCAAGCTCGATGAGCCATCGATGAGGGCCTTCGCCAAGGCCCGAGGCCTGGCTGATGCCGAACGCCGCGTGGCGCTGGCGGCGGGCAGCCCTGGCACGGCGCTGGCGCTCGACCTGCCGCTTTACGACAAGCGCCGCGAGGCCATGCTGGCCTTGCTCAAGTCAGCCTGCGGGCAAGCCCCGTTTGGCGAGTGGGCGCGCTATTCGGAAAAGCTGGCTGCCTCGCGCGCGGAGAAGCTGGAGCCCTATCTCAAGGTGCTGTTCCTCTTGCTGGAAGACCTGCTCCACCTGAGCGCGGGCTCGCAGGCCGTTCGCAACATCGACCTGCGCGCGGAGCTGGCGGCGCTGGCGCGCCACGTGCCCTTTGCCTGGATTCGCGACGCCGTGCGGAGGTTGGATGAACTGATCCACCTGCTGCGGCGCAACATTCAAAAGACAATCGCCCTCGACGCGCTCGTGGTGGAATTGCGCGGCGTGGCGGGCGCGGCATAGCCATCGCGTGCGGCGCGCGGCGGCGGTCCTGCTTGTCTTTGCCGCGACCCTCGTCCTGGCGGTGGCTCTGCAGGTCAACGGCGGCGCCTATGAGGCCGAGTTCAGCGAGACCATGGATGAGTCCGCGCACTATGTCACCGGGCTGCTTGTGCACGACTGGATCCAGGCCGGCATGCCGCGTCCGGTGAGCCGTTTTTACTACCAGTTCACCCGGCACTATTCCAACGCCGTCATCGGGCATTGGCCGCCGGGCTTCTATGTGCTCCAGGCCGCCTGGATGCTTCTCTTCGGCGTCGCGCGCGACTCGATGGTGCTGCTCATGGCCGTCGTCCAGGCCGTGTTCGTGACGGCCACGATATGGTGGTGGAAACGCATCCTGCCGTTGCCCTATGCGCTGGGCTGCGGGCTGCTGCTGTTGACCGCGCCGCTGGCGCAGGTGTCGTCGCGGTCGCTGATGGGCGAGGCCCCGATGGCGTTGCTGGTGCTGGCCGCCGCCGCCGCGTGGTGTCACTATTTGCGAAATGGGCGCGCCGCCGCCTCTGGCGCTTTCGGCGTGGTGGCCTCAATGGCCCTGCTGACTAAGGGGACAGGCATTGTGCTGGCTCCGCTGCCGCCGCTCACGGCGCTGTTCACCGGCCGTGCGCGCTGGCTGGCGCGTGGCGCCTTCTGGCTGCCCGCCGCCATCGTCGTGGTTCTGTGCGGATTCTGGTATGCCCGTGTCCCCGGTGCGCTGCATGAAGAGGTGGCCTGGCTGGGGGGCTTGCTGTTCCTTCCCGAGCGCGTTCCCGAAAGCCTCGCCTTTCTCACTGACCAACTCACTCCCCTCGTGGCGATGGCCGCGGTGGGGGGCCTGGCCCTGTGGTTGCGCGATGCCAGGCGCGGGGAGCCGCTGGACCCTGCCTGGAGTGTGGCCGCGGTGATGCTGGCGTGCTCGATTCTGTTTCGCGCCGTGGTAGCGGTGTGGGAACCGCGGCACATGCTCATGAGCCTGCCCTGGATGCTGCTGTTCGCCGCCGCCGCGGTGCGGCGCGTCGCCACGGGTGAGGGTGCGGCAAGACGCGTGGTGGGCGGCCTCTGCCTGATCACCCTCCTGACGCTGGCAGTATGGAACGTCGCGCGGACCCCGCGCAAGACCAGGCTCGGGTTGCGCGAAGCGGCCGGTGTCATTCTCGAGTCGCCTGAACTGGCCGGCGTGGATGTGCTCGTGATCTCCGATCTCAGAGGCGAGGGAGCGGCGACGGCTGAGTTCGCCATGCGCGAGCGGCGCCCCGGCCGGCGCGTGCTGCCGGCAAGCAGCGTGCTGGCCCAGACCTCGTTCCTGGGAGATCAGTATCAGGCGAAATTTCGTGATGCGGGCTCGTTGATGCAGTTCATCCGCAAGCAAGGGAGGCTGGCCGTGCTGCTCGACACGCCACCGCACCCGTTTCCGCATGCGGCGCTAGCCCGCGAGGCGATCAGCCTGCATGCCGGCGCCTGGCGGCGTATGCCCGAGGGTGCTGGAGCCGAGGGGAAAGTGCAGATCTGGCTTTGGGAGGGGCAGCAGGGGCACCAGCCCCGCGCGCCGGAGACCGCAAACCGCAACCCCGGAATTTGACAGTGACTGAGGCTGGATGTTGTAATGAATTGAGCCGCTCCTCGGTAGCTCAACGGTAGAGCATTCGGCTGTTAACCGAAGGGTTGTAGGTTCGAATCCTACCCGGGGAGCCAAACTATTTTTCCGCACCATCCCCAGCCCGACCGTTAACCCCTCTCTCCGTCCGCAACCCCGCAACTGGCCGTATTTTCGGCACTTTCGCATCTCTCCGTCTCGAGCCGAGTCCCGCCTGATGCGCCAGCCGTGCGCCACCGCGACCTTTACCGGAGGCCGTTTCTCCCCGTCTCCGGACGGAAACCAGGCATTCGTTACCGGCGCGGCGCAGATTGTCCAGTCTCGGCCCTGACAACTGGTGCCCGCCCGGCGTATATAGTTAACGGACTCGGCACAATGCCGGATCGATCACATCCACCAGACGACGTGTCGACCGCGCAGCGGAGATCGTCGTGGGTGGTCTTCCCAGGAGGCCCCTCATGCGCGACCGCGAAGATGTCCGGCCTCTACCGCGACGGCATGCCCGAGAAGATGCGGCTGCTGGACAATGCGACCAGGCTGGCCGGCGCCGCGCTGGACGACAACGCCGTGAAGCGTTACTCCGCCAGCATCGCGGAGCGGCTGTTGGGTGAGGGCGCCGACGCCGGCACCGCCCGCAAGGCAGCCGCCGCCCGCATCTTCGGCCCTGCGCCCGGATCGTTCGGCGTCGGAATCGCCGGCATGATGGAGTCCTCGCGCAACGGCGGTGACGCCGGACGCGTCGCCGATGCCTATCTCGGCAGCCTGAATCACGCCTACAGCGCTGCCCTCCGGGGTGAGCAGGTGAATGGGAACCTCAAGGCACAACTGGCCAACAACCGCGCCGTTATACCACTCCCGTCCCACGAATCTGTACGGCGTCCTCGACAACGACGAAACCTATCAGTTCGCCGGCGGTTTGAACGCCGCCAGCACCACCGCCGCGGGCCAGGCGCCGGAATTCCTTGTGTCCAACTCACGGCGCGCCGGTCAGGAGCGCTTCGAGTCAATGAAGGGGTTCCTCGCCCGTGAGATGAACAGGCGTATCTGGACTCCCAACTGGATTCGGCCATGCAGGAATCCGGTGACGGCGGCGCGTGGCAAGTCTCCAAAGAAATCGAACACCTCTATGGCTTTCATCCCACCGCCCCGGAATTCGACGGCGAGCAGGTCTGGCGGCAGGCCTACGATGTCTACATCGCTGACAGGCACAAGCTGGGCATCAACCGGTTCTTCGCCGAACAGAACCCGCACGCCGGGCAGATGCTCGCCGCCCGGCTGCTCGAACTCGTCCGGCATGGTGTGTACCGGTGCTCCGCCGAGGAGCGGAAACAACTGCTGGCCGCATCTGTGCAGTCCGTCGTCCGGCACGGCGTCAGTTGCTATGCCAACGCCTGCGACAACCGGCGGCTGACGGCGCACATCCGCCGCGAAGCCCTGGCGGCCGGTGTCTCGTCCCAAGCCTTCCGCGCCTGGCAGTAGCCTATGTCACAGGCCACCGCGCCGCGACCCGTCACCGCCGCCCCGCC
>JAFLBB010000028.1:48153-57315 GCA_017304135.1 Acidobacteriota bacterium | reverse complement strand
TCATATGTTGTTCCGGATCAATCCCTGTAGACGGCGCTGGTCAGCGTTCGGTATCCGATCCCAGCGCGTCCAGTGCGATTTCTATGATAAGGACGGCTGTTTGTGCCTGTCAACGGGCTCCCCCCTCGGGGGGCCGCCGCCACGCCGTTGACGCCCCTACAGCCCCATGATCTGGAAGCCCGCGTCCACGAACAGCACGTTGCCCGTCACGCCACGGCCCAAATCGCTCGCAAGGAACACAGCCGTGTCGGCCACCTCGCCCGGCTCGCAGTTCCGCTTCAACGGTGCCCGCGAGGCCACAGCATCCAGCACGTTCGAAAAGTCCTTGATCCCCCGCGCCGAGGCTGTCTTGATCGGCCCCGCGGAGATCCCATTCACGCGGATCCCTTGCGCTCCCAAATCCGCCGCCAGGTAGCGCACGCTTGCCTCCAGCGCGGCCTTGGCCACACCCATCACGTTGTAATTGGTCACCACGCGCTGCGCCCCCAGGTAGGTCAGCGTCATGATCGAGCCGCCGCTCTTCATCAACGGGGCCACGGTCCGCGACACCGATACCAGTGAATACGCGCTTACATCGTGGGCCAGCGCAAACCCGTCGCGTGAGGTCTCCACAAAGGGCCGGGACAAATCCTCACGGTTGGCGAACGCAATCGAATGCACCAGCACATCCAGCGGTTTCCCAGTCGCCTCTAACCGCAACCGCAGCGCTGTCAGGTCCGCCTCCTGCGTCACATCGCAGCTAAAGCACTCGGCCCCATCCAACTCTCCCGCCAACTCCTCCACCGTCAGCCGCTGCCGGTCTCCCTGGTAGGTGAGAATCAGGTGCGCGCCCTCACGCTGAAAAGCCTGGGCAATCGCCCAGGCAATGCTCCATCGATTAGCAACACCGAGAACAAGGGCGGTCTTTCCCGCTAACAAGGCAGACATAAGCTCCCATGGTAGCACGACGACCGCCCCGGTCTCACAAATTGCCTGTACGCGACAGGCCCGCCCTTACACCTTTTCCGGCACCACGTACGGCGCGCGATAGGCCCGCGTCAGCATCTCGTTAGCTTCCTTGTCGCCCTTCACCGTCCAGGTGGCGCCGTCCCAGTTCAATGTGCGTCCCAAACGGTAACTGATGTTGGCCAGGTGAACGAGCACACAGCTCAGCGCCCCCTCTTCGATGTCGGCGTTCAGCTCGTTCTGCTTGCGGCTGCGCATGGCGGAAATGAAGTTGGCAAAGTGCCCCTCCCGCTCCGTGCGCGCAGGGCCCGGCGTGCCTTCCTTGCCCATGAAGCTCCAATATTTGTTGTAGCCGTCAATCACCAGATAGCCATTGGAGCCGTAGAACGTGTTGCCGATCGTGTTGCCCGCCTTCTCGCCGCCGATGCCCGCCTCGTGGTTGCTGTACCAGTGCCGCACCTCGAAGGTCATCATCTTCGGCTTCCCGTTCACCATGAACTCAAACGACGACGTCATGGTGTTCGGCGTCTCCTGGTCGTCGTCGAACATGTACTTCCCGCCGATCGAGGTCACCTTCGTCGGATGAGTCACCCCCAGGCCCCAGCGCGCGATGTCCACCTCGTGGATGCCCTGGTTGCCCAGATCGCCGTTGCCCGTGTCCCAAAACCAGTGCCAGTTATAGTGGAACCGGTTCTTCGTGAACGGCCGCAGCGGCGCCGGACCAGTCCACATGTCGTAATCCACGCCCGGCGGCACTGCCTCCACCGGCGTCTTCCCAATCGTGTTGCGGAACTTGTAGCAGAGCCCGCGCGCCATGTAGACCTCGCCGAACTCCCCGCCTTTCAGCTTCTGCACGGCCTCCTGGAGCGCCGCCGAGGAACGGCTCTGGCTGCCCTGCTGCACCATCCGCCCGTACTTCCGCGCCGCGGCAATGATCTGCTTGGACTCAAACACGTTGTGGGAACAAGGCTTCTCCACATACACGTCCTTGCCCGCCTGGCAGGCCCAGATCGTCTGCAGTGTGTGCCAGTGGTTCGGCGTCGCAATCGACACCGCATCGATGTTCTTATCGTCCAGAACCTTCCGGATGTCCCGGAACGTCGGCACGGGCTTCTTGTTTTGCCGCTGCAGCGTGCCAATGTAGCGCTCGGAGTGAGAATCGTCCACATCCACCAGCGCCGCCAATTCCACGCCGGGCATGGATGTCCACGCCCCCATATGGCTGCTGCCTCGTCCACCGCAACCCACCACGGCCACGCGAATCGTGTCGTTCGGGCCAGGCGCCGCCTTCACCGCTTGCGTGGCGGTCGCGGCTGCCGTACTCATCAGGAAATACCGCCGGTTCATAGTTCTCCTTTAGTGTGGCCAGCTCGTGCCACCGCTGGAGGAATTATACAGCGCCGTCAACCGCCGGCGATCATCCTGTATTCGACCTTCCTGATGCCGCCCACCGTCGCATACGAGGCAAATCCCAGTGGCTTGCACAAATCAATGTCGTCAAACCGCAGCGAAACCACACTCACCGTGAGGTCCACGTCCGTCACCATCGACGCCCCAATCCAGGCCTGAATTCGTTTGGATGTCACCGCGAGCCGGAATTCATACCAGCGCCCTGTCTCGAAATCCCGGTTCGTCGACGTCTCGTTCTCTGAGGCGTCATACCCATCGACGTTGGAAAGCCCCACCACCGTGCCATCCCAGCCGCCGCACACCCAGGTGCAAAACGAGTCTTTGACCGGGAACGTGATCGCGGCAAAAAAATCCTTCCCCTCCAATCGCGCGGCCTCAAACCGGATCTCGTAGTCGATTTTCGGGAACCTGCCCCCCCACGAAATCCCCGTCATCGCCCCCTTCCCCAAAACAATCGCTCCATCCCGAATGTCCACCCGCCCGTGCCGCGGGAAGGAAACCTCCTTCCAGCCCGCCAGGCTCTTCCCATCGAACATCGGACGCCAGGCGTCCCCCTGCCCGGCCACACCCGCCGCGCCCGCCATCCCCAATAAAAATGAACGCCGCCCGGCCAACCGCATGCCCCCATTATGCGATGGCCGGACAGCCCATCATGTCCCCTCCACCGCCGCCTCCTCCATCGCCGCCCCCCTCACCCGGCACAAGGCCCCCCGCGCCAGGGCCGCGGCAAACCGGCGGAGCCGGCGGTTAGTGGGCCCCGTCGTAGTAGAACTTCTCGTGGACGATCTTGCCGTCCTTCCACTGCCGCACACTCACCTGCTTCATCACCACGCGCGAACCGCCCTTGAAAGTCACGTCCAGTTCCCACTCGCCAAAGCTCACACCCTCGCCCGCCGCGCTTGCCTTCACCGCCGCGCCATGGAACTGCTCCACGCTCGCAAAGAACTGCAATTCGCGCTCGCGGTTGGCCGCCTTGCCCGCCGTGGGTTCCTTGTCGTTTTCCTGCATCACCACATCATCGGCGTAGAACTGCTCAAAGGCCTCCATCGCCTGGCCGCCCAACACCATCGCGTTCAGTTGCTCATCCAGTTGCTTCACCGTGCTCATTCTGTTTGTCTCCTGTCCAAGTTCATATTACGTGGTTCAACACACAGCGTCAAGACAAATTTTATTTCATGCTCACTTTTCCCACTCCGCGCTGATAAAATTCCCCCATCCCCGTGCTCAGAACCGCACTCATCCTCGCTGCCCTTCCCCTCGCTGCCCTCCCTCTCGCCGCGCAGGACTCCGCTGCTCTCTACTCGTCCGCCATCCGGCCCCTTTTCGAGCAAAACTGCACCGGCTGCCACGGCAACGGCCTCGTTCTCTCCAAACTCGACATGCGCACCCGCGACGGCCTCCTCAAAGGCGGCGCTCGCGGCCCCGCCCTCGTCCCCGGCCAGTCCGCATCCAGCCTGCTCATCAAAATGGTCGACGGCTCCGGCCCTCTCCAAATGCCCCCCGGCGACGCCTCCAAACGCCTCCCTGCTGACGCCGTCGCCGCCATCCGCCGCTGGATTGACTCCGGCGCCGCCTTCCCCGCTCCAACAGCCGCCTCCACCGTCACTGACAAATGGGCCACCTACAAAGAGGAAGACCTCTGGGCCTTCCGCCCGCGCAAGCACGCATGGGATTCCTCCCTCAGCGTCGACAGCTTCCTCCCCCCCGCGCCCTCCGCCGATCGCCGCACCCTCATCCGCCGCGTCACCTTCGACCTCACCGGCCTTCCCCCCACCCCCGAAGAAGTCACCGCCTTCCTCAACGACAAGTCACCCAACGCCTGGCCACGCCTCATCGATCGCCTCCTCGCCTCCCCCCGTTACGGTGAACGCTGGGGCCGCCACTGGCTCGATGTCGTCCGCTATGCCGACTCTTCAGGCTATTCCAATGACTTCGAACGCCCCAACGCCTGGCGCTACCGCGACTACGTCATCCGCTCCTTCAACGCCGACAAGCCCTACGACCAGTTCATCCGCGAACAGATCGCCGGCGACGAACTCGACGCCACCAACCCCGAGTTCCTGATCGCCACCGGCTTCCTGCGCGCCGGCCCGTGGGAACACACCGCGATGAGCGTCGAGGCCGTCACCCGCCAGCTCTTTCTCGACGACGTCACCCACTCCACCGCCTCCACCTTCCTCGGCCTCACCCTCGGCTGCGCCCGCTGCCACGATCACAAGTTCGACCCCCTGCCCACCCGCGACTACTACCGCTTCCAGGCCATCTTCGCCACCACCGAATTCGCCCGCCCCCAGGTTCCCTTCCTCCCTTCCGAGAACACCGCCGGCATGGAGGCAGGCCGCGCCCACATGAAGGAGGTCATCGCCGAAACCCAACGCCAGTTGGCCCGCTTCGACATGAAGCGCAAAGACGTCGATCCGGAAAAGTACGAGGAGTTCAAGCTCTTTCAAAAGCACTTCCAGCTTCATAAGGAGTCAGCCGACCGCTTCGAGCCCAAGGCCTTCAGCGTCTCCTCCGGCCCCCGCGATGGCGAGACCGATGGCGGCCCCACCCTGAAATACCCCAAGCCCTCCGACTACAAACCGCCTCGCGTGCACGTGCTCCCCGGGGGTAACATCCAATCCCCGGCCGATGAAGTCGAGCCTGGCGTGCTGAGCCTGGTTGAGCGCTATGCCAACTTCCCCGCCCCGGCCATCCCCACCACCGTCGCCGGACGCCGCCTGGCCCTCGCCAACTGGATCGCCGACCCGCGCAATCCCCTCACCGCCCGCGTCATGGTCAACCGCATCTGGCAACACCATTTCGGACAGGGCCTCGCCGCCGACCCCAGTAACTTCGGCAAAATGGGCAAGAAACCAACCAACCCCCTCTTACTCGACTGGCTCGCCTCCTACTTCATCGACACTAAATGGAGCGTCAAGGCCGTCCACCGCGCCATTCTTCTCTCTAAGGCCTACCAGAGTGCCTCCCTCGCCCCCCGCCGCCTCGAAGCCGAAGAGCTCCGCGACTCCATCCTAGCCATCTCCGGCGAACTCAGCCCCTCCACCGGCGGCCCCGGCACCTTCCCCCAAATCAACGACGACGTCGCCCGCCAGCCCCGTCACGCCATGGGCTCCCTTCAGCCGCTCTACCGCCCGTCGGCCCGCAAGGCCGACCGCAACCGCCGCAGCATCTACTCCTTCCAGCAGCGCTCCCTGATCGACCCTATGATCGAGGTCTTCAACGGGCCCACACTCGACCTCTCCTGCGAGCGCCGCGAATCTTCCACCATCCCCACCCAGGCCTTCGCACTGTTCAACGCTCAGTTCGTCCACGACATGGCCCTCGCCATGGCCCACCGGCTCCACCAATCCGAGCGCACCCCCGAGGCCCGCATCGAACGCGCCTTCCAACTCGCCTTCAACCGCGCCCCCACAGCCGAAGAACTGCGCGCAGTCCTCGCCCATCTCAATGCCATGACCGCTCGCCACGCCGCCGAAGCCGCCCCCGCCCGTCAGCAACCCAAACGTGTCGTCCACACCATCACCAGCGAACTCACCGGCGAGCGCTTCCAGTTCACCCACCCCGACGATCCTGCGGAGTTCGAACACAACCTTCACCCGTCGGCTGCGCCTCCCGAGGTCCGCGCCCTCGCCGATGTCACACTGACACTCCTCAACTCCAACGAGTTCGTCTATGTCTATTAACGGAACCACCCGCCGCGACCTCCTCCTCCGCTCGTTTCTAAGCCCCGCCATGGGTCTCGGCTCCGTCGCCCTCCGCGCTCTGCTCACCCAGGACGCCGCCCGCGCCGGGGTCCTCGCCGCCAAACAGCCCCACCTCCCTGCCAAGGCCAAGCACTGCATCTTCCTCCTCATGGAAGGCGGCCCGTCGCACATCGACACCTTCGACCCCAAGCCCAAGCTCGCCGAACTGCACATGACGAAGTTCCAGAAGGAACGAAACAAGTTCGAAGCCAACATGAATACCGGCGAGCGCTACTACGTGAAGAGCCCCTTCACCTTCCGCCGTGCGGGCAAACTCGGCATCGAGATCAACACCCGCTTCGAGCAATTCGCCGATGTCGTCGACGATGTCTGCTTCTACCGCGGGCTGAAGGCTGAGAGCGTCAACCACCCTACTGCCCTCTATCACCTCAACACCGGCACCCAATTCGGCGGCGACCCCGCCGTCGGCGCGTGGACCTCCTACGGCCTTGGCACCGAAAACGAAAACCTCCCCGCCTTCGTCGTCCTTCCCGATGTGGCTTACCCGCAGGGTGGCGCGGCCAACTGGTCCAGCGGCTATCTGCCGCCGCACTACCAAGGCACCCCACTCCGCCCTGAAGGCGCGCCGATCCTCGATATGGCCCCCCCGCCCGGCATGTCCTCCGAGCGCCAGCGCGCCAACCTCGACTTACTCAACAAACTGAACACCCTCCACCGCGCCCGCCACCCCGAACACGCCGACCTCGCCGCCCGCATGGAAAGCTACGAACTCGCCTTCCGCATGCAGGCCGAAATGCCCGCCGTCGTCGACCTCAATCGCGAACCCCAAGCCACGCGCGAGATGTACGGCATCGGCAGTCCCGACAAAGAGGTGGACGCCATCGGCCGCCGCTGCCTCCTCGCGCGCCGCCTCGTCCAATCCGGCGTGCGTTTCGTACAGGTAATCGTGATGGGCTGGGACTCCCACGACTACATCGAAAAGGCCCACGGCTCCCGCATCACCGCCATCGACCGCCCCATCGCCGCCTTGCTGAAGGACCTCAAGCGCACCGGCCTGCTCGACGAAACCCTCGTCGTCTTCTCCGGCGAATTCGGCCGCAGCCCCGACAACGGCATCCGCCGCGGTGGCGAAGCCTGGGGCCGCGACCACAACGCCAACGCCATGACCGTCTGGCTCGCCGGCGGCGGCGCCCCCCGAGGCGCCATCATCGGCGCCACCGACGAAACCGGCGGCTCGGCCGTCGAAACCGTCCACCCCCTGCGCGACTTCCACGTCACCTTACTCCACTTACTAGGCCTCGACGACAACAAACTCCGCTACCTCCACGCCGGCCGCGAAAAGCAACTCAGCCAGACGGGCGGGGAGCTGATCAAGCAGTTGGTGAGCTAGTCACCAATACGCCTCAGGTGTCCCGCCTCCGCTAACGAGGTCAGCCGTAAGAACCACAACAGGTTTGCCAACAAGTCCCTCGGCCCTTCGAGCTCAAACTCCCGCCGCGCGCCCCCTTGCTCAACGAAAACACGAAACGGAATTCTCTGCTGCTGCCCATCCGCCGTGCTTACATACGAACCCGTGAACGAGTACTGATACTTCACCCCAGGCATCGAATCGAATGGTCGGAAACCCAACACCCGCTTCAAGGCGAAGTACCCCGCCTGCGAAACACCGAACTCCAGCGCTGCCCTTTCTTCTCGCTTCGTGATCCTAACGACCCCAAAGTACAGGCCTTCCCGCTCATACGTATCCACAATCTCCACGTACCCCGAGTTGTTGTCCCGCATCGGCCCTCTTCAACACTGTATCGAGTCTGCTACGAAACCCACCACGGCGAAATCCTGAAGTCGCACTGACTTGAGCCCCTCATCCCCACCATCACTCACACTGCCCGTTCCCTCGGTGGAGGCCGCAAGACCTTATCCGCCATACTTAAAGGCCGCGTCTAAATCATCCCCGAGATAGCCATCTGCTCTACATCGCTTTCGACACCGCCGTCCCCTAGCTCATGCCCCAGCCGCCGGGGCGGTATCGTATGTACGCAACCGTGCCCTTGCTACACTCTCCCTAGGCATGCCGCAAAGCCTACAATCCGTCCTCCACATCCTACGTGACCACGAGTCCGAGCTCCGCGGTATGGGCGTCTCCCACGCCGCTGTCTTCGGTTCGGTTGCGCGTGGCGAGGCCGGTGCGGCCAGCGACATCGACGTCCTGGTCGAATTGGACGAAGCCAAGTCCATCGGCCTCTTCCAGTACGCCCGGCTCAAACTACACATCCAAGGTCTTTTCGACGTTCCCGCCGACGTCGTCAACCAGCGCGCGCTAAAGCCTCTCCTGCGCGACAACATCCTGCGCGACGCCGTCCATGCCTTCTAAGAACCCCGCCCAGCGCCTCGCCGAGATCATCACCAATATCGACGCGATTCGCGAGTTCACCACCGGCATGGATCTCGCGTCCTTCAAAGCGGACCGCCGCACAGTATACGCCGTCGTCCGCGCACTCGAAATCATCTCCGAAGCTTCGCGTAGGCTGCCGCCGGAAATGATCGAACGCCACCCCGAAATCGGTTGGCCTGCTGTTGCCGCGGCCGGGAATATCTACCGGCATGAGTATGAAGCCGTCGAAGACGCGATGGTCTGGAGCACCATCTGCGATGACCTCGCTCCGCTTCGTGAATCCGCCGTCGATGAACTCGCCCGGATGTCTCCCCCTCCCGGGACCGCCTAATCTCATGCCTCGCTCCCCCAAACTCGCCCGACTCACCCCCGAAAAAACCGTCTACATCCTCGGCGCCGGTTTCTCCATCCCCGCCGGAGCCCCCAGCCAGGCCGGCATCCTCCCCGAGATCTTCTCCCTTCCCGAATCCACCGAGCGCACCACCCAGGCCAAACGTGCACTCCACCAGTTCCTTCTCGAGGATCTAAACACCAACCCCGCCGCCCTCCACGACGTCGCTCTCGAGGACATCTACACACCCATCGATCGCTCCATCGCCGACAACGCCGCCTTCCGCACCCGCTCCCACGGCGACCTCTCCGCCCTCCGCTCCGATCTCGAATACCTCATCTCGCTGGCCATCGAAACCGCCACCCCCCGTAATCTCC
>JAFLBB010000028.1:0-48143 GCA_017304135.1 Acidobacteriota bacterium | reverse complement strand
CACGCGGGTGCGGCGGAGTACCTCAACCTGCCGGGCGGCCGCGCGCTGTACGACCCCCTGTTGTTTCGCGAGAGCGAGACAGAGCTGCGTTTCCTCGTTCCGCCGCTTACATTCGCCAGTTCGCCCAACACGTGGTCCGCATCGCCGCCCGCCGTGGTGAACTCGCCCGCCAGGGCACCACCTCGGAACACTCCAAGCGCTATGATCCGCTCTCGATCATCTCCCTCAACTGGGACATCCTCCTGGACAACGCGCTCCACAACGCGCTCCTTGAAGACAACCCGGACCGAGGCGACTACGACCCCTTCGGCGTCGTCGACTACTGCTGCTACATTTCCTCGCTCAACCCCGCCGACACTCGCGTCCGCGCCGGCCTCTGGAGCCTCGGCTGCAAGGGCTTCAACGTGAAGCTCCTCAAACTCCACGGCTCCATGAACTGGCTCCAATGCCCCAACTGCCAGCGCCTGTTCGTCGGCTTCGGCCCCAAGCTCCGTTTCCTCGACCGCATCGGCCGCGAGAACTGCCGCCACTGCCAGCGCAACGGCACGCCCAACACCCTCCGCGGCTCCCTCGTCATGCCCACGTTCCTCAAGGACCTGAGCAACTTCCAAATCAAGCTCGTCTGGCAAAACGCCGGGGTGGAACTTCGCGAAGCCCGCCGGATCGTCTTCATCGGCTACTCCCTGCCCTACGCCGACTTCGAATTTCGCCAACTGCTCTCGCGCACCATCCACCCCGGAACGGCCATCGACGTCGTGCTCTTTGAAGGCGACACCGAGCAGTCCCGCCGCGCCTACGCCGCCGAGGAGGAGCGCTACCGCAAGTTCCTCAGCGGCCACCAGCTTACCTTCCACAAGAACGGCGTCGTCGACTACATCGACCAGCTCTGAGCCGGTCAGCGCCGGCCCCGGCGCCATGCGCTCGCTATCCTGGGACCATGAACCGCCTGCTGCCGGCCCTTCTGCTCGCCGCCCTCGCTGCCCCCGCGCAAACCAAGCCCGCCGAGTCCATGGATGCCTTCGGCCTTACGTGGCGCGTTCCCCTCGCGGCCGATTGGAAGCTCGATACAAGTTCGCCCATTCCTGTTTTGGAGCTTCTCGTCCCTCGCCCTGCACTGCAACCGCGGCGGCCTGCACAGTTCGCCGTCGCGCAAACGCCGGATTTCGTCCGCGGAGTCATTGAACTCGAAATGAAGAAGGAACCCGCCGCGCTCCGCAATCGCCATACCTCGCTCATGATCGCCTATGCCTGGCAGGATCCCGACCACTTCAACTACGCCCACCTCTCGGTCGACTCGGCCGCCGAGCAGGTGGTGCACAACGGCATCTTTCACGTCTACGGCGGCGAGCGTGTGCGCATCTCACCCCGACCCGGTCCGGCCACTCTGCCGGATGAGAACTGGCACAAAGTCCGCCTTGTGTACGACTCCACAAAGGGGCTTGTCGAGGTCTATGTCGACGGCAAAACTTCCCCTTCGATGCGCGCCGTCGACCTCAGCCTTGGGGCGGGCAAATTCGGCATCGGCAGTTTCTTCGACATGGGCTCGTTCCGCAACGTCACCATCACCGGCGAGCCCAATAAATAAGGCATTTTGCACACATTCGCGCTTCGCTCTTTTCCTATTGACAGATCCATGAAGCGGGTCCACAATGAGGGTGAAAAGGAGGCCAGGAAACATAGAACCGGGCTTTCAAGGGGGCGGTAACTATCCCAAGCTGGTGTTGTAAGGACCCGCGCACGACCGGAAATTGAGGCCAGGAACGGCCAGCGCATTTGATGCGTCCACGATGGCGTCTCCACGGTGTCCTTCCAGTGTTGCGATCAGTGACCCGCCCCTTTCGTGTCTCTGCACACACCGCTCCCCCTGAGCGCTGCGCGCGGAATACTCGCCTTGCCAGATCTACTTCACGGCGTAGCGATACAGCGTGTCCTGATCACGAACGTACAACTGTCCGTTCGCAATCACTGGAAGCGTCCACAGCGGGTATCCTCCAATCGAGATTGAGAACCGGGAAACTTCCTTGTACCCGGCAGGCGTCGCCTCAACCAGAGCGATCGTTCCGTTTTCCCCTTGGCAGTAGAGCATCCCGTCGGCGAAAATGACGGTCCCCTTCCCCACGCTGCGGTCGCGCCAGGCAACACTGCCGTCGTCAAACTTCATCGCCGTCAGGACAGAACTCGAAAAGCCGTACAAATGCTGCCCTACGAGCACCGAACTCGAATAGTGGTTCCGCATCTCGCGAGTGAAGTAGACCTCCTGCGCACGCTTGCCGGAAGCGTCTGCGTCCAACTTCAGCAGCGCCGCGCCGGTGCCATAGTCGGATGAGAAAAAGGCATGGCCGTTGCGGTAAATCGGCGTAGCGACATTCGCCGTGCGATTTGACACCTGCGTATAGCGCCACAGCCGTTCACCGTTGTCGGCCCGCAAGCCCACGGCCGCATCCGATGTGAAGTGCAGCAACTGTTTGATGCCGCCCACCTGGGCCAGAATGGCGCTTGAGTAAGCCGCCGGATCGCCGGGAGACTTCCACACCTCTTTCCCCGACAACTTGTCCAGCGCCACGATGGAGGCGCCCGATCCGCCTGGCTGCACGATCAGCCGCGTCCCATCCACGAGAGGCGACTCGCTGATGCCCCAGTGCGGCACCTCGCCACCATAGCGCGACACGATATTGAAGCCCCATAGCTTCTTCCCCGTCGCCGCCTCCAAACACACCAGGGAACCGTCTGCCGCGAGTGCATAGACACGGTCGCCATCCACGGTGGGTGCGCCGCGGGGTCCGTTGCCACGGCGTTCTTCATAGGCTTGGCCGTTGGCCACTTCCCACTGCTTCTTCCCGCTGGCGACATCGAACGCCATGACGTACTGCACGCCCGCCCGCTGCCCCTGCGTGAACAGCCGGCCGCTACTCACGGAAAACGAGGAATAGCCTTCCCCAAGCCCCGCCGCCTTCCACACCAGTTTCGGACCACCTTGCGGCCACTGCTTCAGCAGTCCGGTTTCAGGCGAGATGCCGTCGCGGTTCGGGCCTCTCCACTGTGGCCAGTCAGCGGCCAAGAGCGGAATTGCACACAGCACAAGTATGGTTGTGAAACGCATGGTCGAACTCCTGGTTCAGCGGCGCGATGGCTACTGGATGCCGGCGATCATCTTCTCGAACGCCGCTTTCGCCGCCGAAACGGTTTTACTGGGCCCGGTTAATTTGTAGAAGACGCTTCCCTGCGGTCCCTCCACAATCGCGCCCAGCAGTTGAAACCCGGGCTTCTTGGCCGCCGGAGCCCCCATCATCGGTCCGCCCGATTTGTAGGCGCCCGAGTGCTCCACATAGGTCACCTTGTACTTCCCGGCCTTGCCTGCCCGCGGCGCTGGAGGCTTGGCCGTGCTCTCGAACTGCCCATACCAGCGATCAATGTTCGCTTGCACGCCTCCGCCCTGGCCCGCCCCAAAGTAAAACACCGCACACTCACCATCCTCGGCATCGCCGGCCGTTTTCGGAACCGAATAGGTCGCGGCGCGCATGGGACGCTCCGGTTGCGCCTTCCATCCCGCCGGAGCCGTCCACTTCAAACCGCCCGCCGTTTCAGCGCTCAGCAGCATGGCGAAGACGCACAATCCCAGTAGAGTTCTCATGACACCAGTGTATCGAGTGGCCGCCACCGTGGTCACGCCGCCCCACCTGCGCTCACCGCCGCTCGCCGAGCAGATGCCGCCGGAGAAACTCGAACTGTTCCAACCCGGCCCCCCTCGTGTCCTGGTAGTCGGTGGCCAGCCGCACCTCGCACGTGAGCCCCAACGGCTGGCACCGCTCCCGCAAATACCGCCCGAAGCGGGGATGGTGAATCCCCGTGCCCGGACGCGCGTTCGCCGGCACATCCACGTCCGGCTCGTCATAATACAGCCACGCCGGGGGATCATCCCGGGTCAGGTAGGTCACCGGCGACGCCAACCGGTACACCTCGCGCGCCCGGGGCGTCCCGCTCTCCCCTTGCGGAATCCCGAAGAAAGGGGGGCCCGAAGGATGCCGCGCCGCTGCCGGCGAGATCAACTCCGACAGCACCTCCGGATCGAGCGTAGTCTGCGCTCCGTTCACCGCCATCGCCGACAGCCGCGACGACTCTCGCTCCACGGGATCCTCCGACTTCGGGTTCGCGAAATCGTCGTGATAGCCGATCCACAACGACATGCACGCCCCCGCTGAACCGCCCATGGCCGCGATCCGGCCCTTGTCGATATCCCACTCCTTCGCCTTCCAGCGCAGAAACTGGATCGCCCGCACTCCATCCATCATCGGCGCGGGGAACGAGGCCTGCGTCGCGTAGCGGTAGTTGATCGCCGCCACGGAGATGCCGGCCTGGAGCAACCGGTCTCGCATGCCTGCGTTCAGTTGCGCCTTGCTCCCATTCACGAACCCGCCGCCGTGAATGAACACCACAACCGGCGAGGGTCCGTTCAAGGGCGCGCGATAGAAGTCCAGCACGTTGCGCGGATGCGGTCCATAGGCCACGTCGCGAGAGTCCTGTCCGTAAGCCGCCAGCGTCAGCGCCAGCACAGTCAGCAGTCGCAACATGCGATCACCCTATCCCAACTCAGCGCGAATCGCATTGATGATGCGGTCGGCATGCGCTTCAATGACACCCTGCGATGGCCCCTCGATCATCACCCGCGCCACAGGCTCCGTGCCGGAGTAGCGCACCACGATCCGGCCTTCGTCGCCGAGTTCGCGCTCCGCTTTCTCGATTTCGCTCGCGATGGACGGAATCTCTTCCAGGGAAGGCTTCGAGCGCACCTGCACCTTCTTCAATGTCTGCGGAAAGCTGATGAAATCCGCCGTCAATTCGTCCAGCGACTGACCGGATTCCACCACAGCCTCAACCACTCGAATCGCCGTCAGCATGCCATCGCCCGTGGTCGCATGGTCGTGGAAGATCACGTGGCCGCTTTGCTCCCCGCCCACGTGCGCGCCTCTCCGGATCATTTCCTCCAGCACATACTTGTCGCCGACGGGCGTCCGCACCAGCCGGATTCCCTCGCGCGCGCACAGCTTCTCAAGGCCCAGGTTCGACATCACCGTGGCCACTATGGTCGGCGTTCCATCCCCGGCCGCCAGGCGGCCAGCCACTTTCATCCGCCGGCCGCAGACCATCAGCATCATATCCCCGTCCACCACGCGGCCCGAAGCGCCGGCAGCGATGCACCGGTCGGCGTCACCGTCGAAGGCGAACCCCAAATCCGCTCCGGTTTCCCTCACGATTCGCGCCAGGCTGTCCACGTGCAGCGCCCCGCAATCGAGATTGATATTGCGGCCATCCGGCTGCACAAACCGGGCATCCACCTCGGCGCCCAGCTTGCGAAACAGCGCTGGCGCCAACTGGCTCGCAGCGCCGTTACCACAATCGAGAACGATACGAAGCGCCCGCCCGTCAACCCGCGCGCCCTGCGGCAATGTCGAGGCCAGATGCTCCAGGTAGGTTTCGTCCAGCGCGCCCTCGACCGCCAACTCCTGTTCGGACTCCGCAATGCCTTCCGCAAGAAGCGCGAAGATCATCTCTTCGATGGCATGCTCTTCGACATCGGGCAGTTTGTATCCGCTGTGGCCGAACACCTTGATGCCGTTGTCCTGATAGGGATTGTGCGACGCCGACACCATAATGCCCGCGGCAAATGGCCCCGTTTTCGTCAGATACGCCACGCCCGGCGTCGTGATCAATCCGGCATAGTGCGTCGACACCCGCGTCTCAGCCAGCGCTGCCGCCAGCAGCCGGGCAATCCAGGGACCGCTTTCTCGGGTGTCAATTCCAATGACGACCTCAGCCCCGCCCCCCTCCACCGCATGCCGGTTCGACCAGCGCCCCAAGGCCCGCCCCACCGCATACACCGTCTTCCGGTCGAGCGGGTATTCGCCCGCCACCCCACGGATGCCGTCCGTCCCGAACAATTGTCTGGCCATCATTCCTCCGATTCACTGACCGCCGCCGGCTTTCCTGACCTCTACCTCCACCATCACCCGCGAACCCTTTACGAACCGCACCATCGGATCGTCCAATGAAGCATGGGACGGCATCGACTCCTTCCCCGTCACCCCACTCAGGTCAAGATCGTCGGTTTCGGCCGCGGTCATCGCCTCAACGCTGCTTTCCGGTCCCTCCACCTGGACCGACGCGGGCGTCACGCGAAGCGACACCACCTCGTAGCCTGCCGGCGGCTGGGCTGCGACGCGCGCCTGCACCGGGATCTCTTTCACCAGCCGTTTCTCAAAGCGCAGGCGGACCTGGGGCGGCATCACCCGGTCGACATGCACGCCGGAGGGCAGGGCGATCGCCGCGCCATCCAGCGGGATGGTGATCTCGCCCGGACGCTTCACCACGCCGAGGTCCACCATCACGGCGGCGTCAGCCATGGCATGCTGCGATAGCTTACTGGCAGGACCGTGCACCTCCAGCCGCACCCGGTCGATCACCGACGAGCTGATCTCCCACTCACGCGGCATGTTCTGGTAGAACACTGGCACGGAAAGCGAGGTGCCGCTCTCCGGTTCACCCGCCGTGGACAACCACAGCATGACCGCAAGCGCCAGGGACATCAGCTTCCAGCGCCAGTGCTTCACCACGAGGTCCTTCATCCGTGGTCAGCCTCCTCCGCGTGTTCCCCCATCCCGTCGGGTGTTCGCTCCGGCTCGGCCCGTTTGCCGCTCCAGCCGAAATGGCGGTCCAGCCGCGAACGCACCTGCTCGGTCGTCAGCCCGCTCTCCAACACACCGAAAGCGACCACCGACACGCGCCCGGTCTCCTCGCTCACCACCAGCGCCAGCGCGTCGGTATCTTCGCTAATCCCGATCGCCGCGCGATGACGCGTGCCCATCGTCGAGGCCAACGCCGGGTTTACGCTCAACGGCAAAAAGCAGGCCGCCGCCGCAAGCCGGTCCCCCTGGATAATCACCGCGCCGTCGTGCATCGCCCCGCCCGGCTGGAAAATCGCCAGCAGCACATCGCGCGATACCACCGCATCCATCGGCACTCCGCTCTCCACGAAAGTCCGCAGCCCCATGTCCCGCTCCAGCACAATCAGTGCGCCCGTCTTTCGCGATGACAAATACTCAATGGCCAACAGGATCTCCTCGGCAAATTCACGCCGCTGCAACCTCCCGCCCCAAGGCAGCCAGCTGTGCCGCCCCAGCCGCGCCAGCGCCCTCCGGATCTCGCTCTGGAACATCACGATCACGGCGAAGGCCGAATACGGCGCAACCGTCGAAAGCAGGCTCCGCAGCATCTCCAGCCCCAGGTACAACGAGGTGAGATAAAGCACCAACAGCACGAAAATCCCCGCCAGCACGTGCGCCGCGCGGCGTCCCCGCACGATCATCAAAAACTGATAGATCAGGAAAGCGGTGATGCAAATATCGAGCACCGCCATGGGCGTCAGCTTGGGGAGCGCGCTATGAAGTGGTGCGGAGTGCCAGGGCATGAGCGTTCTTCGTTCCGGCGCCTAGGCGGTAAACCGGAACATCAGCTCCTCAATCCGGCCTCCGCGCACCTCGATCTGCTTGAGATCGGCCGCGCCAACGCCCATCTGTTCGGCCAGCAGCAACGTGTTGTCGCATTCGCGGAACGCGCCCTGCCCCTTCGGAGCCCTCGGATCGTATCCCATCAACGCGGTCGCCACCGTATCGGTGGAGACGGGATTCGTCCCCACCACCATGATCCCCGGCTTCACCGCCCGCAGCGCTCCGCGCCAGTGATCGCGGATCCACGGACCCTCTCCTCCCGCCATCGTCTCGATTCCGTCAATGATCGAGATGTCGATCGGACGCGCCGCCACCAGTTCCGCCGTGATCCGCGGCATGCGGTAGCCCGGCTCGCGGCTCGACTGGCGATCCACCTCGCCCTCGGCAATGCGCGCCGGCTGCCGCTTGCCGAAATGGCAGGTATCCACGCGCCCCTTGGTCGGGCTCTCGTTCGCATCGTCTACGCCCGCATCGTCGCCATAGATCGACGCCGGCGTGATGCCGAACATATTCTTCATCGCCAGCGTCACCCCGCACGTGGCGTGGTCCTTCAACTTCGCCATCGACACCACGACATCCGTTTCTTCATAAGCGGGATGCAGCATGTAGCTGGGGAACACGTACGGCTTGCCCGGCACCCGCCGCCGGGCATACTTCCCTTTCACCGTCAGCCCGTTCGTGTTGATCAGTTCCACCTGCGGAGCCGCATTCTTGATCGCCCGCACGTTCCAGCCCGAGTCCAACATATACTCATCGAGCGGACCGGCCGTTCCATAACCGCTTTCCACCAACCGGATGCGCCGCGCCCCCGCTTCACCCAACAGGCTGACGAACGCCCCGATCTGTGCCGGATGTGAGTAATGCGTTGAGCCAAGCGGCTTCCCTTGCAAGCGCAGCGCCGGGCTGCCCGTCAGGTTCAGCTTCACAGTCACCGTCTTGTTCTTCACCAACGCACCCAACCCGCCGATCTTGTCGAACATCCCGCGCAGCAGGGCCGTCTGGTCCTCCGCGTAGCTCCCACAGCGGGCTACCGCGACCGGAGCCACAGGCAATTTGCCTGCCCCCCACGCCACTGCCGGCGCCGCCGCGAACGACGCCAGTATCTCCCGCCGTGAATATGCCCGGCTCTTCTGCAACGCCATGATTTAACTAGTGTAATTCACCTTCCTATTCAGCCACCAAAAGTGCCGCCGCACCGAGGCGGTCCAGTTCTACTCCGGTGCCGTCATCCGTCTCAAAAACAGGCAGGGAACGCTCCTCCCGCCCCGGCGCTCGCAGCTTCACTGACTTCCACTTTCCCAACAGATGAACGGTGACATTCTCGATCTCGTAGTCCGAATAACTCACCAGGTGCAGGGCCACCCGCTTTCCGTCTTCACTGGCGGCCATATACGACAGCACGCTGGCCACATTAAACAGTCGGGCCCCCAGGTTGTGCCGCCCCGTCATGGAATTCACTTCTTTCCAGATCTGATCGAGAATCTTCACGTCTTCCTTGTCCAACGTGATCTGGTCCTCACGCTGCCGCGGAAACTTCCAGCCCGGAGGCGCGGTCAGTAAGGTCCCGCCCCCGCGCGTAAACCGCCGCAACACGTCCTTCTGCCCATCCGTCAGCAGCGTGGGGTCGACGTTGACCGCCATCTTGGCCTGCTTCATTTCACCGTCGCTCAACTTGTGCCCGGGCACCGCCCTCACGGGCGTGTGCTTCACACTGATCATGTCGAGGATGCCGCCCGAATAGAGCCCTCCGCTCTCCACGTCCTGCACAAGGGCCAACCCGCCGTACGCCCCGGCCTCGCGCCACTCCCCTTGCGATTGGAAAAAGCTCACGGCAGCCATCATCTTCGTCCAGGTATCCACCGCCTTTTCCTCGCGCTCCATCAGCCGCTGGCTCATGTCGCCGTCCAGCGTGATCAGCCAGTGCGCTCCCAACATCTCGGCATCGGCGATGGCCTGCAGATAGCGGGCCGAGGGAATCACCTGCTTGGCGGGCGGAGCGTAGCCCATCCACACCCGCGATCTGCTCCCCACGGGCAGCGCCGCCCGCACGAACCGCAGGAATCCCGTATTGGTATCGATCCACGGCGCGCCGCTCGGCGCTGCCTTCGCCGAACCATCCTCGGCGGCGTTGATTCCCGGCCATACGCCCTGAAACGTAGCCACGACCTCATCCGGCATCGCCAGATTCATTCGCGTCCTCGGCCCCATCCGCACAACGGCCAACTTAGAGTCCCTCAGCGCGGCCGCAATCCGGTCCAGCCGTTCCGCGGGGAATACGCCTTCAAACACCAGCCCCTGTAACTTCGCCGCGGACGCCTTCGCCGCCAGTTCCGCCAGTTCCTCACCGGGCTTCACTGAACCGAGCAGTGTCACGCCCAGCGCTTCCGCTTTCTCCCCGAACGCAGGCGACCAGAGTCCGCGATCCAGGACGAGGCAATTCACCGCCGTGCCGCGCACCAACTCCAGGGTCGCCGGGTCACTCGAATACCAACGCGCGGGAACCCAATCCGCCGGCCCCGCCAGCGAGGGAATCGCAACCGCCAGAAGACAAACGAGCGCTCGCACCATAGCTCCACTCTATCGCGTGCGTTCTGCGCACCCCGCGCCGGGGAGACTTACGCGTTGGCCAGCGCCCCGCGATTAGCCTCGGCCAGGT
This sequence comes from Acidobacteriota bacterium, assembly GCA_017304135.1. Taxonomy (GTDB): domain Bacteria; phylum Acidobacteriota; class Terriglobia; order Bryobacterales; family Bryobacteraceae; genus JAFLBB01. The sequence continues at coordinate 37,985 of JAFLBB010000028.1, read as the reverse complement.
CCTTCGCAGGTTTCGCCAGCTTCTCCAGTTGCGCCTCGTTCAACATGCTCACATAGGGCTCAATCGGCCCCGTCCCGGCAATCCCGGCCAACTCCATGGCCGCATGAAGAACGCGCGCCGGGCCGAGCGCGTCACGCAGGTCCTCCACCGGAAGGAACAACCGCCGCACTTCGTCAGCCTCCTCGAAGCGTCCCTCATTGCAGAGTTCCCACAACTGCTTCGATCGCGCCGGTGCAATACATCCCGACCCTGTTGTGAAGCCTGGCAATTCGAATCCGCGCATGTGCGCGATCGCCGGCCGTTCCCCAATACCGCTGATCACAAAGCTCTTGTCCACCCTGCGCAACAGCGACGTCAAATACGGATCTTCGACTGGATTGGTCCGGACCACGGCATATTTGATCCCTACGCAGATGCCCTCATCCACCAGCCGCGCCACCACGTCCAGGCCTGCTTCCTTGTCGGCCCCCATGTTATGTTCCTCTTTCAAGTAGAGGATCAACTTCTTCCGCGCTTCGCCGGCAAAGGCCCGGTAGCCCTGTTCCAGCCCCTTCGCGTCACGCGGATCCGCGCAGGGCAGCAGCATCACGCAGGGAAACTCATACTTCCTCAACAGCTCCGCCTGGTCCATCGCCCGCCCGAAACTCGGCCCTGCGCTGGGAATCATCCAGTGATCGTTCGGGAAGCCCGAAAGCCACTCCAGCAGCGCCGCATACTCCCGCATGCGGATGTGATAGAGAAAAGCATTGCCGCCATAGAGGAAGTTGCGTATCCCCCCTGCCGCAATGTGTTCAACGATCTTGCCGCTTTCTTCAAAATCAATCGCCCGCGAAGCGTCGTTCTTCCGTGCCAGCGGAGGCACCGGAAATACGCCACACCAGTCCGCGGCTCGCACAGGGCCAGTCTTCATAGGCCTCCCATCATATGTCCCATGCCGCCCGCCACGCTACCCGGCCGGCAACCGCTGAGCCGCGCGCTCGAGAAGTGTCCGCCGTTCCTCGATGACCTCCGCCATCGAGCCTTTCACCCGTTCCACGATTTCTGCCGGCGCCGTGTCCGGCTGGCCGCAGCCAAACGGAGGTTCCGGGCAATATTCCAGGCGGAGCTGGATTTCCCGCGCCATGTCGTCGCCATATGCCAGTGCCGCTACCCGCAACGCCATGTCAATGCCAGAGGTCACTCCGGCGCCGGTGACGCGGTTGCGGTCCACCACCACTCGCCCCGCTGTAGGAATGGCCCCGCACAAGGAGAGCAGCTCCTTCGACAGCCAGTGCGTCGTCGCACGATACCCCTGGAGCAGCCCCGCCGCCGCCAGCACGAGCGACCCCGTGCACACACTGGTAACGTATCGAGCCCGCCGCCCCCGCTCCCACAGAAACCTCAACACCTGCTCATCCTCCAACAGCCCTCCGATCCCCGGCCCGCCCGGCACGCAGATGAGATCCAGATGCGGGCAATCCTCCAGCGTCCCGTTCGGCAGAATGTGCATCCCCCCATCGGAACTCACCGCTTCGCGAGACTTCCACAGCAACAGCACCTCGGTATCCGGCATGCGCGAGAACACTTCCTGCGCCCCCGTCATGTCCAACTGAGTGAACTCCGGAAAGATGAGAAACCCCACCCGCATTTGCTTCGCCCCCGATTCGCTAATTAGTTGCCCCGGTAATCCAATGGCGGCTTCGCTCCTACGGGAATCCGGGACCTATACTCTACGCCCGCCTTGCGGCGGAGGAAAGCCACCCGCGCCGCCTCTACGTGCTTCGAATCCCCAATCAGTTCTATCGTCGACAACGCCAGCGTCTTGGCCGCAACCACCATGCCTTTGCGCCCAATGCTCATCCCTGCGCACGCCGTCGACTGCCAGCTATGACCCGGTGTCCCCGGCACATACGTCGCCGCGGTGAACTGCGCCGTCGGCACGGCATAACTGACATCGCCCACATCGGTCGAAGCGCCCAGCCCGCGCTCATCGGTAAACACCTGTTCTTCGCTCCCCATCTCCGGCGACGTCATCGTGTCGAACGTCCCCCGCAACTTCAACGCGAACGCGCGTTCGTCCTCCGTGTAGTTCACCCCGCCCACCGCCTTCAGGTTCCGCTGCAGCAGCGCCGCCAGCGCGTCGTTCGGCAGCACATCCCACACGCTGCTCGTCAACTGAATCTCGGCCCGCGTTCCCGTCGCTATCGCCGCGCCCTTCACCGCATTCTCCATGCGCTCCCAAATGCCATCCAGCACGGGCATCTTCGGATGCCGCGCATACGCGTACACCTCCGCGAAATCGGGCACGATGTTCGGCGCCACGCCGCCTTTGGTCACGATGTAATGCAGCCGCGTCTCCTGCGGCACATGCTCGCGCAGCATGTCGATGGCGTGCCCGGCCAGCATCACACCATCCAACGCCGAACGTCCCGCCCACGGGGCCTGGGCCGCATGAGCCGCCGTCCCATAAAAACGGAACTTGGCCGTGATGTTCGCCAGCGAGCTTCCCAGGTCGGCCCGGTTCGCATCCCCCGGATGCCACGTCAACACCACGTCTGTTCCTGCGAACACACCCGCCCGCAGCATGTAGATCTTCCCGCCTCCGCCCTCCTCGGCCGGAGTCCCATAAAACCGTAGCGTCCCTTTCAGCGCGTGCTGCTCCATGTAGCTCTTCGCCGTCACGGCGGCAAACGCCACCGCCGCCCCAAACAGGTTGTGGCCGCATCCATGCCCGGAACCGCCCGACACCAGTGGCTTCCGCTCCGCCACCGCATCCTGCGACAGCCCCGGCAGCGCGTCAAATTCACCCATCAAACCAATCACCGGCTTTCCCGTTCCCCATTCCGCCACAAACGCCGTCGGCGCTCCCGCTACTCCCGCTGTCACCCGGAATCCCGCCGCTCGCAACTCATCCTGCAGCAGTTTCGAACTCTTGTTTTCGTGGTACCCGAGTTCAGCGAACTCCCAGATCCGGCGCGACACATCCCCCCACTTCGGCGCGCTCTCGTCCATCGCCTGCAACAACTGCGTGCGCTGCCCCTCCTGCATCTGCGCCCGCCCCGCCGCGGCCCCCATCAACAAGAGCAAGAAAACCAGCATCCCCGTATGGTAGAACAGTCACCATGTCTGAACGGACCTTTTCCCGCAGAAACGTGCTCAAAACCGCTTCCACGGCCCCTCTCGCCGCTGCGGCCGCACAGTCCGCCAGCCCCCAGACGAGCCCGCGAAGCGGCCCGCTCAAAATCGTCACGACCTACAAGTTCGACCCCGCCGAGGTCGACAAGATCGCCGCCGCCTCCGCCGTCCCCATCGAAATCCGCATCTGCAATTCGCCTGAGGAATTCCGCCAGCAGGTGCGCGACGCCGAGGCCGTCTACGGCTCGATCCGCGGCGCCGACCTGGACTACGCGCCCAAACTCCGCTGGCTCCAGTCCGGCGGCGCCGGCATGGAAGGCGCCGATCCCAAGGTGATGCAATCCAATCTCACCATCACCAACTACGCCCGCACCTTCGCCCCCGGCATCTCGGAAACCGCCATCGGTTTGCTGCTTGCCCTTTCCCGCGGGCTCGTCAAGCACTACCTCCCGCAGTTCTATTTGAAGAAGACCATGGCCTCCGTCGGCACACCAAAATCGGACCATCACGTCGAACTCGTGGGCCGCACCATGGGCATTGTCGGCATGGGCGGCATCGGCTCCGCCATCGCCCGGCGCGCCTACTACGGCCTCGACATGCGCATCGTCGCCACCGACGCCAAACCCATGCCCAAACCAGACTACGTCGAGGAACTGCACGACCCCAGCTACTTCCTGAAGATGGTGCCGCAAGTCGACGTCCTCGTTTGCGCCGCCCCTCACACCAAGGTCACCGAGCGCATGTTCAACGAGCAGGTCTTCCGTTCGATGAAGAAGACGGCCTACTTCATCGCCATGTCGCGCGGCAAACTGTTCGACGAAAACGCTCTCGTCCGCGCCCTGAAGGAGGGCTGGATCGCCGGTGCCGGCTTGGATGTCTTTCCCACCGAACCCGTCCCTCCCGGCCACCCCATCTTCGATTGCGACAACGTCATCATGAGCGCTCACTCCTCCGGTTGGTCGCCCGACCGGCAGGTAAGGCTCATCGATGTCTTCGCGGAAAATGTCCGCCGGTACACCAACGGCCTGCCACTCACGAATGTAGTCGACAAGGAGAAAGGTTACTGATGATTCTCACGCGCACGGCACTGTTCGCCGCCCTCTTGCCCGCGTTGCTCTCCGCCCAGGAAGTGATGCTCGCACCCAAAGGCCAGCCCGCCGTCTACACAGCCCCGCACAAGCCGCACACCAGGCTCAAGGACGTAGTGGCCAGGCACAAGGGCCAAACGCAGTGGCACGAGACGGTGGTCAACGACAAGCACCTCACCAGCGTCTACCAGCAGTGGGCGCCCGGCTACAAGTCGCCCAAGATGATGCACCCGGATACGCGCGAATGGTGGGTCGTGCTCGAGGGCGAGGTCCGCTTCACCATCGAAACCCAACAGCCGTTCGTCGCCAAAAAGGGTTCCATGGTCCAGGTGCCGTTCCAAACCTGGTTCCAATTCGAGGTCGCCGGCCCTCAGCCGGCCCTGCTGTTTGACACCAACGTCGCCGGCGCCCGCACGCTCTATGACGTGAACGAGAAGCCGCCCGCCATGCCCGGCTTTGAGTGGATGCAGACCAAGTTCAACACTCGCGTCCTCGGACAGTGGAAGCACAACAACAAACCCCACGTCACCTTCGATGAGGTCGCCTCGGGATTGGAAAGCGGCAAGCTCAAGGGCACCATCCGCATCGTCCAGGACGACCGCGGTACGGCCAATTTCATCTATGGCTACAACTCCAAGCTGCCGCCGCTCGACCCAAAGAACAAGGGCCACTATCACCCCGAGGGCGCCGAATACTGGCTCATCATGAAAGGCCAGATCCGCTACCCCATCGAAAAGGCCGGCGTCGTCATCGCCGAAGAAGGCGACGTCGTCTACGTGCCCCCCTTCACCTGGCATGCGCCCCGGTGGTGGGGCGAAGGCGCTTCCTGCCGTCTGGCGATGAACGGCTTCCCGGATATCGCCCACATGTTTGACGCGCACTAACCTCAGTAGTCCGGCCAAGCTTGCGGGCGTAGCTCCAGGTTCACCGTCTCACCATGCCGCATGTCCACCCGCTCGGCGTGCGGCACGATTCTCCGTACAAACTCCACGTCCTCCAGCATCTCCCGCTGCACCCGGTTGAACGCAAATGCGTAGTAGCTCCCCGGACGCAAGTGCTCGATCGAGAACCTGCCGTTCGCTTCGCACTTCGCGCTACGAATGAACTGGTGAGGATCGCGCAGCGCCTCGTCCTGAGGCACGAACACCACCCAAGTGCCCTCGCCGCGTTCCACACTCCCGGTGGCGCGCGCCGCGCCCTGCCGGTACACGATTCTCAGCGGCAGCGGGGGACTCGCCACGTCAACAGCCCGCGTCGTCACCTCCTGGTCTCCGTACCAAATCGACGCGACATAGTAGCCCGGCACATAGCCCGCGGGAAGCACGCGATACCGCCCCGCATACACAGTACTGAGCGTAAACTTCCCATCCTGCTGATGGAAGGCTGACTCCTGCACATCGTCTGTCGCACCCTGCGGAATCAGATACACCGCAGTCACCTTGCGGCTGCCTTTCTCGTCCCGAGGCTCTTCCCGCTCCACCACGCCCGTCACCGCGAATGGCGCCATCAGCCGAAGCTCAACCCCTTCCACATCGCGCTTCGAAACATGCACATCGGCATAGCCCTTCAACGTCTTCTCTTCCTGCCGGACCTGCCCGAACACACGCCACTCCCCGTCCATCGCCGTGTCGAACGCAAAGCGACCTTCGCCGTCTGACGTGGTCAGCCCACCATTGGCGCCCTTGTTATTTAAGTCGCTCAGCGACAGCATGGCTTTCGCCGCCGGTTTACCCTCGGCGTCCACCACCACGCCAGCCACTCGGTGCACGGGCACCGTCCGCAACTTGATGTCATAGCCCTCCAGCGCCGCGCCCGGCCGCACCACGATCTTCTCCGCTCCCGCCAGATCCACTATCCCTGGAAAAAACGTGGCCGCCCAGCCCATCCGTTGCCCCGCCTCCCCCTCAGGAGTGGCTAATGGCTTTACATCGTTGGCCGGGTCGCGACTCGAAATGCGAAACGACGGCAGCCCGGCCAGCAGCCACGTTCCAGGCTCCAGCCGCGTGAACTCAAAGAGGCCGCCTTCTCCGGAAACCGTCGTTCGAATCCAATGCCCGTCCCACAGTCGCCGCATGCCGATGGGAACGCCCTTCATCGGTTCGCCCGCCGGGCTCAACGCTCGGCCTGTCACACTTCCTAATGGCGTTAGGTCAGCCCGCAGGCGAATCTCCGGCGATACCGCGGACACGTAAAGCGTCCGTGCCGCCGCCTGGTCCGGCGCAAGCGGAAGATGGTCGGCACTCTGAACGGTCAACCGGTACGCGCCCTCCGTCAAGCCGTCCCACCGGAAAGCCCCGCGAACGTCGGAGACCCCGGACTGAACCACCCGCTCTCCCTGATACAACTTCACCACCGCCCCCGCCACCGGCGCTTTCGTCAGCGCATCGGAAACATGACCCTCCACGGCGCCCGTTTGCGCCAGCGCAGCCCCCGCCGTGAACGCGAAAACCAGCCGCCTCATGGGCCATATTCTACAGGGAGGGCCGTCGCGCGCCGCGCGCCCCGGTGCGCCAACACCCGACCCTTGACGCCGGCCCATATTATAGACTAGAGTCTAACTAGTGGATTTAAGTACACCACCTGCCCCCTCCCTCCGCGACCGCCGCCGCGCCGAAACCGCCGGCGACATCGCGCGGGCCGCCCTCGCGTTGTTCGCCAGCAAGGGCTTCGACGCCACCACCGCCGAGGAGATCGCCCAGCAGGCCGGCGTCAGCCGCGCCACCTTCTTCAACTACTTCCCGCAGAAGGAACTCGTCCTCGCCGAGTTCGCCCGTTCCCGCATGGAGCGGGTCCAGGCCGTGCTCGCAGCCCACGTCCCGGCCTCGCTCGATTCCCTGCTCGATCTCTTCACCGCCTTCGCCGCCGAGAACGAACGCCTCGGCCCCCAACTCCGGCCGCTTCTCCCGCACATCATGCTCCGGCCTGCTTGCCAGTCCGCCGTGCAGCCGCTCATCCAACACGCGCAACAAGGCCTCGCCCGCGGACTCTCCCAGTCGAACGAACTCCAACCCGGCGTCGATCCCCGCGTCTTCGCCGAGAGCTTCTTCGGGCTCTACATCGTCACCACCCTTCAATGGGCCATCCACCCTGACCCGCCCAAGGGTTGGCACAAACGCGCCATGCGCCAGCGCCTGGGACAACTCGTCCGCATGGCGCGCCAAACCCCCGCCGCAAGGAAAGCCTCCTCATGAAACGCGCCATCGTGCTCCTCGTGCTCCTCTCTCTTGCCGCCGCCTGGTATCTCCTCCAGGCCCGCCGCCGTGCCGGCGCCCAAACATGGAGCGGCGTCCTCGAGTCACGTGAGATGCAAGTCGGTTCGCGCGTCGGCGGGCGCGTCGCCGAGGTCCTCGTCCAGGACGGTCAACTGGTTGAGGCCGGCGCGGTTCTGGTTCGACTGGAGCGGCGCGAATGGGAAGCCGAACGCGCTCAGCTCGAAGCCCGCCGCCTGCAAGCGGAGGCCGCCACCGCTCGATTTGCCGCCGGATACCGTCCGGAGGAGGTCGCCCAGGCCGAAGCTGTTGCCCGCCAGTGGGAGGCAGCCCTCACCGCCCTGCGGGATGGTCCGCGCCCGCAGGAGCGCGACCAGGCGGCCGCCGAATACGCCGCCGCGCAGGCCGACGCGCGCAATGCCGAGGCCACGTATCGGCGCCTCGCCACCCTGTTTCAATCAGGCGACCTCTCCGCCCAAGCCCACGACGATGCACGCTCCCGTCGCGACCTTGCCGCGGCCCGCGCCGAGGCCTCGCGCCAGCGCCTGGAACTCCTCCGCGCCGGCACCCGCGCCGAAGACATCCGCTCCGGCGAACAGCGCCTCCAACAGGCGCGCGCCAATGCCGCCATGCTCCACAACGGCTTCCGCAAGGAGGACATCGCCGAAGCCCGCGCCCGCTTGGCCGAGATCGAAGCCTTGCTCAAAGCCAACGCCATCCGTCTCGATGAAACCGAGATCCGCTCCCCCCTGCGCGCCCGCGTGGAGACGGTCTCCGTCCGTCCTGGCGATCTCGCCGTCGCCGGCAAAGGCATCGCCACACTGCTCGAGCAGGACCAGGTCTGGGCCCGCCTCTACGTCCCGGAACCCGAACTCGGTCGCCTTCGCGTGGGCGACTCCCTCGCTCTGCAAACCGACACCTTCCCCGGCAAGCGCTACCCAGCCGTGGTCGAGCAAGTCAATTCCAAAGCGGAATATCTGCCCCGCAATGTGCAAACGCTGAACGACCGTTCCCACCTCGTGTTCGGCATCCGCGTCAAACCCCGCCCCTCCAGCGCGGAACTCAAGCCCGGCATGACGGTGTTTGCCACGCTCTCCGATCTGGCCCGCTGAAGCGCTATGGAACCCGTCATCCGCGCCGACCACATCACCATCCGCTTCGGCGACTTCACCGCCGTTCGCGACGTCAGCCTCAGCGTCGGCCGCGGCGAAATCTTCGGTTTCCTCGGCCCCAATGGCTCCGGCAAAACCACCCTCATCAAAGCGCTCTGCGGACTCACGCCCATCGCCTCCGGCACAGGCTCCATCCTTGGCCTCGACGTCCGCCGCAACGCCGCCGCCATCAAGCGCCGCATTGGCTACATGTCGCAGAAGTTCGGCCTCTACGAGGACCTCACCGTGGCGGAGAACATGGACTTCTATGGCGGCGTCTATGGCCTCACCAACGCCGCCCTCTCCTCCCGCAAGGACGAACTGATCGCGCTCACTTCGCTCGGCCCCTATCTCGACCGCCGCGCCCACCGCCTCTCCGGCGGCTGGAAGCAGCGCCTCGCCCTCGCCTGCGCGCTCATCCACTCCCCGCAAGTCGTCTTCCTCGACGAACCCACCGCCGGCATCGACCCCGTGGCGCGCCGCTCCCTCTGGGACCTGCTGTTCACCCTCTCCGGCCAGGGCGTCACTTTCTTCGTCACCACCCACTACATGGACGAGGCCGAACGTTGTTCCCGCGCCGGCTACATCTACCTCTCCCGCCTCATCGCCATCGGCTCCATTGAGGAACTCCAGCGCATGCCCGAGGCCAATCCGCCCGGCACCACCCGCCTCGCCCTGCATCTCGAAAACTCCAGCGAGGCACTCGCCCTCATCCGCCGCCTCCCCTACATTCTCGAATCCACCATCTTCGGGCGTTCGGTCCACGTGCTCATTGACCAGGCGGCCACCACGCGGCTTCATGCCGACCTCACCGCCTCCGGCGTCCACGCCACCGTGGAACCGGCCGAGGTCTCCCTCGAAGACGTCTTCGTCACGCTCACCAACCGCATCGCGCGCGAGGACACCCCCACCAAGGAGGCAAAATGACCGGCGGCCCCTTCTCCGGACTCCTTCCCGTCTGCCGCAAGGAATTCGTCCACCTCTCGCGCGACCGCACAACGGTCTTTTTTGCCCTCGCCATTCCCGTGCTGCAACTGGTCATGTTCGGCTTTGCCATCGACACCAACGTTCGCCAGGTTCCCACCATCGTCCTGGATTCCTCCCGCACGCAGGAAAGCCGCCGTTTGCTCGAAGCCTTCGCCAACTCCGACGTCTTCCAACTGCGCTACTTCGGCGCCAGCGAATCGGACCTGTACGAAGCCATCCGCGCCGGCCAGGCGAAAGTCGCCATCCGCATCCCGCCTGATTACGCCAGCCTCCTGCAGCAGGGCCGGCTGGCGACGGTGCAAGTCCTGGCCGATGGGTCCGACTCCACCATTACCAGCCACGCCGTCTCCACCGCCAACGGCGTCGTCTTGCAGGAAGCCATGCACCGCCTCCTCGGCCTCAATGCCCGTCCTCCCATCGAGGTGCGCCCGGCAGTGCTCTACAATCCCGGCCTGCGCTCCCCCAACTTCTTCGTTCCCGGACTGATCGCCATCATGCTCCAGATGATGGTCATCATGCTGGTCTCATTTTCCGTCGTGCGTGAGCGTGAACGCGGCACCCTCGACCAGCTCTGGCTCACCCCCGTCTCACCGCTCGGCCTGATGGTGGGAAAGATCATCCCCTACGGCCTGTTGGCCTTCTTCGAACTCACCATCGTCCTCGTCCTCATGCGCGTACTCTTCCAGGTTCCCGTCCATGGCAGCGTCCCCCTGCTCTACCTGCTCGCCTTCGCCTTCATCCTCACCGTCCTCGGCATGGGCCTCCTCATCTCCACCCGTGCCGAAACCCAGGCCGAAGCCTTCCAGATGGCCGTCGGAACGCTGCTCCCCAGCGTCTTCCTCTCCGGCTACATCTTTCTCATCGAGAACATGCCCATTCCCTTCCAGGGCATCAGCCGCCTCATCCCGGCCACATACTTCATCGCCATCGTCCGCGGCATCGTCCTGCGCGGAGCAACGCTGGCCGAACTCTGGCCGCAAGCGGCTGTCCTCACCGCAATGGGCCTGCTCTCGATCTTCCTCGCCTCGCGCGCCTTCGTCCGCACACGCGGGTAAGGTGCCCCCTCACCCCCCAATAAACGCCCCAACCGACAGCCGGAACCGCTCCGCCACCCTCCGCGCATGCGCCTTGCTGATCCCCCGATGTCCGTTCAACACCTGGCTCGCCACCGCCCGCGACCCGAACACATCCACCAAATCCACCGGCCGCAGCCCCTTCTCCTCCATGATGTGCCGCAGCGTCTCCAACGGCGCATCCGCCGGGTCCGTCACCGTCCTGTCCTCATACTCCACCACCAGGTGCGCCAGCAACGCCCGCAACTCCTCCTCCTCGGCATCCAACCCCTCACCCTCGGCCTTGCCGTCCAACCGCTCCAACTCCGCCGCCAGCCGTTCAAACTCCTCATCCGTCTGAATCAACCGCGGCCGGAACCGCCCCAACAGCCGTCCATACCGCTTCTCGTCTAGTACGCCCACTTGTGCCATAGGTTCCTCGCATACTCGCTGTGGGTCAACAACGCCTTCACGTAAATGCGCTGCCCAGCCCAACTCACCACCGTCATCAGCCTGTACCGGTTCCCCTGAATGTTGAAGATGAGAACCCGCCCCGCCTGGTCCGCCGTCGGATAAATCTCCCGGCAATCCGCAAGACTCCTCCACTCGGCCCTCCGCGCAACCCGCCACCATTGCTCAATCGCTCTCGCCGCTTCCGGGTGATCCATCATCAACCTGAGCGCGTGCCGGCGATTGCTAACATCGCCAACGCTCTCTCCCCGTCTCTCCCTGTCCCCGTGTAGAATCATCGCCAGATGCCCAAGCCCAGGCTCCGCAAGCGCGACGTCATCGCCATCCGCACCTACACTACCCCGGAGCACGACTTCACCGTCACCGTCCGCATCGGCCGTCCCCGCCGCGCCGCGGGTTCAACGGCGTACCACTGCATCGCCGAACTCCGCGAACCAGGCCGCGTCTGGACATGGCCGCTGGTTGGGAACGACGCCTTCGAAGCGATACAACTGGCGCTCGTGATGCTGGGAACCAATCTCCAGCACATTCAGGAACGATTGGAATGTAAGCTGATGGTGATCGGCTCATCCGCCGAGCCCCTGGGCCTGCCTACCTATCCCGACTTCTCGATAATGCCCCCGCTCCCGCCGAGGCTTGACGCTCTCAATACCCCGCCAGCCACCGCGCCTTCTCAATCACCTTCGCCGCATTCGGCAAAAACGCCTCTTCCAACGGCGGTGAAAACGGCACCGGCGTATCCGGAGCCGCCAGCCGCACCACCGGCGCGTCGAGCCACTCAAACGCCTTCTCACTAATGCGCGCGCTGATCTCCCCGCCGACGCCCCCGGTCAAGGTGTCTTCATGGAACACCAGCACCCGCGAGCATTTCTTCACGCTCGCCAGAATCGCCTCCTCGTCCAGCGGCAGCAGCGTCCGCAGATCGAGAATCTCCAGCGAAACCCCTTCGCGATCGAGCACCTCAGCCGCCTCTGCCGCCACGTGCACCATCGCGCCGTAAGTAATCACGGCAATGTGCTTGCCCTCGCGATGCAGCCGCGCTTTCCCCAGCGGCACCGTGTAATCGCCTTCCGGCACCTCACCCTTAATCGCCCGGTAGAGCTTCTTGTGCTCAAAGAAGATCACCGGATCGTTGTCGCGAATCGCCGACTTGATCAGCCCCTTCGCATCGTATGCCGTCGCCGGCTCCACCACCTTGAGCCCCGGAGTCCTCACAAACCACGCCTCGGGGTTCTGCGAATGGTACGGACCGCCATGGATGCCGCCGCCCGAAGGAGCCCGCACCACCAGCGGCGCCGGCGCATTCCAGCGGTAGCGTGTCTTGGCCGCGAAGTTCACAATCTGGTCGAAGGCGCACGTGATGAAGTCGGAAAACTGCATCTCCGCCACCGGCCGCATTCCCGCGAAACTCGCCCCAATCGCCGCCCCCACAATCGCCGACTCCGCAATCGGCGTGTCCACAATCCGCTCCTCGCCGAAGCGCTCCAGCATGCCCTTGGTGATCTTGAACGCCCCGCCATAGACGCCAATGTCTTCGCCCAGACAGAACACCTTGGAGTCCCGCTCCATCTCCTCCCAGATTCCCTGCCGGATCGCTTCGAGGTAGGTGATCTCCGCCATCAGCGGCTCCCCTCATAGACGTCTTCGGTGAGCGTCGAGGCGTCCGGATACGGGCTGTTCTCCGCCCATTCGATCGCCTCATCGGCCTCGCGCTTGATCCGCGCGTGCACCTGCTCCAGCTCCTCGCGCGTCGTCCAGCCGCGCTCGAGCATCACCCGCTCGATGCGCACAATCGGGCACTTCTCTCCCCATTCCGTCCACAAATGGTCGGGCACATAGTCGCCGCCATCGTGCGCCGAGTGCCCCGTCATCCGGAACGTCTTGCACTCAACCAGCGACGGCCCTTCGCCCGCCCGCGCCCTGTCCGCGGCACGCTTCACGGCGCGATACACCGCCATCACATCGTTGCCGTCCACAATCTCACCCGGCATCCCGTAGCCCACGGCGCGGTCGGCCACATGTTCACACGCCATCTGCTTTTCGAGCGGCGTCGAGTAGGCGTACTGGTTGTTGTTGCAGATGAACACCACCGGCGCCTTTTGCACGGAGGCCAGGTTCAACCCCTCATGCCAGTCGCCGCGGCTGGTTGCGCCATCGCCGAAAATGTTGAACACGATGTTGCGCGAACGCTGGAACTTCAACGCCATCGCCGTCCCCGTCGCCACCGGCACAGAGGCAGCCATCGCACTGATAATGGCCACGATGCGCCGTTTCAGGTCGCCCATGTGCATGTTGCCTTCGCGGCCTCGCGTCAGCCCGCCCACTCGGCCCATGTACTGCGCGAAAATCTCCCGCGGCGTCACGCCCCGCACGAGGTACAACCCGAGGTCGCGATGGCAGGGATACAACCAGTCCTCCTGCTCGCTCACCAGTCCAGCGCCGACGCAGATCGCCTCCTGCCCGCGGCCCACGTACACACCGCCCAGGATCTTCCCCTGCCGGTATAACTTGCGCTCAATGCGGTCTTCCACTTCGCGCTGCAGCGCCATAAAATAATGGCCCCGGCGTGCAATCTCTTCCTGCTTGAGACTAAGGTCCCCCTCGTTTTCAGACGGAGCTGTCGCACCTTGCACGAGCACGGGACCCACCGGTTTCATTGCTGCCATGGATGACCTCCACGAGGAATTGCCCAAACTTTCTAGTATACGTTCCTGGCGGCCCGCGCAATTCCTCCGCCGGTACCGTACTGGCTATCGTTTCCGCCCTGCCGGCTTCTTCTGCGCCGGTCGCTCGGCCAGAACCGGACCCAACACGCGATCCAGGTCAGCCTCGGTCCAGGAGCCGAAATCGACGCCCCGCCGCAGCGTCCAGTGCTCCGTCATCGTCGCCGTCTGCCCTTTCGTCAGCCGCCGCAGCGGCCCCAGGAACTCCATTTCCAACATGTCGCCGTTGGTGAACGTCTCAAAGGAACACCCAAAGTCCGGGTAGCGCCGGTTGGCAAAGGCCTCGGTGCGCTTGGTGAAGAGCACATCGCCCAGCGCATAGGCGCCCCACGAATCGGCATTGAACGAACCCAACTTCTGCGGTTTGGCCACCGCCGGGTCCTGCCGCAGCGTCAGGTACTTTTCGTAGAATGCCCACCGCTTATCGGCGAGGTTCGTATACGCCCACAACACCAGCGGATTGGTCGGCAGCAGGTCTTTCGGATGAGTCCCGCGCGGGGGGAAACCGGTGATCGCCCGGCCGCCCGGCGCCATCATCGTCAGCGTCCACGGCGCCATCTCCAGTGGCTTCACGCCGCTATAAACGGCCTTGTGCTCCAACGTCACCGCGCTCCCCGTCGCCGCCATCGTGATCTTGATGCTCTTCTCAAATCCGGCGGAATCGACCGGCTGCGTCACCGTCAGGCCATCGGCGCGGGTCTCGATCTTCACCCGCCCGTTGTCCAGCGCCCAACTGGTTTCCAGCGCCTCCGGCGCCACCCACAACCGGTGCCCGCCGCGCAGTTGGTACTCCGCCTCGCCGCTCTTCCCCATCTGTTCGGCAAACTCCTTGAGCACATTCTGCCCGCCCGCCAGCGCATAGTGCATCACCCTCGGACCCACGTCCGAGGTCACAATCAGCTCCACCTCACCATTGGAAATCCGGTAGCAGTTCGGCCAGCCCTTCCACGCCACCTTCTCCACCTTCACCTGCGCCTGCACCGTCATCGCCATGAGCACCGCCGCTATGAGTATCCGTTTCATCGCCGTCATTATTTCTTGATCGCCAGCACGGCGTCCAGTGGAGTATTCGTGTATTGGCCCCGCACCTCGCCAAAACCGGCCTGGCTCAACAACTCCGCATACTGCGCGAAGCTCCGCTCCCGCCCCTCGGTGCAAATCAGCATGTTCAAAGACTGCATATGCGCGCTCGCCGGCCCGGCGAGGTCTTCGTGCAGCAACTTCTCCGCGACCAGCAACGCGCCGCCCGCCGGCAGCGCCGCGTACACCCGCGCCAGCAACCGTTCGATCTTGTCCTCGCTCCAATCATGCAAAATGCGGCCCAGCGTGTAGAGGTCCGCCTCGGGCAGTGCATCCGTGAAGAAATCGCCTTCGATCAACTCCACTCGCGAGCCCGCAGTGAACTCCCGCGCATACTCGATCACCTCCGGCAAATCGAACACCGCCGCCGCTATCTCCGGGTAGCGCTCAGCAATCGCCGTCGCCAGATGCCCCGTCGCGCCGCCGAGGTCAACCACCCGCCGGTAGCCCGCCAGATCGAAGGCCGACGCCACGGCCGGCGAGCTCAGCTGCCCCATCCCATGCATGCCCAACAGAAACGTCCGCTTGTCCTCCTCGGTCTTGAAGAAGTGCGAAA
Organism: Acidobacteriota bacterium; assembly: GCA_017304135.1. GTDB lineage: Bacteria > Acidobacteriota > Terriglobia > Bryobacterales > Bryobacteraceae > JAFLBB01. The sequence goes on along the minus strand of JAFLBB010000028.1, from coordinate 22,554 downwards.
ACAACGCGCCATCCAACCCGAACGTCTGCTTCCAGCGATGTGTCCCTTCTCGCAACGCATCGTCCAAATGCCCCCACATCGGATACAACACGCGATCCGAATAGAGAATGTAGCCCACCATCGTGCGCGGACTCCCCCGCAACAGATACACCGTCGCCACATCCGCGTTCGCATACATCGTCCCGCGCTTCTCCAACAGCCCCAGCGACACGCAGGCATCCAACAGCCGCGCCGTCGTGTCCTCGGAGGCTCCGATCCGCAGCGAAAGAGCGAAGGCCTCTTCCGGACCCTCCGCCAGCCGTTCAAACACCCCCAGCGACACCGCCGTGAACATCACCTTCGACCGCCGGAAGCCTTCGATCAGATCCAAAATCGGTTGCGGTGCGGCATCGATCATCGAAACGGATCCCATCCCTTCGCGGCCAGAGGCCTTCCATCCAATGTCATCCGCCCCGCCTTCCCGCTCACCACCGTACCGATGCGGGTCAACGGCACGCCGTTGAAGCTCGCCGGCAGCATCTTCCGTGCCGGAGCGGTGAACAGCAGTTCGTAGTCCTCCCCATGCGTCAGCGCCACCGCCTCCTCCACGCCTTTCGCCACCGGCAGCGGCCGGCGCAACTCCGCCCCCACCCCCGACTCCACGCACAGCCGGTGCAAATCCAGCGCCAGTCCATCGCTCACATCCAGGCACGCCGTCGCCAGACGGTTCTCTCGCAGATACCGCCCCAGTGCCAACCTCGGCTCAAACCGCACCCGCTTCCCCCGCGCCTCCACGCCCAACTCGCCCGAGACATAGATCGCATCGCCCGCCCGCGCCCCATCGCGACGCAATGCCCGCCCCTTCGGCGTCTGCCCCAGCACCATCACGTCGCATACGAACTTCTCTCCGCGCGTCGTATCCCCACCCGCCAGCACCGCGCCGGCCTGCTCACCCACCGCTCCCATGCCGCGATAGAAGCCATCCAGCCACTTCTTCTCCGCCCACTCCGGCACGAGGATCGAAACGAAGTACGCCATCGGCGTTCCGCCCATCGCCGCTATGTCACTCAACGCCCGCGCCAGCGCGCGATACCCCAAATCCCGCGCGCTCGCCGTCTCCCGCCGGAAATGCCGCTCCTCCACAAACAAATCCGTCGTCACCAGCAACTCGGCCCCGCGCGGAGCCCGCAACACCGCGCAATCATCGCCAATCCCGCGCGTCAACCACGCCGCGCTCCCCGCCCCGCGCCGGATCCGGTTCACCAGCTCCAGTTCATTCATCGCGCGCCAGAGTCAACCCGCTCGGTAGCTCTTCGCCAAACACGCGGCTCAGGAACTCGCGGTCGCCCGCCGCCTTGCCTTCCACGGTCGCCACCAGCGAGGCTTCCTTCGCATGTCCGGCGAACACCCGCTTCAACGACTCCACCATCACCGCCGGCACATCGCGCGTCGCATCCCCCGTCCGCCTCGCCATCGCCGCCAGCGCCGACTCCGCCCCCTTCACGCCGCGCAGCGCATCGATCCACCGCTGCGCCGTCGCCGCCGGTACCACCGCGTTGATCGGCCCGTGGAACAACTGCCGCGCCCCAATGCGGCTCAAACACCACAACTCGCTCTCCTTGAAGTCGCCCTCGGCCACCCGCCTCAGCAGCGCGTCGCCCAACTCCGTCTTCGTCCCCACCGGCAGCAGTTCCAAACTCGCCGCCGCCCGCCACATCTCCCGCAGTAGGCTCGAGTTCACACGAACCTTCTGGTTCTTCCTAGGCGTGAGCGTCGCCGAGAGCCGCTGAAACATATCGGATTGCTGATTCCGATTCAAACCGCCCGCCACGCGCCCCCAGAAAATCCACCACTCGCACTCGTTCTGCACCTGGTTGCCAAACACCAGCCCCTGCGCAAACAACCGCCGCGCCTGCTCAATGCGGTATTCATCGCCAGGAAAACCGAACCCCGGCCGCAAACACAACCCCGCCAGGTTCAACCACCGAGCCTCATGCGCCGCCCCTTTGCGCCGCGACTCGGCCAGTTCCAGAAACAGATCGGCCAGCTTCCGGATCGCGCTCAGCGGCCAGCTCGCCCGCCCCAACGACAGCGCCTGCTCCAACCGTGCCGGCAACTCCTCCGGAGCCACCCCGCCGCGCTCAAAGCAATCCCGCACCAACTCCAACGCCGCCGCCAGCGCTTCATCGCTGATCACCGTCGCCGGTTGCGCCGCCCCCCCACTCGCCTCGGCCTGCTTGCGCAGCTCAAACTGCAGCCGCCAGCGGTTGTCGCTGATCTTGGAGTCGGCGTACAACTCCAGCGTGCCCACTTCAGTCAGCTTCGCCACCAGTTTCACCGGCACCTGCCGCTGCTCGCCCGGCTTCCCAAACCGGATCACCGCATTCAACGGCGCATGCTGGTGGAAATCCTCCGCCACCTCCACCATCTGGCCCTGCGCATCGTCCAACCGCGTCAGCGACGAATACAGCCGGAAGCTCACCGGCTTGTTCGCCACCAGTTCCAACCGCGCTTCGTCCAACTCCAACGTCTGTCCGTTCTCCGTCCCGCGCGGCACAACCGTCATCGCCCGCCCTGCGTCAAGCCCGATGTAGTACGTCCTCGGCAGCCCGCCCCGCACCACCAGCCCCGCCCCTGTGGAACGTACATACGAGTAATACGCCGCCCCCACCGCGACCGCCAGATCCAGGTCGTTGTTCTCCAGCACGAGCGGCCGCCGCCCCGTCCAACCCTCCACCACTTTCGCCACGCGATCGCGCAGCACAGGGGGTATAAAGAACCCGCCATTGAAGAGAATCGCGTCCGGCGCCACATTGCCCGACGCCGCCAGGAACGCCGCCAAATGGCGCGTCACCGCCGGGTCCGATACATAAGGCAGCCCCGTCTCGGCAAACGCCGACATCTCCTCTTGCGACGGCCGCTCGTCGCGTCCGCATTCCGGCACAAAGCCATCCAGCGCCAACTCCAGGGCCTCATCGCGCGTAATGTGCGTCCTCAGCGATCCCCCAATCAACGAACGCCCCGCGCCCAGCACGGTGATCTCCACCTTGTCCGGCCCGCCTTCGGTGAGCAGCTTCTCCTTCGCCGCCGAGCACTGACGCCGCAACGCGCTCCGCTGCCGCACGCTCAACTGCGTATTCAGCTTCTGCTCGGCTAGCCACGACAGCGTCAGGTCCAGGTTGTCGCCGCCCAGTAGCAAATGCTGCCCCACCGCCGTGCGCGTGAAGTCGATGCGGTCGCCCGAACGCTCGATGCGAATCAGCGTGAAATCGCTCGTGCCGCCGCCCACGTCGCACACCAGCACCACCATGCCGTCGCGCAACTGCGCCCGCGACGCTTCCAGGTGGTTGGCGATCCAGGCGTAGAACGCTGCCGCCGGCTCCTCAATCAGCGTCAGCTTCTCAATCCCCGCCCGCTTCGCCGCCTCCACCGTCAACTCGCGCGCCTCTTCGTCGAAAGACGCCGGCACGGTCAGCACGACATCCTGCCCGCCGATCGCCTCGCCGTGCGCCTGCTCCCAGGCCTTGCGCAAATCCTCGATGTACCGCGCCGACGCATCCACCGGCGAATACACGCGCCCGCCCTCGGCCGCATCCCACGGCAGAATCTTCGCCGTCCGGTCCACCTGCGGATTCGACAACCAGCTCTTGGCCGAATGCACCAGCTTCGTCGGCGTCAGCGCTCCCTGCTCGCGCGCCCACACGCCCGCCACCGCCGGATCGCTTAGATACAGAAATGAGGGCAGCGTCCGGATCGCCTCCACGCGGCCCTCGGCCACCGGCTGCGTTACCAACTGAATCTGCACCGGCGGAAACGCCTGATCGCCCGCGTTGGCCGGATCGATATACGCAATCGCCGAATTGGTTGTCCCCAGGTCGATACCGACGTAGCAGCTCACTCGACTACTCCACTTCAATCTCGGCCGGAGCAATCACCCGTGCCCGCTCCGCCGCACCCGCAGCCGGCAGCTCCGCCTTCTTCACCATCCACCCGCGATGCTGCAAGATGCCCGACTCCACCTTCCCATCCGCCGGCACCTTTCCCATCAACTTCACTCGCGCCCCATCCCCGGCCTTGATCCCCGCCGAAGCCAGGTTCGTCACCGTGCCTTCCACCCCGTCCACCACCGGGCCAAGCTCGAACATCCGCTCCAGCGCCTTGCGTGAATTCTCGTGGATGGAGCGAACTGCCGCACCCACCTGCTCGTCCGCATATGGCGCAATATCCTCCATCAAGAAGTCCACCAACCGCGCTTCGCGCTGTAATACCCCAAGCAGCGTGAGGGCACCCTCGCCCGGATCGCTCTTCACCGAAGGCGCGGCCTTACCGCCCTCTGCTTTCGGCGGCGCCGTGCTCGGGGGAGGCGCAGTCACAATCCTGCGCGTCAGGCCCAACTGCGCCACCACTTCATCCGGCAATTTGCCGCTTCCCAACAGGGCAAAGAAACTCTTCAGGGCGAGAGAAATTCGGCTCAAAATGGTTCAACTCCAGGCGTGTTCGCGCGGCCCAAGTCTACGCCGGGCCACAAGACTCAGGATACTACGCGCCCCCACAAGCCCCGCCCGGTCCGCTGCCGGCGGGGAATCAGTTATAGTGTGTCCCACGCCCTGGCGCACGGCCGTGGCAATCCACGTGCTACAACCCTAGAGGTCTTCATGCACAAATACATCATCATTGGCCCCCAAGGCTCCGGTAAGGGCACGCAAGCCCAAGTGCTCGCCAAAACCTTTGATTTCGTCCATATCTCCATCGGTGACATCTTCCGCTGGAACATGACCCACCACACGAAACTGGCCGCCCGTGTGACGCGCATCATGAACGAGGGCCGCCTCGTTCCCGATGAAATCGTCGAAGAGGTCGTCCGCCAGCGCCTGGAACAGCACGACTGGAACTTCGGCTTCGTCCTCGACGGCTTCCCCCGCACCCGCGTCCAGGCCGAATACCTCTTCGAGAACTGGAACCTCGACAAAGCCATCTACCTCGACATCCCCGAAGACGTCGTCTTCCGGCGCGTCATGAGTCGTGTCGCCGAAGGCAAGGGCGGCGGCTTCACCAAGCGTCTCGACGACAACCCGGAAGCCCTCAAAATCCGCCTCCGCGAATTCCACGACAAGACCCAACCGCTGCTCGCCCTGTTCGATCAGAAAGGCATGCTCGTCACCGTCGACGGCAACCAGACCGTGGAAGGCGTCTTCGAGAGCATCGTCTCCCAACTCGGCCTTCCCAACACCGCGCCTGAGAAATAGCGAACCACTCCAGCATCACCCCGCCACCCTACGGCTTCACCGCGCCCACGGACCGCGCACCGCCCGGCCCGCCAGCTCCGCCAGGCCCGCGCTCCCCAAACGGCCGCGGCAACGGCTCGGCCATGTACCGCGCCAGGTCCTTCGCCGCCTTCGTTTCCACCCCCGGCTTGCCGAGGAAACCTAAGTCGCGGAACCACTCCAGGAAACGCAGCGGCCACCCCCCAAACGGTATGCCGCCCCGGTCCGTCAACCCGCCCGACATGCGGCTCCCATCCGGCAGCGGGTCGCCAGGGTGCCGCCCGTTGCCATACAGCATCATCTCCACGTTCGGCACGCCCACGCTCAGCATGGCCATGTAATACTCCACCGCCCACAGCGCATGAATCCGGTCCCCCGCCCCGCCGCAGGTAATCCACGCCGGAGGCGCGTTGCGCGGAATCGCCGGCGCCGTCCGGCCGCGCGCGAAGGGCGACGGCCCGGGGTAGATAATCCCCACGAAATCCGGCCGCGAACTCACCCCCGCCAGCGGATCGCCCGCCGCGCTGTTCTTCTTGTCGAACTCCTCAAACAACACCGCCGCCGGAGCCGACAGCTCGGCCCCAGCCGAAAAGCCCATAATCCCGATCTTCTTCGGGTCCAGGTTCCACTCCTTGGCATACGCCCGCACCAGCCGCACCGCTTGCAGCGCATCGTTCACCGCATCGGTCTCGGCCACATACCCATCCGCCCGCAGCCGGTAGCGCAGGATCACCGTGTTGATTCCGTGGTTGTAAAAGTACGGCACAAAGTCCGCGCTCTCGCTCCCCACCACCAGCGTCCGGTGCCCGCCTCCCGCCGCCAGAATGATCGTTGCCCCCGTGTTGATCCCGCGGTCCACCGGATGAAACTCAATCGATGGGTTGTGCACGTTCACGATGTTGTTGATGCGCCCCGGCACCGTCTGGCTCATCGTGTACTTCTCCGCTTCCCGCACGCGATCGGCTTTCAATAGCGGCGACCCCGCCGGATAGAGCGGCACCACCACGCCGCCCGGCACAATCGCCTGCGGCGCATACGGGGTTTCCGTGGCTGGGCCCGCGGCGGGAACGCGCTGCGGCGCGGGCAGTGGGGGCAGCGCGGCCGTCTGCGCGCTGGCGCAGGCCGCAATGAGGAGGAATGAAACGGGCAACGCGCACGGCTGGCATGATCTGGTTGGCGTCATAGTGTTCCCGCCAAGCTATCACGCCCGCACGCTGCCACGCCCGCACGCCGCCGCGGCGACTACTTCGCTTTCGTCAGCGTCCACTGGATCGGCGGAAAATCGCTCGCACCCACCATCTTCGAGGTCATCTTGAACCCGCTCGCAGCCGCTGTGCCCGCATACTGCAGCGTCACGTCATTCCCCTGGATGCTGGCCTTGATCGTGAAGCTGACAGCCTCTCCTTCCACCTTGCCGTCCAGAATCTGGGACTTGCCGGTATATTCGGAGTTCGTTTCCCCGGTCAGTTTTGTACCGTCCACTTTGAAGGTGAACGTCCGTTCCAGCGTCCCGTTGGGCCCTTCCGCCTTGCCTGTCCAATTCCCGTTGATGTCGGCGGCCAACAGGGACACCGCCATGGCAAACATGGTCACAATCGCTTTGCGCAGCATGGGCAGATTCTCGCCTGCCCTGCCGCCGGATGCAAGCCCCCTGAGTCCCGCTACCGCCGGCCCGGCGACAGGCTCCCTCAGGGCATCAGCGAGTTAAACAGCAGCTTCATCGTCTGGTAGCTTTGCGCGCGGTACTGCGGGCGCATGCCGAACAGCACGACCTTGCCCTTGCCCTGCCGCACCTCGACCAGCGCATGCAGATTGGCGGCGTGCTTTTCACCCAACAGCCAGCCCGACACAAGCAGTCCGGACGCCGGGTAACGGGCGATACTCGCCACAGGCGCATCTTGCGGAATCTGAAACACCGGCGACGCCTCATTCCAGATCGCGATCTCCTCGGGCAGGCCGCGAACCAGCCGGTGGCCAGGGGTGAGGCGCACACTCAGCAGCGACCCAGGGACGTAATACTCACGCGAGGAAAGACCGCGCACGGCGTTGCGGACCGGGAGCGCGAGCCGCTCAATGGCGTAGTCGCAGGAATCGTTGAGAAACACCAGCGAGCCGCCCTCTTCAGCAAACGCCTTCAACTGCTGCGCGCCTTGTTCGCCTAGCCCTCCCGCGAATTCCTCAGGCATCGCGCCTCGGCCGTAACCGGAGTGAATCGACGCCGGCGACTGATCGGGCACGACAATCGCGTCGTACTGGGCATGCAGGTTGCCGGCAAGAATCCCGGCGTTGTCCAGGCTCGTATAGGCAATGCCCAGTTGCTCGAACATCCAGCGTGTCCAGCCTTCATCCATCTGGGGCATGTGGCTCTTGTAGATCGCCACACGTGGTTTGCGGCCGCCGGGAAATTGGAACCACTGGTTCGCCGCCGGCAGATCCTGGAACGAGGTCACGCGCGCGCCCTTGGCCTCGAACGGCCCATCCACCGCGGCCACGTCGACGCCCATGAGCAGCGGCAGCGTTTGCGCCGTCACGTCGTAGGGCCGTCGCGGAGGCCCGCCGGGATACAGGCGAAGGTCGGGATATTGCTGCCGTTCCAGCAGCGTCTTGGCGAAGCCGCCAAAGGGCTGCTGCATGCGGATGATGTAGGAACCCGCCGGGTAGGTGACGCCCGAGGCCTGGAACGCATCGCCGGCCTTCTCGATCTCCACGGCGCCGAAGGCGAGCGTCTCCAGCAGCTTGCGCGTGAGGCCCAGATCGCGCTGCTTGGACGAAATGACAAAGGCGTTGGGCGATCTCCGGGCGGCCGAGTTGCGGTTGATCGTATAGAAGTTCCGCAGCAGGTCCTCACGCCGCACCGCGGCCTGAAACAGGCAGGACTCCCAGGCAACCGACTGGTCCTGCACGATGTCCGCCAGATGCCATTCGCCCCCCAGCCAGGGCTCCAGGTAGTTCCAGGAGCGTTGGCGAGGCAGATACCCGTTGGCATTCTCGCTGATCTGATCGGGCCGCACGGTGATCGGCGTCGCCAGGCGCGCCGAAGCCGACTCGGAGAGAATCCTCATGCCGCCGTGATAGGCCTGATAGTGCCGCGCCGGGGTCCAGAAATCATAGATGGCGTTGATCACCACGCCCTTGCGCCCGGCAGCCGTCAGGTCGTAAGCCATCCCGGTGCCAATCATGTTGGCCGATTGGGCCAGGATCGGATCGACGTTCGGGTCAATCGGATCGAGCCACGGCGGAATGAACATGCGCGAGGCAAAGGGGCCCTGCTGGTGCACGTCGTAGACGATCTGCGGATGCCAGACGTTGTGCAGTTGGGTGACTACGTTGCGCGTTTCGGCCTGGGAGAAGATGTACCAGTCGCGGTTGTTGTCGTGGCCGACATACTTCTGATAGAGCTGCGGCGGCGAAGTCCCCTCATGCGGCGTGCCGAGCGTACGGTCATACCAGTTCTTTACGATATCGACGCCATCCGGATTGAGCGACGGGACAAGGATGAAGATGACGTCCTTGAGGATGGCGTTGAACTTGGGATTCTGCTCGGTCAGCATGCGGTAGGCGAACTGCACCGCCGTGTGCGTCGAGGCGACCTCGGTCGAGTGGATGGAACAGGTGATCATCACAATCGCCTTGTGGCCGGCAATGATGCGCGCGGCCTCCTCGGGCGAAGTGGAGCGGGGGTCGGCCAGCCGCTTCTGGTTTTGCTGGTAACGGCTCAGTTGCTTGAGGTTCTCCGGCGCGGAGATAAAGGCCGCGATCATCGGCCGGCCTTCGGTCGTGCGGCCGATGTCGCGCACCAGGATGCGGTCGCTTTGCGCGGGCAGGCCGCGAAAGTAGGCGACCGTTTGCGGCCAGCCGATCAGTTTGCGGTCGGCGCCCATGGCGTGTCCGAAATGCGACTCGGGAGGGGAAACGGCGGCCGTCAGGCTGAGCGCCGTCAGGAAGGCAACGGCGAACCGCATCATGCCGCGGGATTCCTGTTCAGTTCCATCCACAACGCGCGATACCAGCGGAGGAAGCGTTCGGGTTCTTTGGATTCCTGGGCCTCGCACAGCATGTATCGCTCGTACTTCGAGGCTCGCAGCAGGGCAAACAACTCACGGTAGGGATACCCGCTCACCAGTTCGTTGATGTGGACGTTCTTGATCCACGGGCGAAGGAGCGCGAAGTAGGTCTTCACACTGCCATTGACGACATCCTGGGGGTTGGAATTCCAGCACAGGCCCACCTGAGGATGGTTGGTCAGCTTCATCAGGGCGGCCATGTGGGGCGGCTCGGCGGTCTCGCGGCCGTGGACTTCCACCCACGTCTCGACACCCTTGCCCTGGCCGTACTCACCCAGCTCTTTCAAGCAGCCGGCGATATTCCCCAGCGTCTGTTCCTTCGTCAGGCCGGGCGCGAACCCGTTGGGACGCACCTTCACTCCCCACGCGCCGGTGTCGTGAGCGAGGTCGATGAAGGTCTTCGCCTCAGCCACATTCTTCGCGCGGATGGCGGGGTCGGGCGAGTGAAACTCACAGGTCGAGCCGTAGCTGAGCAGGCGCACCTTGGAACGCGCAAAGCGCTGGGCGACGGCGCGGCGGGCGGCGGCGTCGAGCGAGGGTTCTACCCCATGCTTGTGCGTGGTGCGGAGTTCGACGGCCTCAAAGCGGGCCTCCTCAAGCTTTGTGATCAGAGCTTCGAGGTCCCAATCCTTGCAGATGTTGTAAGTAACGGCGCCGAGCATCATAGTGAGACCATTCTCACACGATGGAATCGCCGGTTCTTGACCCTGACTGGGAACAGGGCGACCGAAAGGAAGCAGCGGGAAGCGGCGAGCAGTGGATGACAAAAGAGGCCATGAGCCAAGGCAAGGCAGCTATGTGTCCAGTTGGGTCGCAGCCCAGTTGACGCCCCGGCATGGCTCCGCGACGCTCTGATGGCCGCGAATCTACTCGTCTCGGGGCAAATTCCGGTCAGGCTCCCGCCGCGGTGTGGCTGGAGGCGGCCCGCGCGCCGCGGGTAAAGAAGTTCTTGGCCGCTGTCAGCGTGGCGCGAAACTGCTCCATGGAAACCCGTGAATCGCCGCAGATCTCCTCCCGTGACCGGCCCTGCAGGATGTAGCTCGAAAGCAGGGCGCGAGCGGAACGGGAAAGACAAGCCAGTGCGCGCCTCATCCGCTCTACGTCCTCGTGGGCAACTCGCATCGGCGCGTCCGCCGGGGTGGCGTGCGAAATATGCGAGTGGACGATGTCGCGAAGGAAGCCGCCCAAAGACTCGGGACGGGGCACCAATCCCACGCGGATCCCGCGAAAGAGGTCCGCGTAGACCTCCTGTAGGATGGCCTCCACGCCGTCATCTCCGAGATGTCGGCGCAGTATGAGCCGGACTCCTTTATTGGTAAGTGAGTAGAGCGCACCGCAGGCGTCGGGGTCGCCGCTTCTAACCTGCTGCAGGACCTGCTCCAGGGGAGAGGATTCCGATGGACCTCCTCCGGGCGAACCCGGAAGGTCAGACAGACTGTAGGATTTCACTTTTCCCTCACTGTGGGCCGCGAACTGCGCTGGGAGCGGCCATAACTACGGGGCGATCAGCGATGTGCCCTGTCGAGTGCCAGGCGGTTAACGGCGACCGCCGAACGACGGAGAAGATATAGCGATTGTATGGAAACGAATGGAGAAGACAATACCCGCAGGTGAGGGTGGAATCCTGTGACGAGGGCGGGGTGGGTAAGAGCGATTCGGTTGGAGATGGAGGTATAACCCACTGCGGTATAAGTGCTTTCTAGAAGTACTGAGAGTACCATAACCATACTATTGTTGCAAGGAGTTTCGCCACGGCAGACAGGACAATCTGAGGGCATAGGAGAGTTGGTTCTAAGGTGAACCACTGAGAGCGGATCCGGGGGCTGTCAACGAAATGTCTTCGATCCAGCGTACGGCAAACCGCACCAGCTCAGGTGCAGGGAAAAGGTACGCCGCCGCCTGCGCCACTGGCCCCGCTTGCGGGCCGGCACCGGCTGCCGCCGGAAGCGGCGGCTGAGCCGCCAGGAAATCCCGCGCGATGCGCTCAAAACAATTCTCCGGCAGACTCGCGTGCACCGGCTCCGCTGTATCGAACTCCTCGAATTCCATCCACCGCGGTCCGCCGGGCGACGGCATCAGGCGCCGGTAGCGGACTACCCGTTTGTCGGGGATGTCAGCCAGGTGCTCGGCATGATGGAGAAGGGTGATCGTGTCCAGCGGCGCTCCGAGCATGAGAACTTGCGCGCCGGCTTCGAGGATGCGCGCAAGGGGAGTGCCGGGGCCGTAGCCGTAGTGGAACGGGTGCGGGTGGACGATCCACCCGGCGAGCGGTCCGAGCGCGGCGACACCAGCGTCGGGGTGATCACTGCGGACGGAGCCGGGCCAGGTGCGAATGGCCTCGTGAAGAATTCCGTGATCAAGCGCGGCGCGGGCGATCCGTTTGTCGAACACGGGGACCTCCGGCTCGTCTTCGGAGTCGAAGAACGGCTCGAAGTCGAGATAGGCCGTGAGGGTTCCTTGCGGGGTGAGGACATCGAGCAGGGCCTGGATGACGGTATTGACCCCGCCGGTCACCGGGCCGAGCGAGCGGATGGCGGCGTGGACCATCAACACACCCCCTGGGCGAACGCCGAGAGCGGCCAGATCAGCGGCCAGGGAGGTGCGTGTGGCGGGCAATTCTCAGGGTAGCTTGGCTGGCGGCTGCGCCGGTCGCGGGCGGAGGTGCCGCGCCAGAAGGTAGAGCAGTCCGGCGGCGAGCCAGAGCAGAAGGAGCCATCGCAGCGCGGAGGCAAGGGTTGGAAGGGCCAGTTCAGGAACGATCAGCGGGAACTGCCGCAGCGTTGTGTAGCGCTCGGCAACCCAGTGCCAGGCCGTGTGGGCGATCAGTGCCGAGGCGATCAGGATGCCAGCCCGCTCGGCCAGGGCGAAACGGAAGAGGAGCGACAGGGCCGGGGCAAGTACGGCGACGACGAGCAGCTGGCCAAGTTCCACGCCCAGGTTGAAGGAGAGCAGCGAGGCGGCCAGGTGAGCGCCGGCAAACTGGAGCGAGTCGCGCAGGGCGAACGAGAACCCGAAGCCATGAATGAGGCCGAAGCCAAACGCGGTGAGCCACCGCCGGCGGAGGCGAGGAGGCGCTGGCGTTGCAGGCAGAGCCGCGACGACGTTCTCCAGCGCCATGTAGACGATGCTGGCGGCGATCAGGGTTTCAACCAGCGGCGGAAACCAGAGCGCGGACGGGGCCATGCCATAGGTGGAGGCGATCAGGGTCACGGAGTGGGCGAGGGTGAAGGCGGTCACGATGAGGGCGAGTTCGCGCAGGCGGCGGAAAGGCAGCACGAGGCAGGCGAGGAACAGCAGATGATCGACGCCGTCGAGGATGTGTTCGAAGCCGAGGGTGAGGAATCGCCCGGATGCCTGATGCCAGCGCGGATCCAGCGGGACGACTCCAGGATCGTTGTGGAACTGAAAGGCTCGGGTGGGCTGGCCGGAGCCGGAGAATCGCAGGACGGTGGTGGTGGAGGCGGCCAGGTGGTGGAGTCCTGGGCGGAGCGCAAGCGCGCTGCTGGAGGCGGGAAGCGGATACTCCAGCAGGACGTCGAAGAGCAGTTGCTCTGGTGGAGCGCCTGGAGGAGATGGGGGGGCCGTGACGTGGGCGAGGGCGGCGGGGAAGGACTCGAACGACCGGTCGGAGGGGAGAGAGAGCCGGAAGGCGGCCAGCCTCGGCGTCAGGCGTTCCTCATCCGCGTAGAGTTCCAACGGCTGGGCGAGCCACTGGGTGGCCGCGAGGCGGAGTTGCGGCGCGAGGTCGGCGGCTGTGTAGTCGATGTCCCGCATGGAGGAGAGGGGGGCACGCAGGATCAGACGGGCTTGCGGCGGGGTGGCGTCGAGCAACATCTGCACCGTCACTCCGGCAGGGATCTCGTGCGCCGGTGCGAGGGCGGCGAACAGCAGCAGGGTGGCCGGGAGCCGGGACATGGATCGTGTATGATATCGAACGCTTGATCGGCGTGGTAAGCGGCATGGGGAGGAACCAGGTATGCGGATGGCTCACTGGAAAGCGGTTGGATTTGCCGGCGTTGCTCTGGCGCTGGCGGCTGGCGCGTATGTGGCCGAACGGCGGTCCGTAGTGAACGCGGCCACGGTGATGGCGCCCAGGTTTGAAGTGGATCCGTTCTGGCCGAAACCGCTGCCCAACCACTGGGTGATCGGCGCGGTGATCGGCGTGGGCGTCGACGCGCAGGATAACGTGTGGGTGGTCCACCGCCAGGGGTCGCTCGAAGAGAAGGAACAGTACGCGACGTGGAAGCCGAAAGCGGCCGAGTGTTGCGCGGCGGCGCCGCCGGTGTTGAAGTTCAACGCCGCCGGCGACCTGGTGGCGCACTGGGGCGGCGAAAATGGCCCGCCGGGAACCTATGAATGGCCGACCTCGAATCACGGCATCGACGTCGACCACAAAGGCAATGTGTGGATTGGCGGCAACGGGCGCGGCAAACAGCCGGCCCCGCTGGCGCATGATGAGAGCCGTATGGCCAGCGCCGGGGCCGTGCACGACAGCATGGTGCTGAAGTTCACGCCCGCGGGCAAGTTCCTGATGCAGATCGGCAAGCCGAACGCGACCACCGGGAGCAACAACACGGAGAACCTGCGGCTGCCGGCGAAGACCCTGGTGGACCCCAAGACGAATGAGCTTTACGTGGCCGATGGCTACGGCAACCGCCGTGTGATTGTCTACGACGCCGACACCGGCAAGTACAAGCGGCACTGGGGCGCCTATGGCAACAAGCCCGACGATACGCAACTGCCGGCCTACAATCCGAGTGAGCCGCCGCCGAAGCAGTTCCGCACACCGGTGCACTGCGTGGCGCTGGCCGATGACGGGCTGCTCTATGTCTGCGACCGGACCAACGACCGCATCCAGGTGTTCACGAAAGAGGGCAAGTTCGTGAAGGAAGCCTGGGTGGCCAAGGAGACGTTGGGCGATGGCGCGGTGTTCGACATTGCTCTCTCGAAGGACAAAGGACAGCAGTACATCTACGTGGCCGATGGATCGAACATGAAGGTGCACGTGCTGAAGCGCGACACGCTGGAGGTGGTGACGACGTTTGGCGACGGCGGGCGGCAGCCGGGGCAGTTCTATGCCGTGCATAGCATCGCCAGCGACTCCAAGGGCAACCTCTATACGACGGAGACCTATCGCGGGCAGCGGTTGCAGAAGTTCGTCTACCGCGGGCTGGCGGCGGTTACAAAGAAGGACCAGGGACCGGCGTGGCCGGTGCGTTCAGGCGGGAGTGGAGCAGGTCGATAAGCTCGGCCGAGCCAGGCGCGAGGACGGGTTTGTTCTGAAACCAGCGGGCGGAGACGCCGGGCCAGTGGGGGGTGTCGCCGCCCGTCTGGACAAAGGCGTCGGCGCGGTCAATGAACAGCCGGGTGGAGTCCTTCATATCCAGGTTCGAGAAGTCGACCACGACGAGGTAGAGGTCGGGGCGCAGGAACTGCAGGATGGAGTTGGATTCGATGATGGTGTTGGGCGACTCGGCGATGAGTTGGCGGAGGGCGGGCATGACCTCGGCGAGGCGCCCTTGTGGGGTCCGAACCCAGTAGGCGCGCGCAGCGCCCGCGGAAACGAAACGGCCTGAGTCGGTTGAGTTGGGTTCGTTTTGTAAAAAAATGTCGTAGGGGCCGGGGTGGGCCGAGCAGGCGCAGTCGGTGAGTCCATGGGTGCAGAAGCCGTGGCCGTGCTGGGTGAGTTTGATGGCCGTCCAACGGGCCTCGGGGGTGGCGGCGATGAGGGAGGCGGCGACGGTGGTTTTGCCGATGTTGCGGGAGTGGCCGCCGACAACGAGGATCATGACAGCCGTTTCTCCAGCAGTTCCAGGCGCGCGGCGAGGTCTCGTACTTGACGGCGGAGTTGCGGCGTTTTGGCGGCGGCGGCCAGTGTTTCCAGATATTCGCGGAGGGGGCGGGCGGGGGTGCCCCAGACCGGTTCACCGGCACGAACGATTTTCGAAGTGAGGATGCCTGCGCCGGAGCCGACGATGGCTTTCGACTCGATGCGGGCCTTATCGCCGACGCCGACCTGGCCGCCTACCACCGCATAGTCACCTATGTTCACGCCGCCGGAGAAGCCGGTTTGGGCGGCGACGACGACATGGCGGCCGATGGTGCAGTTGTGGCCGACGTGGACCATGTTGTCGAGCTTGGCGCCATCGCCGATGCGGGTGAGGCCAAGCGCGGCGCGGTCGACGCAGGCGTTGGCGCCGATCTCGACATCGTCGCCCAACTCGACGCGGCCCACCTGGGGGAACTTCTCCCAGCGGCCTCCGGTCATGGCGAAACCGAAGCCGTCGGCGCCGAGGATGCAGCCGGAGTGGAGAATGGCGCGCGCGCCGATGGTGGTGGCGTCGTAGATGGTGACGCGGGGGTGGAGCCAGGAGTCCGGGCCGATGGTGACGTTGCGCCCGAGAATGCAGGCGGCCGAGATGACGGTGCGGGCGCCGATGCGGCAGGCGGGGCCGACGACGGCATGGGGGCCGATGGAGACGGCGTCTTCGAGCGTCGCGGTGGGGTCGATGACGGCAGTGGGGTGGACGCCGGGCTCAGGGCGCTCGACGGGGTGGAAACGGGCGACGACGCGGGCGAAGGCGGCGCGGGGGTCGGCGACGCGGATGCTGGTGCGGGGTGCAAGGTCGAGGTTGGTGAGCAGGCAGCCGGCTGGAGAGGCGGCGGCGACCTTAGGGTTGGCGGCAAAGGCGACGTCGTGCGGCCCGGCGCTGTCAGCGGGGGCGACGGCGGTGAGGGTGAGATCGGGGTCGCCGGTGAACGGGGCATCGAGAAGCGCGGCGAGTTCGCGTACCGTGATGGCGGTCATCTTGTATCCTCATTCTTTCATGCCGATTGACCCTTCAGCGACGATCGCGCCGACGGCGCGGATTCACCCCGAGGCGGCGATCGGGCCGGGGTGCGTGGTGGGCGAGTATTGCGTGATTGAGAGCGACGTGGTGATGGGCCGGGGCTGCGTGCTGGAGCCGTATGTGTTTCTGAAGCGGTTCACGACGCTGGGCGAGGAAAACCAGATCGGGGCCGGAACGGCGCTGGGAACCGATCCGTTCGATAAGCGGTTCACAGGCGAACGCAGTTATCTGAAGATCGGCAATCGCAACATCATTCGCGAGCACTTTACGATTTCGCGCGGGACGCAGCCGGAATCGGAAACGGTGATCGGGGATGACAACTACATCATGGGCAGCGGGCACGTGGCGCATAACTCGGTGGTGGGCAACGCCTGCACGATTGCGAGTTGCGCGCTGGTGGCCGGGCACGTGACGGTGGAGGACCGGGCATTTATCAGCGGCGGTGTGGTGGTGCACCAGTTTTCGAAGATCGGGACGCTGGCGATGATCGGGGGCAACGTGCGGGTGAACCAGGATGCGCTGCCTTACTGCCTGCACAGCGATTTCAATATCACACCAAAGGGCCTGAATCTGGTGGGATTGCGAAGGGCGGGGTTCGCGCGTGATACCATCGGCAGCTTGAAGCAGGCGTACCGGCTGCTGTTCTTCACTGGGCTGAAGCTGAGGCAGGCGCTGGAGCGGATTGAGCGGGAGATTCCCAACGAGCAGACGCTGCACTTGGTGGACTTCATCCGCCAGTCGAAACGCGGCATTCCGCGGCCAAGACGGGCACAGAACGCCGGGGAGGATCAGGAGTAATTCATGCGGGCAGTATGGCTGGCGATAGCCTTCAGTGGTGTTGTGTCGGCGCAGGGACTGACGCTGGAGGAGGCGGTGAAACGGGCGGTGGAGCGGTATCCATCGGTGAAGGTGGCGCGCGAGCAGGCATCGGCGGCGGCTGCTGGGATTGCCTTGGCGCGGACATCGTATCTGCCCAAAGTCGATTTCCTCTCGGCTGTGAACCGGGCGACGCGGAATAACATTTACGGGATGCTGATGCCGCAGTCGGTGATCGCGCCGATCTCCGGACCGCCTGTGCGGGAGGCAACGGGATCGAGCGTGTTCGGCAGCGCGATTGGGCTGCATGTAGCGTGGGAGCCGTTCGATTTCGGATTGCGGAAGTCAGGGGTGGACGCGGCGGAGAGCGCGCGGCGGCAGGCGGAACTGGCGACGGAGCGGACGAAGTTCGATGTCTCGACTTCGGCGGCGGCGGCGTTTCTGACGATTTTGGCGGCCGAGGAGACGGTGAAGGCGGCGGCGGCCGGCGTGGAGCGGGCAAAGGCTGTGGAAGGCATCGTCGGCGCGCTGGTGAAGGCGGAATTGCGGCCGGGGGCGGATGCGGCGCGGGCGCGGGCCGAGGTGGCGGCGGCGGAGACGCAGTTGATTCAAGCGCGGCAGTCGGTGGCGCTGGCGAAGGCGGCGCTGGCGCAACTGGTGGGGGACGAGGTGGCGGCCGTGGAGGCGGGAAAGCTGCTGGGCGAGTCTCCCGCGGGCGTGGCGGCCGAGGCGGCGCCTGCGACGCATCCGGTGTTGCGCGAGCAGAGCGCGGCCATCGACACGGTGCGGGCCCGGCAAAAGGTGCTCGACAAGAGCGTGTTTCCGAGATTCAACGTGGAGTCGTCCACCTACGCGCGCGGGACGGGTGCACGGCCGGACTTCACGACGCAGGGCGGGGCCAACGGACTGGCGCCGAATTTCTACAACTGGGGCTTGGGCTTCACAATGAATTTCGGACTGACTGATCTGATGACGATCAAGCAGCGCCGGGACGTAGAGAGCGCGCATGAGCGCGTGGAGCAGGCGCGGCTGGAGCAACTGCGCACGGATCTTACGGCGCAGGGAAAGAAGGCGCAGGCGCTGATCGATGGCGCGCGGCAGGTGGCCGCGGTGACGCCGGTGGCGTTGGAGGCGGCGCGGACGAGCGAGGAGCAAGCCACGGCCCGGTATCGCGCGGGATTGGGAACGATGATTGAGGTGGCCGAAGCGCAGAGGATTCATACGCAGGCCGAGATTGACGCGCAACTGGCACGGTTGGGCGTGTGGCGCGGCCTGTTGGAAGCGGCGATTGCGGCGGGCAACCTGGACGAATTCATCGGGAAGGCGAAGGGGAACTAAGAGATGCGCCTGGTACTTGCGGCGCTGCGGCGCCCGGTGGCGATGCTGGTGGGCGTGCTGGCCCTGGTGCTGGTGGCGATGCTGGCGATTCAGCGGATGAAGGTGGATATCTTTCCGCAGGTGGGTTCGCCGACGATCTACGTGGCGCAGCCGTTTGGCGGCATGGACCCGTCGCAGATGGAAGGGTATCTCACCTATTACTACGAGTATCACTTCCTCTACATCACGGGCATTGAGCATGTGGAGTCGAAGTCGATTCAGGGCGCGGCGTTGATGAAGCTGGTGTTCCACGAGGGCACCGACATGAATCAGGCCATGTCGGAGGTGGTGGGCTATGTGAACCGGTCGCGGGCGTTCATGCCGCCGGGGGCGGTGCCGCCATTCATTACGCGGTTTGACGCGGGGACGCTGGCGGTGGGGCAGCTTGTGTTCTCTTCAACCACGCGGACCGTGGCGGAGATGCAGGATTTCGCCATCAACCGGGTGCGGCCGTTGTTTGCCACGCTACCCGGTGTGTCGGCGCCGCCGCCGTTTGGCGGCAGCCAGCGGACGATCGTGGTGCGGCTGAATCCGGAGCGGCTACGGAGCTACCGCGTGTCGCCGGAGGAGGCGATTGCGGCGGTGAACAAGGCCTCGGCGGTGTATCCGTCGGGTGTGATCCGCACGGGCGAACTGGCGCGGATTGCCCATACGAATTCGGCGGTGGGCGGCAATTTGCAGGAGTTGATGGACGCGCCGGTGCGGACGGGCAGCGGGCCGACGGTGTACATCCGCGACATTGCGGTGGTGGAGAGCGGCAGCGATATTTTGACGGCCTATGCGCACGTGAACGGTAAGCGCACGGTGTACATCATGGTGACGAAGCGCTCAGACGCCTCGACGCTGGATGTGATCAACGCGGTGCGTGCGTCGCTGGGCAAGTTCCGCGCGGTGGTGCCGGAGGACGTGGAGGTGCGGCTGGAGTTTGACCAGTCGGGCTATGTGACGCGGGCGCTGGGCGGGCTGCTGCAGGAAGGCATGTTTGGCGCGCTGTTGACGGGCCTGATGGTGCTGGTGTTCCTGCGCGACTGGCGGAGCATGATCATCGTCGTGATCACGATTCCCTTCGCGCTGTTGGGCGCGGTGGTGGGGCTGTACGTGACGGGGCAGACGATCAACATCATGACGCTGGCCGGGCTGGCACTGGCGGTGGGCGTGCTGGTGGACGAGGCGACGGTGGAGATTGAGAACATCCACACGCACATGGCCTCGGGGCTGCCGAGGGCGCGGGCGGTGTTGGAGGCGTGCCGGAAGACGGCGCTGCCGCGATTGCTGGCCATGCTGTGCATCCTGAGCGTGTTTGTGCCGAGCCTGTTCATGGCGGGCGTGGGGCGGCAGTTGTTCGTGCCGATGTCGCTGGCGGTGGGGTTCGCGATGGTGTCGTCGTACCTGCTGTCGTCGACGCTGGTGCCTGTGCTGGCGACGTGGATCATGCGGCAGGTGAGCGCGCATGACGATGAGAGCGTGCTGAAGACGGTGTACCGGCGGTATGTCGAGATTGTGGTGCGGATGCGTTGGGTGGTGGCGGGCGGCTACGTGGCTGGGGCGGCTTTGATTTTGATGATGGTGATCCCGCGGTTGGGGCTGGAGTTGTTTCCGACGGTGGACGCAGGGCAGTTCCAGTTGCGCATGCGCGCGCCGACGGGCCAGCGCGTGGAGCGGACCGAGGAAGACGCGCTGCGGATGCTGGAGATTGTGAAGCGCACGGTGGGGCCGGAGCAGGTGGAGATCAGCACGGCGTTCACGGGTGTGCAGCCGTCGAGCTATCCGGTGAACCTGATCCAGTTGTGGACCAGCGGGCCGCATGAGTCGGTGATGAAGGTGCAGGTGCGGCCGACGGCGAAGTTGCGGGGCGAGGAGCTGCGCGAGGCGCTGCGGGCGGCGCTGGCCAAGGAGATGCCGCGGCACCGGTTCAGCTTCGAGGCGGCGGACCTGGTGAGCCAGGTGATGAGTTTCGGATCACCGACTCCGATTGAGGTGGCGGTGCAGGGTCCGGCGCTGCCGGCGAACCGGGCGCATGCGGAGAAGGTGTATGCGGAGTTGAAGAAGATCGGCGCGCTGCGGGATTTGCAGATGGCGCAGCCGCTGGACTATCCGACGCTGGACATTACGGTGGACCGCGACCGGGCGGGGCAGTATGGGCTGACGGCGGCGAGCGTGGCGCATTCGCTGGTGACGGCGACGTCGTCGTCGCGATTTACCGATGCCAATTACTGGCGCGATCCGGGATCGGGCAACGCGTTTCAGATTCAGGTGGAGATTCCGCAGCACCGGCTGCAGTCGATGGAAGAGCTGCGCGATTTGCCGGTGATGAACGGGGCGGGCGGCAATGCGCTATTGGGCGATGTGGCTTCGCTCAAGAACGGGACGACACTGGGGCTGGTGGAGCGCTACAACATGCAGCGCGTGGTGAGCTACACGGCGAACCTGCATGGCGTTTCGCTGGGCGAGGTGGCAGAGGAAGTGCGCGCGGCGATTGCGCGGGCGGGCGAACCGGCGCGCGGCGTGACGGTGGCGCTGCGCGGGCAGATTCCGCCGCTTGATGAGACGCTGGCGGGTTTGCGCAAGGGTTTGTATTTGTCGATCGCGGTGGTGTTTCTGCTGCTGACGGCGAATTTCCAGAGCTTCCGGCTGTCGCTGGCGGTGCTGCTGACGACGCCGGCGGTGTTGAGCGGTGTGGTGCTGGCGCTGTGGGTGACGGGGACGACGATCAACATCCAGTCGTTCATGGGGGCGATCATGGCGATTGGGATTTCGGTGGCGAACTCGATTCTGCTGGTGAGCTTTTGCGAACTGGCGCGGCATGAGGGATTGAAGACGCCGGAGGCGGCGGTGGCGGGCAGCGCGGGCCGGTTGCGGGCGGTGGTGATGACGGCGATTGCAATGACGGCGGGCATGTTGCCACTGGCGCTGGGGCGGAGCGACGGCGGCGAGCAGATGGCGCCGCTGGGGATCGCGGTGATTGGCGGGTTGCTGGTGGCGACGTTCGCGACACTGACGGTGCTGCCGGCGCTGTACGCGATTCTGCAAAGCCATGCGGTGAAGATGTCGCCGTCGCTTGACCCGGATGATCCGGAGAGCGCGCATTACGAAGGAACGAAGGCATGAAGATGCGAATTGGGATTCTGGGATTGCTGATGGCCGCGGCGGCATGGCCGCAGGCGGTGGAGACGGTGAAGGTCACTTCGGGGATGGCGGCGAAGGCGTCGCGGCTGCCGGGCGAGCTGAAGCCGTTTCTGGCGGTGGAGGTGCGGGCGCGCGTGGCCGGGTTTGTGGAGAGCGTCGAAGTGGACCGCGGGAGCGTGGTGAAGAAGGGGCAGGTGCTGGTGCGGTTGAGCGCGCCGGAACTGGCGGCGCAGGTGGCCGAGGCGGAGTCGAAGGGCAAGGCTGTGGAGGCGCTGAAGGCGGAGGCGCGGGCGAAGTTGCTGGCGGCGGAGAGCACGTATGACCGGCTGAAGGCGGCCAGCGCGACGCCGGGGGTGATCGCGGGGAACGAGCTTGTGTTGGCGGAGAAGGCGGTGGAGGCGGCCAAGGCGGCGCTGGGAGCGCTGGATTCAGCGGCGGCGGCGGCTTCGGCGGCGATTTTGCCATTGAAGGAGATGCAGAAGTATTTGCAGGTGGAGGCGCCGTTTGAGGGGGTGGTGACGGAGCGGGTGGTGCATCCGGGGGCGCTGGTGGGTCCGGCGGCGGGAGCGCTGGTGCGGATTGAGCAGAACTCGAAGCTGCGGTTGGTGATTGCCGTGCCGGAGGCGGAGACGGGCGTGGTGGCGCGGGGAGCGGCGGTGAAGTTCCGCGTGCCGGCGTTTCCAGGGCAGACGTTCAGCGCGACGGTGAGCCGGGTGGCGCGGTCAGTGGATCCGGTGACGCGGACGATGGCGGTGGAGGCGGATGTGAACAACGCAGGGGGCGCGCTGGCGCCAGGGATGTATGCGGAGGTGGAGTGGAGCGGCAAGCGAGGGAAGGCCTCGCTGCTGGTGCCGCCGGCGGCGGTGGCGACGACGACGGAGCGGAGTTTTGTGATCCGGGTGTCGGGCGGCAAGGCGGAGTGGGTGAATGTGTCGAAGGGTGTGGTGGTGGGGGAGCGGCGGTGAAGTTCCGCGTGCCGGCGTTTCCAGGGCAGACGTTCAGCGCGACGGTGAGCCGGGTGGCGCGGTCAGTGGATCCGGTGACGCGGACGATGGCGGTGGAGGCGGATGTGAACAA
>JAFLBB010000271.1 GCA_017304135.1 Acidobacteriota bacterium | reverse complement strand
CCCCTACGGCTTCCGATACACCCGCCCCGCCTTCATCACAAACACCACCCGCTCCGTAGCCCGCACGTCCTCCAGCGGATTCCCCTTCACCGCCACCAGATCCGCCGCCATCCCCGCCGCAATCTGCCCCCGGTCTTTCGCCCCCAGCAACTCCGCCGCGTTCACCGTCCCTGCCCGCAGCGCCTCCGCCGCCGTCATCCCCCGCGCCACCATCGCCCCAAACTCCTTCGCATTCTCCCCAAACGGCACCAGCGGCGCATCCGTCCCCAGCGCAATCTTCACCCCCGCCAGCGCCGCCTTCCGCACGCTCGCTCTGGCCACCGGCAACACAGCGTCCGCCTTCTGCTTCACCACTGCCGGCGCGCCCGTCAAATCGATCGTGTCCGCCAGGTGCGTCGTCGGCACCAGATACGTCCCCCGCTGCTTCATCAACGCAATGATCTCGTCCGTCAAAATCGACCCGTGCTCAATCGACGCCACCCCCGCCTTCACCGCCGCCAGAATCCCCTCCGGCCCATGCGCATGCGCCGCCACCTTCACCCCATGCCGCCCCGCCTCCTCCACCGCCGCCCTGATCTCGGCATCCGTCATCTGCTGCGCCCCCACCGAGTCCTCTACCGACATCACCCCCGCCGTCGCCGAAATCTTGATCACCCGCGCCCCGGCTTTGATCTGCTCCCGCACCGCCCGCGTCACCTCATCCACCCCATTCGCCACCCCCATCTCCGGACCCAACCGGAACAGCCCCGGCACAATCGCCGCCTGCATATCGGGATCAATGTGTCCGCCCGTAATCGTAATCGCATGACCCGCCGCCGTGATCCTCGGCGACGCAATCCAACCCGCATCTCCCGCCCTCCCCATCGACACCGCCAGCAGTTCCCGCGTCACCTGCAACTGCCCCAACTCCCGCACCGTCGTGAACCCCGCCATCAGCATCTTCTCCGCGTTCCCCAACGACCGCAGCAGCCCGTACCCCGCCTCCTCGGCCACCATCGCCCGCCGGTACGTCGTCCCATCCGGCATCAGGATGTGCACGTGCATATCGTGGAACCCCGGCGCCAGCGTCACATCGCCCAAATCCACCACCGCCGCCCCCGCCGCAACCGTCCCCGGATTCACCGCCCGGATCCGCTCCCCTTCCACCACCACCACCGCCGGAGCCACCAGGCGTCCATTCACCACATCCACCATCCGCGCCGCCCGCACCACCGTCGTCTGCGCACACACCGGCGCAATCATCGTCAACGCCAGCGCCGCCAACACCACCATCAGTCGCATCATGAGGAATTCAGTGTAACGCGCCGCCCCCTGGTCGCCCCCAACCGCGTCGCCTCGCCGCACCTTCCTCCTGGCGAAGTATGTCTCCCGGCCGAATTGACTCCTCCTCACTGAAACTGTGATAGCGTTGGGTCGCGGCGACAACGAATCATAAGCCGCGCGGCGATTCTGACGGCAAGTCACCATCGCTCAAAAAGGAGCAGGCATGGGAGACAAGGGCGGCAAAAAAGACAAAGAGAAGAACAAGCAGCAGCAGTTGACGAAACAGAAACAAACGCAGCAGAAGAAGAGCGGCAACGCCCCGGCCAAGAAGCCCGCCTAACGACCTGCTCGAAACCATTCGCGCACGCGGCGGCGTTCGCCCCCACCAGATCTCTCGCATCACCTGCGAGCATCACGCAGCGTTTGGGCCGCGCACAATCGCCCTCCCGAAACCCGCGGCAGCTTGCTCACACCGCGACCAGTAGCGTATCGAATCGCTCTTCCGGAACCGGCAAGTGATCCTCCTCAAGAACCGCGATGTAGAGCTGAATCGCCTCCCGTATCCGGCTCACGGCTTCCTCGCGCGTCTGCCCCTGGCTCACGCATCCCGGCAGGCTCAAGCACTCGGCCACCCACTGCCCGTCTTCGCCCTTGAAAATGACGACTTGCCGCATGTGACCCAATACTAGCCAACCCGGTTCGCTGCGCACGCCCCCCCTACCGCCCCAACGTCCCCACCAACTCCCCCGCCGTCGTCCCCACCTCACCCAAAAATCCATCCAGCTCCTTCGCAATCCGCTCGCATGACCGCGGATCCCAAAAGCTCGCCGTCCCCACCTCCACCGCCGTCGCCCCCGCAATCAAAAACTCCGCCGCATCTTCCCCTGAAGCCACTCCTCCCAGCCCCACCACCGGAATCTTCACCGCCCGCCACGCCTCATGCACCATCCGCAGCGCAATCGGCTTGATCGCCGGACCCGACAATCCGCCGAACCCCGCCCCAATCCTCGGCCGCCGCGTCCGCGCATCAATCGCCAGCGCCATGAATGTATTCACCAGCGAAATCCCGTCCGCCCCCGCCTCCTCGGCCGCCAGCGCCAGCGGCTCAATCTTGGCCACGTTCGGCGATAGCTTCACCATGAGTGGCCGCTTCGCCACCGCCCGCACCGCCCGCACCACCTCCCCCAACATCCCCGGGTCCGACCCAAACTGCACCCCCCCATGCTTCGTATTCGGACACGACACGTTCAACTCATATCCCGCCAACCCCGGTGCGTCCTCCAACACCCGCACCACTTCCGTGTAGTCCTCCATCTGGTATCCGAACACGTTCGCAAACACCGCGCACCCCACACCCGCCAGCCCCGGCAGCTTGTCTTTCACAAACGCCCGCACCCCAATGTTCTGCAACCCAATGGAATTCATCATCCCGCCCTCGGTCTCCCACAACCGCGGCGGCGGATTCCCCGCAATCGGCTCCCTGGAGAGCCCCTTCACCACAATCCCCCCCAGCCACTCCCAGTCCAATAACCCCTGAAATTCCACCCCGTACGCGAAAGTACCAGACGCCGCGATCACAGGCGTTTTTAGTGTCACTCCAAACAGCGTTACCGGAAGCCGGGACGAGGGTCTCATCTAAGGGATCGTTCGCTCGCTCCGAGTCTAACAAAGCATGCAAACGCTCCGATTGCGGACATCTACGGAAATGCTCAATATTTCCTCACCCTACAGCCATATCAAGCGAAATCTAGGGTGAATCCTTCATAGGAGTTCTGCTGGTTTTATGGGATCAAGGATATATGGACGCACGTCCAGAGGGATCGACGCCCGAAGTGCAGCCAGCCGCCAAAGGCTCGCTGGCACGGCGTTACTCTGTGTTCACCACCTTACTCTTAGCCTGGGTATCGTGCGTCTACTTCGGCCTCGACCTCATGCGCAATGAGTTCGACCCCAGCAAACTCGTCTTTCTCGCCGTCGTCTTAGGCGTCGTCGGCGGCGTCGTCGCCCTCTATACCCACCACCTCCTCGCCAAACCCCTCCATCAACTCCAACGCGGCATCTCCGCCGTCCGCGACGGCCGCCTCGAACCCGTCCAGGTCTCCCGCACCGGCGACGAGGTCGAATACCTCGGCCACAGCCTCAACGCCATGATCGACGTCCTCAAACAGTCCCGCGAGCAGGTCCGCGAATACCAGGAAGGTCTCGAAGACAAAATCCGCCAGCGCACCGAACAGCTCGAAGAGACCATGCAGAAGGCCCTCGCCGCCAGCCGCGCCAAAAGCGAATTCCTCGCCAACATCTCCCACGAACTCCGCACCCCCATGAACGGCGTCCTCGGCATGATCGAAATCCTGCTCGAGGAAAATCCCGCCTCCCAGCAGCGCGAACACCTCGAAACCGCCCACGGCTGCGCCAATACCCTCCTCTCCCTCCTCAACGACATCCTCGACCTCTCCAAAATTGAGGCCGGCCGCATGCTCCTCGAAAAAATCCCCGTCGACGCCCGCTCCGTCGCCGGCGATTGCGTCCGCAGCGTCTCCGCACAGGCCCGCTCCAAAGGCATCGACCTCAAACTCGAAATCGCCCCCGACATCCCCGCCCGCATGCTCGGCGACCCCCTCCGCCTCCGCCAGATCCTCTATAACCTCCTCAGCAACGCCGTCAAATTCACCGAATGCGGCTCGGTCCAACTCCGCGTCTTCCTCAAAAAAGCCTCCATCCCCGGCCAGGGCATGGTCGTCTATGAGGTCCTCGACACCGGCATGGGCATCCCCGCCGATAAGCTCGCCTCCATCTTCGAGGAGTTCACCCAGGTCGACGGCTCCATCAGCCGTAAGTTCGGCGGCACCGGCCTCGGCCTCGCCATCACCCACCGCCTCGTCGACCTCCACGGCGGCCGCCTCACCGTCCAAAGCGAACTCGGCTCCGGCAGCCGCTTCCGCGTCGAACTCCCCGCCCTCGAATGCGCCCCCGCACCCCCCGAACACCCCGTCGCCCAGGGAACTGACTCCAACCCCAACCTCGCCAACGCCCTCCCCCGCCTCCGCGTCCTCCTCGCCGAAGACAACCTCGTCAATCAGAAGGTCGTCACCGCCGTCCTCCGCAAACGCGGCTACATCGTCGACGTCGCCGCCAACGGCAAACAGGCCCTTGCTTCCCTCGGCCTCCGCAACTACGACCTCGTCCTCATGGACGTCCAAATGCCCGAACTCGACGGCATCGAGGCCGCCCGCGCCATCCGCTCCAACGGCCGCTGGAACAATCTCCCCATCGTCGCCATGACCGCCCACGCCATGAACGGCGACCGCGAACGCTGCCTCGACGCCGGCATGAACGACTACCTCTCCAAGCCCGTCTCACCCGCCCACCTCATCGAAACCGTCGAAAACTACGGCCGCCGCGCCGCTCACCCCACCATCCCCCCTCAGTCCCCCACCCACCACCACGAACACTCCGACGCCGACCTCCTCGCCGGCATGGCCATCCTCTTCCTCCAACTCGCCCCCGAACGCATGCAAAAGCTCCACTCCGCCGCCGTCCGCATGGATGTCGCCCAGCTTCGCCTCCTCGCCCAAAAACTCGAGATCTCCGCCCAACGCATCGCCGCCTTCGACATCGCCCGCTGCGCCGCCCA
>JAFLBB010000270.1 GCA_017304135.1 Acidobacteriota bacterium | reverse complement strand
GGACTCGTCAACAACTTCACCGTCCCATGCAACGGAAACCCCGCCGGAAACCACGCCCCCGGCCGCAACTCCGACGGCTTCCCCGTCAACGGCGACACCCCCGGATTCGACGACTGCGAAATCACAGCCCAACCGCCCGCGCTCACCAGCGCCACCACCGTCACACTCCAGATGCGCCGCGTCATGCGCCCATTCTATGATTGACCCCATGCCCTTGCACACCCGCCGCGCTTTCCTCGCCTCAACCGCCGCCGCCACCGCCGCCCTCGCCCAATCGCGCGACGCCATCATCGACATCCACCAGCACACCGACTACACCGGCCGCTCCGACGAAGCCCTGATCGCTCACCAGGACAAAATGGGCATCACCAAAACTGTCCTCCTCCCCGCCGGCTCCCGCTACGGCCTCGAAGCCGAAGCCACCGGCAACGACCGCTGCCTCGAACTCGTCCGCCGCCACCCCGCCAAGTTCACCATGTTCGCCAACGAGGTCCCCTACGACGGCAACTTCGGCGAAGTCATTGAGAAATACCTCAAGCTCGGCGCCATCGGCATCGGCGAACAAAAATTCTTCGTCGACGTCCTCTCCCCCGTCATGGACAAAATCGCCACCGTCGCCCAGGCCAACGGCGTCCCCGTCCTGCTTCACTTCCAGCACGAGCGCTACAACGTCAACTACGACCAGTTCTACCGCGTCCTCGCCAAATACCCCCGCGTCAACTTCATCGGCCACGCCCAAACCTTCTGGGCAAACGTCGACTCCCACCAGATCCAGGACATCCTCTACCCCAAGTGGAAAGTCACTGCTGGCGGCTGGACCGACCGCTTCCTCCGCGACTACCCCAACATGTTCGCCGACCTCTCCGCCGGCTCCGGCCTTAACTCCATGACCCGCGACCTCGACCACGCCCGCGCCTTCGTCGCCCGCCACCAGGACAAACTCATCTACGGCAGCGATTGCAACGACTCCATCGGCACAGGCCCCAAATGCAGCGGCAGCGAACAACTCGCCATGATGCGCAAACTCGCTCCCAACCCCGCCGCCCTCCGCAAAATCTTCGAGCTCAACGCCAAAAAGGTGATGAAGGTCTGACCCGCCGGCTCCCGCTCCCGCTTACCACAGCAGCTTGAACCCCAACTGGATCTGCCGCGGATAGTTCGACGCCGGCGCGCTCACCGCCGCCTTGATCAGTGAGCCGAACTGCACATTCTCCGGGTTGTTGTTAAACTGCTGCGACACCACAAAAAACGAGTTGGCCACGTTGAAACACTCCGCCCGGAACTGCAAGCTCACATGCTCCGTAAGCCGCGTCGTCTTGTTCAATGACACGTCCGCCATCGCCACCGATTGCAGCCGCACACGTCCGTCGTAGGTCGGGTGATAGCGCGGATTGAAGCGCGGAACAATCAGCCAGTTCGCCTCCGTGCAGCCCGCGTCCACGCTGTACTGCTGCATCGTGATCGTGTTGTTCTCGTTCCAGCGCTGCACGCACGGCTTCACCGCCTGGATCGTCGACCCCGTCCAATCGTAGGGCAGCTTCGCGTCCTTCAGGTACAGCACGTTCGTCGGCAGCGTCCACGGCCGGCCCGTGCTGTAAGTGAAAATCGTCGTCGCCTGCCACCCCGAAATCACGCGGCTCTGCCACCCCGAAACCGACCGCAGGAATCGCCTCCCCCGCCCAAACGGCAGTTGCGTAATCATGCTCGCCGTGAACCGGTGTGGCTTGTCCAGCGCCGTCAGCCCCTGTTGCATCACCAGGTTCTGCGGGTCCAGGTAGCCGTTGCGCGCCATGTTCTTTGAGAACGTGTAGTTCACGTTCAAATTCATGCCCGAACGCGTTCGCCACGTGAAGAGCGATTGCACCGCGTTGTACCACGTCAGCCCGTCGTTGCGGCCCAACTCCGTAATCGCCCCAAACTGCGGAAACGGCCGCAGCAGGTTCGATCGCGCAATCGTCCCGTTCGTCGCATAGGTCGTTCCCGTAAACGCCGGAATCGAGCGGAACGGGTTCTGCTGCGCCGCATCGCAAAACGCCGGGTTGCCGCCCTTCATGAAATTGCACCCATCCCGGAACCCGGCGTCCTCCACTTCGTTGTAAACCCGCGTGCCCTGCTGGTCATATCCGCGGCTGCCCACATACGTGATCTCAAATCGCGAACGGGCCGTCACCAGCCGCTGGATGGAAAACGAAAACTGATCGATGTGCGGCAGCCGGAAATCCGAGTTCATGAAACTAAATGCCCGGCCGGCAAACGTCGATAGCCCCGCCGAGGCCCCAGGCGGCGTCAGCACCACCGGAAACGGGTCCTCGATCTTGTTCGGGATCCCCACGCGCGACGCATCGTTCGAGGAAATCAGCGCCGTCGAGTTGGAAAAGCCAAACGTCTGCTGAAAATCGTTGTTCGGATTCAAGTAGTAGCGGCCCCATCCCCCGCGGATCACCGTCTTCCGGTTCCACGAGTAGGCCGCCCCTATGCGCGGCTGGTACGTCTTCCAGTACAGATCGGTCGCCCTCTGGGGAGCCCCCTCCACACCGGCAAATCGAAGCCCCCCGCGCAACGGCGCCAGCTCCGGGAATGCTTCCCGATTCGCCAGGGCGTCAATCGGACTGATCGCCGTCGCGTCAAATCCCCGGTTCATGCGGTTGAACCTTTCCGTCGGCGAAAAGTTGAAGTCCATCCGCAGCCCCGCGTTGATCGTCAGCTTCGGATGCACCTTCCAGTCATGCTGCACCCACGGCGCCAGATAGCGGTACATGAAAATCGGCAGCACCGGGTAATTGGCCGTCCCCGACGACGGCGTACCCAGCAGCCAGCTCGCCAGCGAGTCACCCGAAAGCGCATCGGCGCGGTTGAACACCTGCTGCGTATACCCCGCGTTCTGGTTCAGCCGGAACACATCGCCCGAATTCTGCGTCGAGTATTGAATCCAGCGCATGTCAAACCCGCCCTTCAGCGTCCGTGAGCCCGACACGCGCGTGAACGTCGGGTGCGTCGTGAACGTGTTGGTGATGTTCGACGAAAAACCCCGCCCCAGTTGGATGTACCCATCCAGCACATAAATGCCAAACCCGAACTTGGCCCCCAGCTTCTGCGGTAAGTCCTTCGGAAAGCCCAGCTCCGTCATGTCAAACGCCAGGTTCGTATCGCTCCGCGAGCCTTCCACGTAACGGCTGAACGAGCTGCGGATGTTGAAAATCGTCTGCGGCGAAACCGTCGTCAGCCAGTCCACCACGTAAGCGTCGTTGATGCGTTTCAGGGGAAACTGGCCGTTCTCGCCCGGCCCGGAAACCCCGTTCGTCGACCGCCACTCCGTCCGGTCATTCGAGGCGTGCCGGAAAAACATCCGGTGCTTCGTGCCGAAATTGTGGTCAAACTTGAACACCAGGTTGTAGAAGCTATCCTTAGCCGGGTTGTTGCCACCCGAAAGGAAGTAATTCGACGTGGCGTAGTCCGCCCCGTCCGTTTTCACGTTCGCTTTGGGAAAGTAAGAGGCGATCCTCCGCGCGATCGGATGGATTCGGTCCTGCGGAATTACGTTCGAGGGAAACGGATCGCGCGTCCACACGTTGTTCACCAGCCGCCCCGAGGCTGGATCGTAAATCGTGATCCGCCGCCCACGCGCATCGGCCAGCTTCGAAAAGTCGCCGTTCTTCATCTCCTCTTCCGGCACCGACAGCACCAGCGGCTGCGGCGTGCCCTCACGGTAGCCTTCATAGTTGAATAGGAAAAACGTCTTGTTCCGCCCGTTGTACAGCTTCGGCAGATACACAGGGCCATCCAACTGCACCCCATACTGATCCAGATAGTGCCCATCCTTGGGCGCCCCCCGCGCATTGTTCTGGAACGAATTCGTATCCAGCCAGTCGCGCCGCATGAACTCGTATACCGTGCCGTGCACGCGGTTCGAGCCGCTCTTCAGCACCACGTTCACCGTTCCCCCGCCTGACCTCCCATACTGCGCGTCATATGAGTTGGTCTGGATCTTAAATTCCTGCACCGAGTCCACCGGAGGCACATACGCCAGGTTGTTTCCCCCCGCCTGGGCATTGTTCGGCGCCCCGTCCAGCAGAAACTCCGTATTGCGGTTCGTCCCGTTGATCCCCCACTCCGCAATCGCCCCGTTATCAAACGGCCGCTGGTAGGCCAGCGAACCATTGAAATCCACCCCCGGCACCAGCGCCGCCAGCATAAACGGATTCCGCCCGTTCAGCGGGTACTCCTTGATCGCCTTCTCGTCCACCACCCCGCCACGGTCGGCTGAGGACTCGTCGAGGAGTTCCGCCTCGGCCGTCACCGTCACCTCCTGCGACGTCGCGCCCAGTTCGAGCGTGAACGAAATCGTAGCGTTCTGATTCACGCTCAATTCGAATCCGCTCCGCGTCGACTTCTTAAAACCCGGCGCTTCCACCGTCGCCGAATAAACACCCGGCTGCAAAAACAGGATCGTGAAGTTCCCCTCCGCATCCGTCCGCGCCGAAGTCGCCGCGTTCGTGCCGAGGTTGACTACGCTCACCGCCGCGTCCAACATAGGCGCGCCGCTCGGGTCCGTGACACGCCCGTTCAGCGTGGCGCGAAACTCCTGTGCCCAGATGCTCGCGCAGGTTAGCAGGATCCCCATTACGATTTTCATTGGGGTGACAATATCAGACTGTATTGTCTGGCTCAAGTCCCTCCCAGCCTCCCAGCCGAAAACCGCCTGAACGCCGGCCCTCCGTCGCCTTCAAACCACCCCCGCCGCCCCTGAGCCAATCCGCGCCCCCCACCCCGCGTTCTCAGGTGCATGACCAAACTCGCCCTCATCCTCGCCGGTGCAGATCGAATAGGAGCGGCGCAGCTCCTCACCGTCGATCACCGTGCGCAGGGTGAGATATTGCCCCTGCTCGAAGCGATAGGCCGCCGCCAGGTCATCCGGG
>JAFLBB010000269.1 GCA_017304135.1 Acidobacteriota bacterium | reverse complement strand
GGGTACATCAGCGGCGGTTATTACCTGACGCGGCGGGTGCCGCGGCGCGAGAACATGCGGCCGGATTTGATGCCGGAGCAGGTTCTCAGCGCGTCGGGTTGCGTGTGCGATTTCTTTCCAAACACGTGGGCGATTGAGTGGACGACGGACTCCGTGGAAGAGCGGTCGGCCCACGCGGCGCGGTTCGGCATCGGTGAGGCGCATCTGCCAGGTGTGATCGAGTGGGCGACGGCCGGGTTCGAGAAGGAATTCGGCTGGCCGAATGCGTTCTATTCACTCGATGCGGCGCGTGCGGCGCGGGCGCGCTTCTTGCAGGGGAATCGTGATGTGGTTCTGTTTGGCTTGGGGCTACAGGCGGCGCATGCGGAGCGGTTTGTGGAGCACACACGGCCTGAACCTCGGAAGCCTGGGTGTGCGCCGGTGGGTGTGACGGGCATCGCACGGTGTGTGAGTGCGGGGCGAACGATCGAACCAGGGGGCGTGCGCGGGGGCTTTGAGTTGATCGCGACCTACCTGTTCGGGGTGCTCAGTTGTTCTTGGTTGTGCAACGGGCTGGAGGCGATGTTTGCGGAACGAATCGGCGTGCGGCCCAATGCACATGGGTTCATCGAGACCTTCGACGAGGCCGAGCGATGCATGGAGTTGATCGAGCGTGAGGAAATTCCGGCCGAGCCGGGGCTATGGCTTCCCTGGCTGGTTACGGTTTACGAGGGGTGATGGCGGACGCGCCGTTGCCGGCACCGATGGCCTCACGGCCTTCGCCCACCTGTTGACGCCACATGGCGAAGTAGAGTCCCTTGTTGGCGAGCAGTTCATCGTGGCGGCCGGATTCGACGATGAGGCCGCGTTCCAGCACATAGATGCGGTCGGCGTGCATGACGGTGGAGAGCCGGTGCGCGATCAGGCAGGTGATGGCTTCGCGGCGCGAGGCGACGTTGCGGATGGTCTGGCTGATCTCTTCTTCGGTGAGGGAATCGAGCGCTGAAGTGGCTTCGTCGAAGACGAGCAGTTCGGGTTTGCGGAGGAGGGCGCGGGCGATGGAGAGGCGCTGCTTCTCGCCGCCGGAGACCTTCACGCCGCCTTCGCCGATGACGGTGTCGAGGCCTTGTCCGGCGCGGGCGAGCAGCGTTTCGACGGCGGCTTGTTCAAGGACGCGGAGGCAGTCGGCATCGGTCGCGCCGGGTCGGACGAAGGTGAGGTTCTCGCGGATGGTGCCGGAGAAGAGCTGGGCGTCCTGGGTGACGAAGCCGATGCGTTCGCGGAGGGCGTCGATGTCGATCTGGTCTTCGGGCGTGCCGTTGTAGAAGATGTGGCCTGATTTCGGACGGTAGAGTCCGACTAAGAGCTTGACTAGCGTCGTCTTGCCCGCGCCGGAGGGGCCGACGAAAGCGATGGTTTCGCCGCGGCGGGCCTCGAAGCGGATGGCCTCGATGGCGGGCGCATGGGCCGACTGGTGCTGGAAGGTGACGTTGTCGAAGGCCAGTGTTTCCAGGGGTCCGATGGCGACCGGCTGCGCGGGGCGGGGCTCGGGGGCGAGCTTGAGGATGGCCTCGAAGTTGCCGAGGGAGACTTCGGTTTCGCGGTAGATGTTGATGACGTTGCCGAGTTCCTGGAGCGGGCCGAAGATGAAGAACGAGTAGATGAAGAGCGAGAAAAACTGGCCGACGGTGATGCGCTGGGTGAAGATCAGGTAGAGCATCAGGAAGAGGATGGAGGTGCGAAGGAAGTTGACGCAGGTGCCTTGAATAAAGCTGAGGCTGCGCAGGTAGCG
This sequence comes from Acidobacteriota bacterium, assembly GCA_017304135.1. Lineage (GTDB taxonomy): Bacteria > Acidobacteriota > Terriglobia > Bryobacterales > Bryobacteraceae > JAFLBB01. Next base: position 3,194 of record JAFLBB010000269.1, on the reverse strand, counting down.
GACCTTCTTCAACTCGAGCTTGAGGATCTTGCTGGTGGTGGAGTTGAGGCGGCCGATTTCCTGCTGGGCGAGGCCGAGGCTTTTCACGAGCTCGATGTTGCGGAGGGATTCGGTGGTGGCGCCGGCCAGCGCCGTGGTTTCGCCGACGATTTGCTTCTGGACGACCTTGATCTTGCGGCTGAGCAGAGAGCTGAGTCCGCCGAGCAGGGGCACGGTGAGCAGGTAAGCGGGGACGATGGACCAGTGCACGCGCACGGCGTAGAGGGTGACGAAGACGACGCCGATGAGGGTGGTGAAGACGAGGTTGATAGATGTGGAGATGAAGCGCTCGACATCGGTGCGGACCTTTTGCAGCTTACCGAGCGTTTCGCCGGAGCGCTGGTCCTCAAACATCATGTACGGGAGTTCGAGGGAGTGGCGGATGCCGTCGGCATACATGCGGGCGCCGACCTGCTGGGTGATGAGGTTGACGCAGTAGTCCTGGAAGTTCTTGGCGACGCGGGAGACGAAGGCGACGCCGACGGCGGCGGCGAGCAGGACAGAGACGCCGCGGATGAACTGGGCTTGCGAGTAATCGTTGTAGCGGGTGGCGTAGGAGTCGATGATGTGGCGGAAGATGAGCGGGTCAAGCAGGGAGAAGGTCTGGTTGATGGCGGCGAGGACGAGCGCGCCGGCGGCGAGCTTCCAGTGCGCGCGTAGATACTGATACAAAATGCCCATGGATGGAAACTTTCCCGTTCCGTACAGGTTCCATTGTCGCTGATGGGAGAGGGAGAAAGCAGGTAAGAGGAGACAGAAGGCTGGAATTGCCGCGCGTTCGGCGCTATTCTACGAGCGGAGCGAAGATCCAGCCACTTCCCCACCGGCTCAGGTTCGTGAGCGGGTGAACTGGAGGGTGTCATGACCGCATTCCTGAAATCACATTTCGCGTGGGGGTTCTATGGACTCTTCCTGGGAGTCGCGTTCACGATCGCGATCGGCGTGTCGTGGACGCGGGGGGCGATTCTAGAGGAGCACGAAAGTCCGTTCAACTTCGAGACGACCGTGCAGACGATCAAGGACAACGCCGCGCACGAAGGTTGGCGGGCCACGCCGGTGGAGGGCATGCAGACGCGGTTGGTGGAAGCCGGCTATGACGAGCCGGGGCGCATTGAGGTGATTGCGCTGTGCAACGAGCAGTATGCCTGCAGCATGTTGAAGTCGGGCAAGAAGTCGAGCCTGGCGATGATGCCGTGTTCGGTGGCGGTGTATGAGAAGGACGGCAAGGTGTACGTGGCGACGGTGAATAAGGGATTGATGGGTCGTTTATTCCGCAAGGAAGCGGCGGCGGTGCTGCGGCATGTGCGGAACGATGAAGAGCGCATGCTGGCGTTTCTGAACAAGCAGTAGGGGAGCGGGGGCGGAGGCAGTCGGGAGGGCGTGAGGGGTGTACACCGCCGAGGAATGTTAAGATCGTTTCATGAGAGCCGTGGATGCGGGTAAGCCGGCTCCGATGTTGCCGGCAGAGGCTGCGCTCGCGATCAGCGACCTGAAGGAAGCCGACATTGTGATCGGCATTCCGAGCTACAACAATGCCCGCACGATCGGGCATGTGGTGCGGGCGGCGGTGGCGGGGTTGCAGAAGTACTTTCCGCAATACCGGTCGATCATCATCAACTCCGATGGCGGTTCCAAGGACGGCACGCCGCAGGCGGTGTTGGGTGTGGAGGCGGCTGATCCGAGGCTGCTGCTGCTGACGACGCCGCTGTCGGGAGTGCACCGGCTTTCCTTTCCCTATCACGGTGTGCCGGGCAAGGGCTCGGCGTTCCGCATGATTTTCCAGATGGCGTCGGACCTGAACGCGCGGGCCTGCTGTGTAGTGGATTCGGATCTGCGTTCGATCACACCGGAGTGGATCGACCTGCTGGTGCGGCCGGTGTTGCACAGCGATTTCGATTTCGTCGCGCCCTATTATCATCGCCACAAGTACGACGGCACGATTACGAATTCGATCATTTATCCGATGACCCGCGCGCTGTATGGGCCGCGCATCCGGCAGCCGATTGGCGGGGATTTCGGGCTGTCGACGGCGATGGTGCGGCGGTATCTGCAGCACGAGGATTGGGAATCGGATGTGGCGCGGTTTGGGATCGACATCTGGATGACGACGACGGCGGTGGCGGAGAGTTTCCGCGTGTGCCAGGCGTTTCTGGGGGCGAAGTTGCATGACGCCAAGGACCCGGGGTCGGATCTGTCGGCGATGCTGCAGCAGGTGTTGTCGAGCGTGTTTGCGTTGACGGCGCGGTATGAGCCGGCGTGGCGCGATCGCGCGGGCAGCCAGCCGTGCGAGTTGTACGGCTTCCGTTACGACGTGGGGCTGGAGCCGATCGCGGTGAACGTGGAGCGGATGTTGCTGGCCTTCGCCAAAGGCTGGGCGGATCTGCGCGATGTTTGGAAGATCGCCCTTTCGGCGACGACGATGCGGGCGCTGGGCGGGCTGGCCTTGGCGGCGCGCGAGCCGGGGGCGGGGGAGAGCTTCCACATTGACGACGATTTGTGGACAGGGGTTGTGTATGAGTTTGCCGCCGCATGGCACAGGCAGCCGGTGGAGCGGGGGCATATGATGCGGTCGTTCACGCCGCTGTATATGGGGCGTGTGGCGAGTTGGGTGATTGAGACGAAGCCGCTTGATGCCGAGGCGGTGGAGGAGCGAATGGAACGGCTGTGCCTGACGTTTGAGGCGATGAAGCCGTACCTGGTGGAGTTATGGGAAAACCCGAAAGCGCCGCATCCCGGTGAGCGTGCGGCGAGCGCACAGGAGGTAAGCCATGCTGGAGACGATTAACGAGATTGTGCAGCGGACGTGGGGACATCTGTACGAGGGATTGACGCACTATTTGCCGCCGCTGTTTGTGGCGGTGCTCATTCTGGGGGCGGCGTGGGTGCTGGCGCATGCGGGGCGGTTTGTGGTGTCGCGTGTGGTGAAGGGCCTGGCGGCGGACCGGTTTCTGAAGCGGTCGGGGTTATCGAACCTGTTGCGGCCGGAGGGCGATTTGCGCACGGGGCCGCTGGTGGCGCGGGCTGTGTTCTGGCTGCTGCTGCTGGGCGGGGTGTTGTCGGCGATCAGTGTGTTTGAAACACAGTGGACGCAGCGAATTGTGGAAGCGGTGGTGCTGCTGGCGCCGAAGGCGGCCACGGCGGGGCTGATTCTGCTG
>JAFLBB010000268.1 GCA_017304135.1 Acidobacteriota bacterium | reverse complement strand
AGCCCCAGCTTCTTTAACTGGGCCACGCCGCGGTTCAGGTCCTCGCGCAGAATGAAGTTCACATCCGGCTCGTCCTGCACGACGTGGCGCACGCCCTTGAACTTGTCATGCGCCTTGAAGTGCTCAAGCACATTCTCCACGCCCTCTTCCATCAGCGGCGCCCAGCCCACCACGCCGCGGATGAACTCGTTCTTCGAGGCGTAGGCCAGCAGGAAGTCGGTCTCCTCCACGGTCTGGCGCGCCTGCACGCTCACCACGCCGTCGATGCCCAGCGGGGCGATCGTTGATTTCAGATCCGATGGTCCGAAACTGCGGCGGATGGCGCTCATCGGCTCGCTGATCCAGCCGTATTCCTTCGCCGAGTATTCCCAGAAGTGATGATGTGAGTCGATGCGCAGGGCCATAAACGAATCCCATGATACGCTAGCCAGGTGAAAGCCCTCCAGCTCACAGCTCTGCGCACGGTTGCGCTCGTCGACGTCCCCGAACCCGCCCCTCCGCCGCCCGGCCACGCCCTAGTCCGCACGCTGCGTATCGGCGTCTGCGGCAGCGACCTGCATGCCTACAACGGCCGCCAGATGTTCGTCGAATTCCCGCGCATCCTCGGCCATGAGCTCGCCGTCGAAGTGCTCGCCCTCAACGGCGAGGCTGACTTTACGCCGGGCGAAGTGGTGTGCGTCAATCCCTTCCTCTCCTGCGGCGACTGTCCCACCTGCCGCGTGGGCCGCACCAACTGTTGCACGCGCCTGCGCACGCTCGGCGTCCACATCGATGGCGGCATGTGCGAACGCTTCACCGTGCCCATCGCCAAACTCCACCATGCCCAGGGGCTCAGTTGGGAACAACTGGCCACCGTCGAGCCGCTCTGCATCGGCCATCACGCCGTCCGCCGGGGCGCGCCGCAGCCGGGCGAACGCGCGCTTGTCATCGGTGCGGGGCCCATCGGCCTTGCCGTGCTTGCCGGATTGCAGGGCACCGGCGCCCGCGTCACCGTGGCCGAACGCAGCCCCACGCGCCGCCGTTTTCTTACGCAGTCGCTCGGCTACACCCAGGTCGTCGAATCGGCCGAAGGCCAGCTTGCCGAGCTTGTGATTGACGCCACCGGTTCGCCCGCCGCCATGAGCGCCGCCCCCAACTATGTCGCCCACGGCGGCCGCCTCGTCTATGTCGGCCACCAGCCGGGCGAGTTCAGTCTCCACAACCCGCTCATGCACGCCCGCGAAATCACCGTGCTCTTCTCGCGCAACGCGAATGAACTCGACTTCGGCTGGGTGATCTCGCGTTTGCAGCAGAAGATCGTCGACCCCACGCCGTGGTTCGCCCCGCTCACCGCCCCTGCCGACGTCGCCGCCTCGTTTCCCGTGTGGCTCGATCCGGAGCAGGGAGTCGTCAAGCCCGTGATCGACTTCACGCGGCTGTAAGCCGCGCCGCCCTCACCACCTGTCCCCTTTCTCCGCAATCCAACGCTTGAGTGATTGTCGCCCTCACCCAATTCGATTAGAATTGAGCGGCGGAATTCTGGGCATTTCCGCATTCGGAGAAAGGAAACCACTATGGACGAGCAGGTGCGCCGTCTACAAGCGATTTTGAGCCGCATTCAGGGTGCGGACCCAACCTTGGGCGAAGAACTCCAATCGAAACGAAGCGACCTGGCCAAGGCCGGTCCTGCCGCGCCGGGCTTCGGCCCGATGGCTGGGCCCACCGCCATGCCCGCCGCTATGCCGATGGCCGGAATGGCCGTGGAAGGCGTCGCCGCCGCCCGCGCGCCCATGCCGCAAGTGGTTCCCGAAACCATCGTCCTCCGCACGGGGCGCCCGGTTTTGCGCGTGTTTCAGGATGCGGCGAAGTTGGAATTCGACGACGCCGAAAGTGAAATCTGGCGCTCGCGTTTGAAGAAGGCCAAGAAGCAGTTGACGCAGGCCATCCGTGCCACCGGGCGCATTGAGCTGGCCCACCACCCGCGCTTCCAATGGGTCGGCACGGGCTGGCTGGTTGACCCCGAAGTGGTCGTCACCAACCGCCATGTGGCCAATGAATTCGGCCGCCGCAGGGGCGACCGCTTCGTCTTCCGCTCCAGCTTCGGCGACACGATGACCGCCGATATCGACTTCCTCGAAGAGCACCGCCGCGCCGAGAGCCGGGCCGTTCGCCTGGTTGAGATTTTGCACATCGAGGAGGAGGGCGGCCCTGACCTCGCCTTCCTGCGCGTCGAACCCTCCGATGAACTGGCGCAGCCGATCCGGTTGTCGGCGCGCGCCGTGCAGGCTGACGACCAGGTGGCGGTCATCGGCTACCCCGCCCGCGATAGCCGCATCCCCGACCAGGACCTGATGTTCAGCATCTTCGGCGACGTCTTCGACAAGAAGCGCCTCGCCCCCGGCCAGGTCACCGGCCTTTCGCACGGGCTGCTCCAGCACGACTGCTCGACGCTCGGCGGCAACTCCGGCTCGGTCGTGCTGCATCTCGATTCCGGCGAGGCGCTCGGCCTTCACTTCGCCGGCCGCTTCCTGGAAGCCAACTACGCCGTGCCCGCTGCGCTGGTGGCCGACCGCTTCAGCCGCCTCGGCCGCAGCGAAGGCCGCCCCGCACCCGCCCCGCCGCAACCGGAGGACAACGCGTCCGCACCCCCCGCGTCCTCAACACCCGCGCCCTCTCCCGCCACGCCACCCAGCACCCACACCGTCTCCTTCTCCATCCCGGTGAAGCTGCAAATCGAGGTCGGCTCCCCCGACTTCGGCAGCCAGGCCGTCACCCTGCAAACCTCCGTCAGCCCAGCCCTCCCCGGCCCGCGCCGCGCGAACCCCGCCGACGACCTCATCGAAACCGAAGCCCGCCCCGAGGACTACGCCGACCGCGCCGGCTACGACCCGGCCTTCCTCGCCGAAGGCCCGGCCATCCCGCTTCCCAAGATCGAGCGCGACGCTGGCGAGGTGGTCGAGTTTGAGTTCGCCGGCAAAAAAGAGATGGAGCTCCGCTACACCCACTTCTCCGTCGTCATGCACCGCAAGCGCCGCCTCTGCTTTTACAGCGCCGTGAACATCGACGGCAAGAACTCCAAGAAGACCGTCCGCCCCGGCTGGCGCACCGACCCGCGCATTCCGGCCAATCTGCAAATCATCAAGGAATGCTACGGCAACGAACCCAAGTTCAGCCGCGGCCACATGACGCGCCGTGAAGACCCCGCCTGGGGCTCGAAGGCGCTCGCCAACCTCGGCTGCGCCGACTCCATGCACGTCACCAACGCCGTGCCGCAGATGCAGTCGTTCAACGCCGGCATCTGGCTCGGCCTGGAGGACTACGCCCTGCAAAACGCCCGCGAAGACGACATGCGCATCACCGTCCTCACCGGGCCGTTCCTGCACGCCAACGACCCTATCCGCTTCGGCGTGAAGATCCCGCGCTCATTCTGGAAAGTGATCGCCTTCGTTCATGACCAGACGGGCAAGCTCTGCGCCAGCGGCTACACCATCTCCCAGGACAACGTGATTCCCGAACAGGAGTTCGTCTTCGGCGAGTACGACACTCACCAGCGCTCGCTGCGCCACATTGAACAAAAGGCCGGCATCTCGTTCGGCGGTCTCACCAGCCGCGACGTGATGGGCGACGAGGACGAGGAAGCCCTCTCGGCGCCGCTTTCCAGTTTTTCCGAGATCCGATTGCTGTCGAAAGGAGCCTAGCGACATGGCCGGACGCCGCATCGCCACCCTCACCCGCGAGAAGGATGTTGAAACACGCAACTCGTGGGAGACACAAGTTTCTTACAAAACGAACCCACCGCACCCGGAAGCCCTTGCGGAGTCCGCCCGCGCCCTCCAACTCATTGAAAAGGAACAGCGCTTCCCGGGCGTAATGAGCACTGTCCAGGACCCCTTCGCCTCGCTCCTGCAAACCCATCTTTCCAAGTTCGGTCCAGCCGCTGACATGCCGTCAGCCGACGCCACCGAAGTCAAATACGACGAACGCGACGTCCTCGGCTGGGCCTCCAGCGTCGTCTTTGACTGGTGGAAGCGCATCACGAAGTTCAAATGGGCCGAACCGGCGGGCCTCGCCGACCCGTTCCCCAACACCGCCCGCGTGGCCGTCTTCGGCGACTGGGCCACCGGCCTCTACGGCGCGCCCATTGTCTCCCGCAGCATCGTTGACGACCCAGCCAGCCACCAACTCGTCCTCCACCTGGGCGATACCTACTACTCCGGCGACGCCGACGAGATTGATGAGGGCCTCATCCTGCCCTGGCCGAAGGCCTCCGGCGCCATCCATCGCGCCCTCAACGGCAACCATGAGATGTATACGGGCGGCGAGGCTTACTGTGAGGCCATCGGCCGCGAGTTCGGCCAGCAGTCGAGCTACTTTGCCCTGCAAAACGACCACTGGATTCTGGCCGGACTCGACACCGCCTACAGCGACCACGACCTGCACGGCAACCAGGCCGCCTGGCTCCAATCGCTGCTCGCTCAAGCCGGCGGGCGGCGGCTCGTCCTCTTCTCCCACCATCAGCCCTTTTCGCTTCTCGACAGCCAGGGCCCGAAACTGGTGGGTAAGCTCGCCTCGCTCCTTCACAACCGCCAGATCTTTGCCTGGTATTGGGGCCACGAGCACCGCTGCGTCCTCTATGACCAGCACCCGGTGTGGGGACTCCACGGCCGCTGTATCGGCCACGGCGGCTTCCCCTATTTTCGTGACCAGCTGCCCGGCGCGGGCGGCTCCGCTAACACCTTCGTCCGCATGGAGAGCCGCAACGGCGTTCCCGGCGCGCACATTCTCGATGGCCCCAACCCGCACATCCCCGGCCATGAGTCGCGCTACGGCCCGCACGGCTTTGCGACGCTGGAATTCGACGGGCCGCACCTGAACGAGGTCATCCGCGACGCCACAGGCGAGGTGCTCCACAGCGCTGGGATTGCCTAGGGGGGCCGCGAGCCGTTCCCCGCGGCCCCGAGCCGCCAGCCACGGCCCCGAGCCGCCAGCCA